>CAZLHV010000250.1:0-4241 GCA_964559205.1 uncultured Bacteroidaceae bacterium
CATGCGGATAATATTCGGTAAAAGGACCACTGCGAAAATGGCTCCGATGGCCACCATTTCGAATATATGTCCGTAATGCAGCCATTCTTCCTGCGTAAATACATCGCTCATATATGCGCCGGCGATTCCTCCGATTATGAGCAGAAAAGCTACAATGTAGGCGCTCATGTGTCGATACAATAATCCTGAAAGTCCGGTCCAGTCGTATTTCGACATCAGCCAGCGGCGGAGTGACATCATCAGGTTACCCGGATCAGCCTGTCGCGGGCAGCTGGAGGAGCAGTCGCCGCAATAATAGCACAGCCACGGATCGAGCGAAGTCTTGATTTCATCAGTGATTCCAAGTGTGGTGTAGCGGATCATTTTTCGCGGAAACGAATTATCGACATCCGACAAATCGCAGATCGCAGTACAGGTGCCGCAATTGAAGCATGCATCGAAATCCTTCGCACCGAATTTTTTTATATCATCAGCAAATTCAAAATTGATGGTTGCCATTGCTGCTAGATTTTTAATTTGTAATAGTAATACTGTTCTTTCTTATCCAGCCCGTCGGCCATCAAAACATTGTATTTATTCATGGTCATGACATGCCAGGTAACGAGATCTTTTTCTACACCAATGCTTTGAGCAATTTCAGGAATGGTCTTGTGCTCAGTAGAAATAGATGCAGCTATCTGTCGCCACAGTTGCGGATACTCTTTCATTTTCACGGGACCACCAGTTTCCACTTCTTCTGCTTCTTCTGCAGATGGCTCCAGCACAACCATTTCCATGAAACCGTCGATCATCGATTCCATTTCAGCATTGGTGTACATTTTCACTTCGAGGGCATCGGTCGGACAAACAGGAGTGCAAATACCGCATCCCTTGCAGGTTGCAGGATTGACTTCAGCAATTTGTTTTCCATTCAGGGTTACTTCTTTTAACGCGTCGTATTCGCATACAGCCGCGCATTTGCCGCACCAGACACAGGCATCGGCATTAACGCGTGCAATGATCGGCTCCAGCTGAACAAGTCCGTCTTTGATGAGTGCTGCAATTTTCGAAACAGCCGACGTTGATGACTGAACAGACTCGCTCACATTTTTTGGACCTTGACATGAACCACCGATAAACACACCGTTTATGACCGTTTCAACCGGTTTCAGTTTGGGATGAATTTCGTTGAAAAACTTGTCCGCACCTCGCGGAATTTTGAATTTTGCCGAAACATCTTCACTGTCTTCGCGTGCCACAGCGCCGGTTACCAACACCAGCATGTCTGGCTGAAATTCAATTTCATTTTTCTGTGTGAGATAGTCCTTCACTTTTACAGTGACAATATTATTTACCACATCAACTACAGGGGCTTCTTTCTCTTCGAATTTCAGATAAATATCGCCCTGTTTCGATGATTTTTCATACATGATTTCCTGCTTGCCATAGGTGCGGATATCGCGGTACAGATGCAGGATTTTCATATCCTTATTGCTTTCTTTCAGCAACAACGATGTGTGAATCGCTGATGAACAGCACATGCGTGAACAATACTTGTTTTCGCCTTTGCTCTGGCGGCTTCCGACGCAATAAATGAATGCAAGTGATTTTACATGTTTTCCGTTGTGTGTGATCACGCCATTGTTTTCTTCCATGCGCTTTTTCAGTTCTGGCAATGTGAGAACACGATCAGAAAGTCCATAGCCGTATTCGCTTTCTTTTGGCTGATAGTGCGCGTATCCGGTTGCGACCAGCACAGAACCAACAGCGAGCGACATTGTCTCCGTGTTTGTTCCAGCCATGCGCACTTTTACATCGACTGAGAAATTTCCGACACTTCCGGAAACTTTTTCCACTTCGGTTTCAGTGAATAATGTGATTTTCGGATTAGCTTTAATCTGGCTCAGCAAGCCGGATGCAAGATCTTTTCCATGTTGTCCTGTCGGAAAAAGTTTTCCGTTTTCAAGCAATTTTCCACCGACATGGGCTTCTTTTTCAATAAGAAAAACCTGATTTCCGATACCGGCAAGTTCAAGCGCAGCCTTCATTCCGGCAACACCGGCACCAATCACAAGCGATGCATCTTTTGCTTCAATTTCAATATTTTCCAAAGCTTCGGACAATGCTGCTTTTTTGATGGCAGCCCGGATCAGACCTACCGCTTTGTGCGTTGCATCGAGCGGTTTGTCGCTGTGTGGCCACGAACATTGCTCGCGGATATTCGCCTGAATGTAATTGTATTTATTCAGTCCGGCGCGTTCAGCAACTCCGCGGAACGTGTGTGTATGCAGCTTTGGTGAACACGAAGCCACTACAATGGCATCGAGTCCCTGCGACTGAATGTCTTCGATCATTTCTTTCTGATTCGAATCGGCGCAGGCAAACATCACATGTTTGGAAATCACCACACCATCTTCGTCCTTCATCAGACGCTGCACTTCGGCCACATCCACATAATCGGAAATGTTGCCGCCGCAATGACAAATATATACTCCAATTTTATTATTCATATGCTTTTGGATTTTGCCACCAAGACACCAAGACACAGAAATATGGAAGAATACCATGGTGACATCAAGCCACAAGAAACAGTTCTTTGTGACTTTGATTTGCAGTGGCTGAATTTCATTTCGTTTTCCATTTATTGTGTCTTTGTGCCATCGTGGCTTAATTCGTTACTAGTGACTTTGTTCCTTCGTGGTGATTTTACAGAATCATTCTTTTAATTCCCTTTTTGATAACGGGGACATTAAAATTTATCAGGTACCCTAACCGTCGTTTTGTAAGCCGCAAATGACTCAGGAGCTGGGCTTCCCAAACAGGATTCACAATTTCAACAGCTTTTAACTCGCAAATAACTTTGTCATTTACGAGTACGTCAAGCTTTAGCCCCTCGTCAAACATAATTCCATCGTAAAATACGGGAAGGTACACTTGTCTTTTTACGTCAAAGCCAGTTTTCTTCAACTCATGGCATAAACATACCTCATATATTTTCTCAAGCAACCCTGGCCCCAATGCTTTATGCACACGATATGCAGCTTCAATGATGGCTGTACCGATCCTTTCTTCTTCCTCGCTGAGTTTTTCAAAATTTTCGTTCATGCTATTTTGGATTTTGCCACCAAGACACCAAGACACAGAAATATGGAAGAATGCCACAGAGGCACCAAGACACAAGAAACAGTTCTTTGTGACTTTGATTTGCAGTGGCTGTATTTAATTTTGTTTTCCATTTATTGTGTCTTTGTGTATTCGTGGCTTAATTCGTTACTAGTGACTTTGCGCCTTCGTGGCGATTTTTAAATATGAAGCGACTCCTGCTGCAGCGCAACCTGCTGAAAGTATTGAGTCTGGAATATCTTTTGGACCGCATGCAGTACCAGCTACGAACACCCCTTCAATACTTGTCTTGGCCGGGTTGAGTAATTCATCTGGTTGTTTCACAAAGTTGAATTCATCAAGTTCCAGCGTGTCGTTCGGAAACATCTGCGGAATGGTTTTATCAGGCAGGACACCAACTGAAAGCACAACCAGATCGTGTTTGGCTTCCTTATAGGTTCCGGTGGTAACATCTTCGTAGCGCAGAATCAGATCACCGCTGCCATCATCCTTCTCTTTGATTTTCGCAATTTTTCCTTTCACGAAATTCACGCCCATGCCTTTCGATTGAACGAAGAATTCTTCATAACCTTTTCCGAAAGCACGGATGTCCATGTAATAAATGGTGATGTCGGCCAGTGGCAGAGCGCCCATCAGCAGCTGAGCCTGCTTGATGGAATACATGCAGCAGATTTGCGAACAGATGGGGTTGTTCGAACATTCAAGTCCGCATGCATGATTTTCAATGCTTGAATCGCGCGATCCGGTACATAACACATATGCAATATTATCCGGTGTTTTTCCATCGCCCGGACGCAGCACATTGTTGAACGGACGTGTTGGCGCGATCAGACGATCCATCTGCAATGAATCAATCACATTCGGGTATTTTTCATAGCCATATTCCGGTTTTCCTTTTGGTGGAAACAGTTTGAAACCGGTAGAAATAATGACCGATTTTGCTTCGGTTGTAATGTTCTCTTTTTTCTGTGAAAAGTCGATGGCATATGCCGGACACGCTGTTACACACTGATGGCATTCGCGGCAGTTGCTGCAATCGAGGCAGCGTTCTGTACTTTGTTTCACTTCGGCTTCGGTGAATGTCAGTTCAGCATCCAGAAAATCTTTTTTTCTTTCTTCCGGGCTGCGGAGTTTATGTG
>CAZLHV010000251.1:0-4216 GCA_964559205.1 uncultured Bacteroidaceae bacterium
GCACTTTTTCATCATAGCTTCAACGGCCTGTCCGCTCTGCGGGCGGGCTTTTTTTCGTTCATTAATGCTTTATAAGGGTAAACCCAACTTTCCGTGTATTCATAAAAATGATACCTTAGCATGAAAAAAATGAGACTTTTGTTCGTCTTTCTGTTGCTGCCTCTATTTGCAGTTTCACAGCAATCTCAACCGGCTTCATCTTCAACCGGATCCATTCTTTCAAAGCATGGAATAAAACAAGTTTCGCCGGTGAAAAGTCAACACCGGAACATGGTACAGGGCGACACTTTGTATATTACCTCCGACACGCTGATTACCGGCAACTGGAGTTTTGCAGGAACTGTGGTGGCATTGGATACAGGCAAAGTTTGGATACAAAATGCCACGATGGTCCTTCCGGGCGATCTGGTTGTTTTTGGCAACGATGCGGTAATCGATATTCAAAATTCTAATATCAGTCAGCCGCAGCAGTATTTCTATCAGCGTTCAGTGGTGTGCACCGGCAACGGTCTTTTCAGAGCGGAAAACAGCACTTTAAATTATAATGGCTTATCGCACAACATGGTCATTGCCGAAAACGGGCGGGTCGAGTTGATTGATGTGACCACGCAAGGCTTCAGAACCTGTGGTTTGAGCGAAAATGCATCATTGCTCATTGATGGCATTAATCAGGCAGGGGAATTCATTATGACGGACTCATGCAACATCAGCATCAGTCATGCGGCTACAGTGTTACTTTGGCATTACATCCAGCCCGGTGCTGTAATGAATATGAGTTTTCCGGACGGTGACACACTGGATCATTACGATTTCGGACCGGCAAGCCCTGGTGTAAGCGGGTTTGGTTATCAGGTCGAGATTGACACCTGTACCGAAGTGCTTTGGGGACTCATGCCGGATCGAAATACCGATGTAACCATCTCTAATTCCACGCTCAGAACCATTGGCCTTTGGTTTACCGGAAGTGCAAATCTCGACATTAGCGGATTGGTGAATCAAACCACATATGCAAACCAGACCATGAATATTGCTGACCGCAACCTGACGCTTCAGGCGTGTTCGGTGCGCACATGGAGTCTGTATATGTTCGATACCGTGAGCGTGGATGTTTCTTCATGCATTGTTGGCGAAATCGGAACTTTTGGATATTCAACGGTGACCACCAATACCGTGTTGGTGGATGGCAGCGGCGGCTATTTTTTCGCCAACGACAACAGCATTTGTATTGCCGGTTACACCACCACCAGCTCATCGGTGCGTTCGCAACACAATGGCATTATGCTTTATGCCAACAGCAATGTTATGCTTGGATCGCTTGAGGCTACCGAGCAAAGCGTACTTATTGTGACCCAAAGCTCCATCCCGCAGGACCCGGTGTATTATGCCGAAGCATGCGCATGGCTGCTGAATATTGAAGGACCATACTCGGCCTATTATGGTCAAAACTACGAAGTGTTTGGCTCGGCATGGATTGACAAGGATCCTGCTTCGCCGCTCATGGATTTTGGACAGTACCAGCTTTTCTACAGTACCGACATGGGCACCAGCTGGATTGCCATCGATGTTCCTCAAAATATAGAAAAGCGTCACGAGAAACTGGACGATTTTAATACCGCACTGCTTCCGTCCGAGGGCACATATCTTCTCAAACTTTCGCTGACCGACAATCAAGCAACCCCTTTCACCATCGATGCCGTAGTTCAGCTGAGCGTTTTGCCTTCTTATCTGGCAGTTTCTGAATCTGAGTTGGCAGCGGTAATTTACCCAAATCCTGCCTCGGACAAGGTCATGATTGAGCTTTCCGACGATGGATCAGCTGAGGTCGTTATTTATTCACAGGAAGGGAAGCCCCTGATCCGTTCTTCGTCTTCTGAAGGCAATAAACGTTGCCTTGACGTGAGCATGCTGACTCCCGGAGTGTATTATGTGCAGGTCACCGGTGAAAGCATTTTCACCAGAGCGCTTGTGATTGAATAAAATGTCAGCACCATTGCAGGGTATTGACCAATACATTTTGTTTGATTATCTTTGCGTTGCAATTTACACGCACCGATGATCAACAGGGCAATTCGAACTTGGCTTATTTTTATGCTGACTTCTTGGTCGGCCATGTCGCAGCAGGTTGCTGATCCGGATACCCTAAAAGTCATCAATGATTTGAATGACAAAGCATATCAGCTCGTCAAATCCAATCCGGCAGCATCACTCGATTATTCGTCACAGGCACTGCTGATGAGTCAGCGTCATTCTCATGCCGAAGGGCAAATCAATGCCTTGCTGCTTACAGGCATGGTTTATAAAAATATTGGTGAGTTTGACCGCGCTGCGGAATCGTATTTCAATGCGCTGCGAATTGCAGAGACATCGGACAATCAGGTTAAAGTGTCGAGCTGTCTGAACAATATCGGCAACATTTATCAGGCGCAAAATAATTTTCAAAAGGCACTTTATTATTACAAGCGATCGCTTGACATTGAGGAGAAGCTTAAGAACAAGCCTCAGATTTCGATTCGGTTATACAACATCGGAGCCCTGTACGAGACGGTGGACAGTTTAGACCGGGCTTTAAGTTATTATTACAGTTCATTGCTCATTGAGGAAGAGACCGGCAACCGCGAAGGGGTTCTGTATGCGCTGTATGGTATATCGGGAGTTGAAACCCGATTGGGGCGTTATGCCAGTGCCTCAGACAACATCGAAAAGGCCCTTCGAATTGCTTCGGAAATGAATGACACCAGTGGCCTGGCCCTGTGCTATCACGAATACGGTTTGTTGCAAATGGCCCGTGGATCTTACAGCGAGGCTGCTGTTTTGCTCGATTCGGCTGCGTTTTATGCCAGACAGATGCAGATGCGCAATGACCTTATGCAGATTTATAAGGATCAGGCCAATGCATTTGCAGCCCTTAACCGTCCGGGCGATGCCTATCGCACCCTTCTGAAGCATCTGGGTCTGAAAGACACCATCAGCAGCATTGAAATGACCGGAAAGGTAGCAGAGCTCGAAGCGCGTTTTCAGGTTGAAAAAAAGGAAGAAGAAATCAGATACCTGCAAACCCTACGAAATGCCGAAATGCGTAATGCTGCATCGGAAAAGCGCAATCGCAACTTTTTGCTGATCGCTATATTAATGATTGTGATCCTCTCTGTGTTTAATCTTCAGCGCATTTCACCTGACACAAAAACGCTGTTACGGTACAGTTTATTCACCATGGCTTCGCTGTTGCTGATTGCCTTGCTGCTCAGCCTTCTTACCGGAAACCTGAGTTTTGACGGATTTATTGTTGTGTTGCGCGATGTCATTACCTATGCCATGCCGGTTCTTTTCGTTGCCGTGTTTTTTGCAGAAAGAATTCTTCTGAAGCGATACCTTGCACAGGCGCGTGAATACACCCGCGAATTGCAGGAACTCAAACCCGAAGTAGATAAACGATCTATTCAGTTCCGTTTCGAAGGAAAGGAAGCCGACATCAGCATTCAGCAGGAGAGTCTGCTTTGCATCGAAGCAAATGATAATTACATTGCTTTGTATCATCTGGTAAGCGGCCGGGTGAAAAAGGAGTTATATCGTTCAACCATGAAACTTGCCGAGGAGCAGCTAAAAGGAATGGAGAACCTTGTCCGTTGTCATAAATCATACATTATCAACACACTGCACGTTTCAAGAGTTTCAGGGAATGCTCAGGGCTATAAGATTCATCTCGAAAACATTGAATTCGAAATTCCGGTTTCGCGCAGTTTTCCCCGCGAGATGATCAGCAGCCTGCGCAAGTCTGCGTCGCATCAGGCAGAATCCTGAAGCTCTCAGTTTACGAAGCTGTCTGAAAATTTATCCCTGTGAGGCATCTTTTCCCGAGGCGCAGAGTACGCTAAAAAACTGTAGTTCATAGCCGCAGTGAATTTGTATAAACACAAAAGCCTTTTTGAAGATTCAAGGCATTTCACGGTGATCATGGCTGAAGGTGCAATGCATTGACCTGTTTATACGCTATTATTTGTTGTGTTTGATCCGGTAATGCTTAACAAAGACTTTTCGATAACGTAACAGATCGCTTTTATTCAGTAACTGTCTAAATTTTAAAATTGTTTGTATCACAAAGGTATCAAAGAAGGGCAAGTCCCGACGCTGCTGGTCAGGACTTGCAGAAGGACACCACGTAGCATTCGTATTTGATTCAAAAGCCGTTTGTCAACGATTCACAACGCGGTTGTGAATC
>CAZLHV010000252.1:0-4177 GCA_964559205.1 uncultured Bacteroidaceae bacterium
GCCTTGTGTGCTTTATGGCGGAAAAGAGCAGATTCATTTTTTCACACAGGAAAAGCAATTCAAGGATGTGATTTACACTCCAAAGGCATGCTTTATTGAATTGAACATCGATGGACAAAAACACAATGCCATTCTTCAGGATGTTCAGTATCATCCGGTAAGCGACAGCATTCTGCATGTTGATTTTCTGGAGTTTTTCGGCGATAAGCCAGTGACTATTTCAATTCCTCTGGAAATCATTGGAACATCTCCCGGAGTTCTTAAAGGGGGTAAACTTGCTCAGAAAGTGAAGCGAATGAAGGTTTCTGCCTTACCCGACAAAATGCCTGAAAAGATTGTGGTTGACATTACTCCTCTTGACATCAACAACATGGTCCGCGTGAAGGATCTGGTTTCACCCGACTATCAGATTCTTTTACCGGAATCGAATGTGGTGGTGATGGTTAATCCTAGCCGCAATGTGGTGGAGGATGCGCCAGAAGGAGCCAAATAATATAAGCACATTACAAAAAAAGCAGGAGAAGCCTCCTGCTTTTTTTTTCAATTGAGAAATAAGAGCATTTTTCAGGCAATTGCCATAGTGGCCAAATTGTTAGTGCATGATCAAAAACCAAGGCAGCCTGGCCTGAATGCCTGAAGCCTGAGTAGCTGAAAACCATGCTTCATAAAGAGGAGCAAATTGTCCAAGCTCGGATCGGATGGCTTTTTCGGCAGAGGCGTTATTGTTCAGGTTTTTGATGAACTCATCAATAAAATCTTTCTCTACAGGGAGTTCCTCGATGCTGTATTCGGTGAGTCCAGCTTCTTTTGCAGCAAATGCAATGGCATCGTCGATTCCGCCCAGTTCATCGATCAGCCCGATGCGGAGGGCATCAACACCGCACCAGATGCGACCCTGACCAATGCTGTCAACTTCTTCTGCACTCATTTTACGACCTTCTGCCACATGTCCGATGAAGGTTGAATAAATATCCTCAATTTGGGCAAGAAGGGTGGCACGGTCAAATTCATTCATGGGTTTATTGACACTGATGTAGTCAGAATGATCGTTGGTTTTCACAGCGTCGAATGTGATTCCAAGTTTATTGTTGAAAAGCTTTTGCATGTTGGGAATCACACCAAAAACACCGATGCTGCCGGTGAGCGTGGTGGGTTCGGCATAAATCTTTCGTGCAGCACAGCTGATATAATAACCGCCTGACGCTGCATAATCGCCCATGGAAACCACCACCGGTTTTATTTTATTGGCCATGAAAACTTCGCGCCAGATCATGTCCGAAGCCAATGCATCGCCACCGGGGCTGTTGACTCGAAGCACAATGGCTTTGATTCCTGAATCGGCTGCTGCCTTTCGGATGGTGGCCGCCATGCTTCGGCCACTAATGGTGCCAAATGATTCTTCTCCATTATTGATTTCTCCGAATGCATAAATGATAGCGATTCGGTTTTCGTTGTATGTGATCAATTGCTCTTTTACACTTTTATAGTAATCACTCAGCTTCACGGTATACAATTCTCCCTCCTGTCCACTGACCTTTCGAATCATTTCAGCGAGTTCATCGCGGTAAATCAGACTGTCGACCAGCCCATATTTCAGTGCTCCGTTAGCACTCAGCCCAAACAGGCTGTCGGCGGTAGCATTCAGAGTTGTGGTATCCTGATTGCGGCTTTCAGCAATCTCACCAGACACATGGCCCCATAAGCTATTGGCAAATGTTTGCAGCTGCAGTCTGTTCTCATCGCTCATGCCTTCAAGAATAAATGGCTCAACGGCACTCTTGAATTTACCATGACGAATGATTTGAGGCTCTACTTCGAGTTTGGCAAGGGCGTTTTTGAAAAACATCGATTCGAGATAAACACCCTTAAGCTCAACGGCTCCTTCGGGATTCAAATATACTTTTTGCGCTACTGTAGCCAGATAGTACGCTTTTTGTGAATAGGTGTCGCCGTAGGCATACACAAATTTTCCGGAAGCTTTGAAAGTATCGAGTTGATTTCTGATGGCTTCGATGGATGCATATCCTGCATCAATGTCGCGCAAATCAAGCAGAATGCCGCTGATGCGTTCATCGCCTGCTGCATATTTGATGGCAGACAGAATATGATTGAGTCCTGAAGACTGATCAGTGCTCATCGACGACATATTCAGATTGTCGAAAGGGTTGTCGGAGCTCCTTTCCTGAATAGATTTGTTCAGTTCAACCACAAGAACGGTCTTTTCGAGGATTTCGGGTTGATCTCCGCTTCCTGAAGTCATGCCTGAAATGATAGCCAGGATGATGAGAAACATTAATATGGCCGATATCAGACAACCGGTCATGGATGCAAGCATCATCTTAAAAAATTCTTTCATAGAGCTTTGCTGTTTGTTTAATGGTGTAAAAATAACAATTTTGAAAAAAAGATACCGGACCAAATTGTAGTTCCGGTATCTCTTGCAAAATAAACCAACCGGACATAGGACGTCAGCTATTGGCTATTTGTTACAGCTAAGATGAAATATTTTTCTTTTTCGTATTTTTGAACAAAATTATCGCTATGGAAACACTGACATCTTTATTGGAGCCCGGCTTTGTATTCGGGGAAAAAATGCGTATCCTCCTGAATCATGCAAAAGCAAACAATTACGCCATTCCGGCAGTGAATGTGGTTGGCACTGACTCGGTGAATGCTGTGATGGAAGCTGCCATGCAGGCTAAAGCTCCCGTGATGATTCAGTTCTCGAATGGTGGAGGACAATTCTATGCCGGAAAAGCCTTGCCGAACGACACATTTCAGGCATCTATTGCAGGTTCGGTTTCAGGTGCCGAACATGTTCACCGTGTGGCAGCCATGTATGGTGTGCCGGTGATTATTCATACCGATCATGCTGCAAAAAAACTTTTGCCATGGATCGATGGCCTGCTCGATGCCGGTGAAAAATTCTATGCAATGCACAGAAAGCCACTTTTTAGTAGTCATATGCTTGACCTGAGCGAGGAGTCGCTGGAGGAAAATATCGAAATCTGCAAGAAATATCTTGAGCGCATGTCAAAAATCGGCATGACCCTGGAAATTGAGCTTGGGGTAACCGGAGGCGAGGAGGATGGAGTGGATAATACGCATGTGGATAATGCGAAGTTGTATACCCAGCCCGAGCACGTAGCCTTTGCATATGAGGAGCTGATGAAGATTTCGCCCGATTTTACCATTGCTGCATCGTTTGGCAATGTGCATGGCGTTTACAAACCCGGCAATGTGAAATTAATGCCGGTGATTCTGAAGAATAGCCAGGAATTTATTCAGAAAAAATACAACACCACAGAAAAACCGGTGAATTTTGTGTTTCACGGTGGTAGTGGTTCGGCACGTGACGAAATTCGCGAAGCTATTTCCTACGGGGTGATTAAAATGAACATTGACACCGATACCCAATGGGCGATGTGGGAAGGAGTGATGAATTTCTACAAGAAAAATGAAGGCTATCTGCAAGGTCAGATTGGCAATCCCGAAGGTGACGACAAACCAAACAAAAAATTCTACGACCCCAGGGTGTGGCTGCGTGAAGGCGAAAAGTCGATGGTGAAACGGTTGATGACAGCTTTTGAAGATCTGAATGCCACAAACAGTTATGAGTGATATCATCCAGGCCGATATAGAAATTGCCCAACTGGTTGAATTGTTGCCTGAATCCGTTCATGCATTACGCGAAAAAGGCATTGTGTGCGTATTGTGTGGCGAACCAGTGTGGGGGACACTTGCTGAAGTAGCGGCAGCAAAAGGAATATCGGAGACTGACCTGATGCAAATCATTTCGGAATTGAATCAATTGAAAAGAAATAAAAACGAATAACATGAGCCTTCTTGAAACCATTAGTGCCGATATTATGTCGGCAATGAAAGCCCGTGAAATGGACAAACTCGAAGCCTTGCGTGGTGTGAAAGCAGCATTGTTGCTGGCGAATACTGCAGAAGGAAGCCAGGGAATCACCCCTGAAGAAGAGGTGAAAATCCTACAAAAACTCGTCAAACAGCGTCGCGACGCAGCAGCGATTTATCAGCAGCAGAATCGAAATGATCTTTTCGAGGTGGAGATAAAGCAAGCGGCATTCATCGAGGCTTATCTGCCTGCTCAACTGGGCGAGGACGACATCAGGGCAGCTGTTCAGCAGATTATTTCTTCAACAGGTGCCTC
>CAZLHV010000253.1:0-4096 GCA_964559205.1 uncultured Bacteroidaceae bacterium
TGTATGGTCTGCCTGAAAAAGGTGTCCCACCTTCAATGGTTGCGCTAAGGCTCAATAAATCGAAACTGAAATCAGCAAGAGTGAGAATGCCCGGAAGTGTTCCAGCGATCGACGATTCAGCTTTTATCATTGCTGAGTAACTCCCGCCATGTACAATGCTGCTTTCTTTTTCAACAACAATTTTCCCTAACGATGATGTGACATCGTTAGGGCTGTCCCACGAATCAGGGTTTTCGTATGAACCGGCCGAAGTCCAGTTTTCAAATCCTGCGTTGGGAATGGTGGTCTGTGCAGTGCCACTAACCACAATGGCCGCAATTAATAAAAGTGTAAAGATCGATTTCATGATTTTTTATTTGAGTAAAACATCTTTGATCGCCTGCTCAAATGTCGCTTTCGGAAGTGCGCCCATGGCCATCTGTGGCTTATCGTTCATGGGACAGAACAATATACTGGGAATGCTTTGAATTCCAAATACCATTGCCAGTTCCTGTTCTTTTTCCGTATCGACTTTGTAAATATAAACTTTTCCTTCGTATTCTTTCGATAATTCTTCAAGAATAGGGGCAACCATTTTACAGGGACCGCACCAATCGGCATAAAAATCAATAATGCATGGGAGGTCGCCCTCGTATTTCCAGTCCTGATTCTTTGAATAATCAAACACTTTTTGTTTGAATGTTTCTGCGCTTAAATGTTCCATGGTTTTATTTTTTTACTGTTTTCCAAAAATCACCTGTTCAATCAGCTTTTTATATTCACTTTTAGTCATTGCTCCTGTAGTCATTTGTCCTTTTCCTTCCATCGGAATGAACAAAATGCTAGGAATGCTCTGGATACCAAAGGCATTGGCTACATCAGGTTCCATGTCAGTGTTGACCTTGTAAAACTGTACTTTGCCTTTGTATTCATTTGCCAATTCATCCATGATCGGCGCAACCAGTTTGCAAGGACGACACCAGTCGGCATAGAAATCGACAACAGCTGGTACAGACCCTTTGTATTTCCATTCTGTTTGCGTACGAAAATCGAATACATGGTCGACAAATGCCTGAGTGCTTAGATATTCAGATTTTCCCGATCCTTCGCCAAAGGCAGCTGCAGTTTTATCGTTCTCGCCTGAACCCTTGTTTTGATCATTTGAGCCATTGTCATTCTGTGTTACAACGCTGTCATTCTCGACTTCTTGTTCTTGATTTTTTTTGCTTCCTGAGCAGCTTACAAGCAGACTCAACGCCAACAGTGCAATGATGCTGATTTTCATAATGATTATTTTTTTGCAAAGATATAAAATAAATCGTTTTAATATCACTTATTTTTACTAATTTTGAATTTCAAATGAAAATCAAACTTTACTCATTTTTGCAAAAGATTGATCTGGAGAGTATTTCTGAGGATCAGTGTCTTCTATTCCTCTCTGAGATTAAGTGGGCCGATGGTTTTGTTTGTCGGAAGTGCGGAAACACACACTTTTGTGCAGGCAAGAAGCCTCATAGTCGCCGCTGCACTAAATGCAAGCACGAGGAGTCGGCTACAAGCCACACCATGTTTCATAATTGTCGCTTGCCTTTGAACGAGGCATTTCGAATGATAAAAATCATCTCAGAGAATCCTCAGGTATCAAGTTACACTTTGGCTGAAGATTCAGGACGCCGGCAAATGACCTGTTGGAGGATGAAGAAGCTTGTGCAGTCGCTGTCAGAAGGTCGGCGGCTGGTTGAATAGATTAATTATCGATCACATAAAGCCAGAAACAAAAAGGCGCTCGAGTTGAGCGCCTTTTGCTGCTAATACACCAATAAACCCAAAAACCTATGAAAAAAACTGATGCAGCAGAAAATTTGATTATTTCAGACCGCGATTACGCAGCAAACCATCAACTTTTGGCTCACGTCCACGGAAGGACACATACATATCCATGGCATTTCGTTTTCCACCAGGAGCCAATACTTCGTATCTGAACTTGCGGGCCAGGTCTTTGTTGAAAATATCACCAGATTCAACAAATGCTTCAAAAGCATCGGAATCGAGGACTTCGCTCCAGATGTAACTGTAGTATCCGGCTGAATAGCCGCCACTGAATATATGATTGAAATATGTTGAGCGATATCTTGGGAGGATTTCGGGGATGAGCCCGATACGTTTCATCGAAGCATTTTCAAAAGCAAGCACATCGAGTTTATCGGCGTTTTCGAGGGTGTGATAGTCCATGTCGAGAATTGCTGCGGCAATGAATTCGATGGTAGCAAAGCCCTGATTGAAATGACTGCTGCGTTCGATTTTGGCAATGAGTTCGTCGGGAATTGTTTCACCTGTTTCGTAATGCTTGGCATACATTTTCAGGAATTCAGGATTTAATGCCCAATGTTCCATGATTTGAGATGGGAGCTCGACGAAATCACGGGGAACGTATCCCGATAAGCGACGATAGTTTACGTTTCCGAAAAAGCAATGAAGGGCATGACCGAATTCGTGAAAGAAAGTGAGAGTTTCATCGAGGTTAAGCAATGCCGGTTTTCCGGCAGAAGGTGCTGTGAAATTCATCACAATGCTGACAACCGGTGTCACATTTTTTCCATTTTTGACGTATTGATCGCGGTAAGAGGTACACCATGCACCGCCACGTTTCGAAGAACGTGGATGAAAATCCATATAAAGCACAGCAAGGTGAGCATTGTTTGTATCGAGAACCTCCCATGCAGTGACATCGGGATGATATACCGGAACGCCTTCGAGTTTCTTGAAACTGATTCCATAAAGCTTGTTACTGAGCAGGAAGATGCCTTCGCGCACATGATCCAGACTGAAATAAGGCCTTAGCATTTCTTCATCAAGGTCAAATTTTTCCTTACGGATTTTTTCGCTGTAGTACCACCAGTCCCATGGAGCTAGCTTGAAATTGCCACCTTCGCGGTCAATCATTTTCTGCATGTCAGCCGCTTCGTTTTTTGCAACCGGTAATGCAGCATCCCAAATGGTTTGCATAAGATCATACACGGTTTCAGGTGTTTTTGCCATGTTTCGGTCAAGGATAAACGAAGCATGGTTGAGGAAACCAAGTAGTTTGGCCTTTTCAAGTCTGAGAGTCACCAATTCGACAATGGTTTTTTTATTGTCGTTTTCATTGTTGTTGTCACCTCGCATGAAGTAGCCTTTGTATATCTTTTCCCGGAGATCGCGTTTTTCGCTGTATTGCAGAAAAGGAATCATGCTGGGCTTGTCTGCAGTAAACAGCCATTTTCCATCGTGACCTTCGGCTTTTGCAGCTTCAGCAGCAGCATCGATCACACTTTGGGGCAGACCGGCTAAATCGTCTTTCTTTTCAATCAGCATTCTGAATGCATTGTTGTCAGCCATCACATGATCGCCGAATTGAAGTTCGAGTACCGAAAGTTTCTGATTGATTTCGCGCAGGCGTGTTTTTCCTTTTTCATCGAGTTTTGCTCCACTGCGTACAAAGTCGATATATGTCAGCTCGGTGAGTTTCTTTTGCTCAGGGGTCAGTTTATCGCGGCTGTTATACACAGTTTCAACCCGACTAAACAGTTTCTCGTTCAGCATAATGTCGTCTTCGTGCTGGCTTAACACAGGTGCCAGTTCCTGGGCAAGTGCCTGAAGTGAATCGGTGGTATTTGCTTCGGTTTCGTTGTTAAAAACCGCACTGACTCGGTACAGCATTTCGCCGCTTGCATCAAGCTTGGCAATGGTGTTTTCGAAAGTCGCAGCTTCTTCAGTTGCAACAATTGAATCGATTTCAAGCTTCTGCACCCTCATTCCTTCTTCAAAGGCGGGCTTGTAATGCTCAAACTTGATCTTGTCAAAGGGCGGAACACCATGAGGCGTATCGAATTCTGCAAAAAATGGGTTTTCGCTTTTGTTTTTATCAGATGGACCGCAGGCGGAAAGTAGTGCCAGAATCATGTAAGGCATTGCTTTGAAGATTGGGGATCGTTTCATGCTGATTTTTTTTGCAAAAGTACCTGCATTAATTGGATGAAAAGCATTGATATATAATAAAATATACAGGCGACAGGTTTTTACAAACAGATCCCATCGATCATTATCTAGGTTGATAAAATATGTCGTTGAATTGCAG
>CAZLHV010000254.1:0-4086 GCA_964559205.1 uncultured Bacteroidaceae bacterium
TAGAAAAATAAAAAAAGCCCGGCCACCCCTTCAAACGGGTGGCCGGGAACATGGTCTTTTTTGATAATATTTTCTTTGCAGAAAGTCCTTTTGTTATTAGCCTCCGTTCGGCAGCCTGGTCGAAATGGCTACTGTCGAATACTGGGAGAAACTTGCATCTCTTTTGTTAGATAATTTTCGAGTCATGGGATCACTACACTTCTTCCTGTAACTGAGCGGTCAGCAATTCTTGAAAGCGTACTCTATTTCAAATGGTATTCATTACCGCTATAAACTCCAGAAGACCGTAGATTTTCTTCACAGTGGACAAATTTCTCATAAATTACCTGCCGGGCTTTTAGTCTTCATTGCCGTGAAATGTCCAGTGCCAAAATCTAATTTCCTTTGATTTTAAACATATTTTTTCTTTCGATTCTTTTTTAAAGAGAGTATAAAGATAATGAAAAATCGGAAAATACACACCAAGTATATTATTTGTACGGCCGCGCTGCGCGCGCCCGTACGGCGAGTTGCGCATCCGCACTCGCCGTTGGGGAAAGGAAATAATGAGAATAATGGAGACGGTTCTATTTAATGCAAACTCCGATTGCGAGATAGAGAATGGCAAAATGAATCATTAAAATGACTGAGAAAATGGTTCCAGGTGTTTTTCTACAGACTCGTTGGCTGGCAAAATGTGAATGCATAGACGTCTTGGCAGAGTGAAATTTCTGGGTAAGCATAAGAAAAGGCAATACTTAGGGAAAAGGAGGATATTCGTATGTTGAAAAGAATTAAAACTGCTATTTGGCTGCTATTCCTTTTATCATCGTTTTCAGCGCCGACCAATGCCATGGAATGGGCAAAGAGATATGGCGATGTGGGTTGGGGCAGCCAATCATTCTCTTCTGTAGAGCAGGCTGCGGATGGTGGCTACATAGCAGCAGGCTGGAAAGGACCAGCAGCATGGGTAATAAAACTGGCTGACAACGGAACCATTGTTTGGCAGAAAACCTACGGTACTGAAAACCAGTTTCCTGCGATCTATTCCATCCGTAAGACCCCGGAGGGAGGCTATATCGCCACAGGGGCAATCCTTTCATCTGACTCATCACATAACATTGCATGTGTACTGAAACTAAACAACGATGGTTCAATTGCCTGGCAGAAACGTTATAGCATTCCAAACCAGCGTTTCGGCCTCACTTACATCGAGCGAACCGCGGATGGTGGATATATTGTGGCAGGACGGATACATTATGGTTCGTTTCAAGATGCAACGGTTCTGAAATTGAATTATGATGGATCAATTGACTGGCAGAGAAGATATTGCATAAATAATCAAGCCTCCTCAATCTCTTCAATTCAGCAGACTTCAGACGGCGGTTATGTTATGGCGGGGTCCATATGGACGCCTGCAGATCCATCCAGAGCATTTGTACTGAAAATAAAGAGCGAAGGAACCATTGACTGGCTAATGAGATATGATGGCGGGGGTTATGAAAGCATCAGTCATATTCAACAGACTTCTGATGGCGGCTATGTTGCGGTGGGAGAATACATGCCGAACAATGCGACACAGTACGCATCGGTAGCGAAACTGAACAGCAATGGAACGGTTGCCTGGCGGAAGACTTATGGCAGTGCAAACTGGCAATCTTATGCCTCTTCCGTCCAGAAGGCATCAGACGGAGGATACATGATAGCCGGGAGCATATTGTCCACTTCGTCGCTACACGCGTGGATATTGAATCTAAACACCGATGGGACAATTAAGCGTCAAAAAGCATATTACGGAACTAGCGCCTTTTCCCTTCGGCAGACATCGGCTGGAGGATATATCGTGTCAATCAAAAATAGCGTTCCTTCTGGATATATAGGTGTAATGAAGCTCGATGCCTACGGTGATATTTACGGATGCTCACTTGTTGGCGTACAGCCATCTGTGGATGTCAATGATACAGCGATGATTGTCAGGGCGACAACAGCAGTTGTATCTGATCCGTATATAAGTCTCCCCACGCCTTCCATGGCCACCATAGCAGATACAGACGCGACCGAAACGACGCTCTGTGTTTCAGCCGCATTGGGCTTACCCACGGTACCCTTTCAGTGGGAAGAATGGTTGAAGAACAGGATACGATGTTTGGACTGGTCGGACGGCGTCGGGGTAGGGTCTCCGGGGCGCTGCCAACCTAGGGGATGCATTATGTGCCGGTTCCGCTTCTCTCAGTATAAGATACCTGAAAATATTCCATCCTATCTACACGAGTTATACGAGGTTACCAATCCGCTCTTATTGCAGGAGACTTATAACAAAATTCCGGAGATCACAGCTAAACGAATTCTTAAACTGTTTGATACGATACCGGTCGAATCGTATTTCACCGGCACACTAAAGAGAGCGCTGACGAATGAACTAAAGAATGAATCTCTCACGCCGGGAATACGAAATATTCTTGCTCAATCTATCAATGCTGTTGAACTTGATTTGGGTGTCCCCCGACTGAAACCTGAAGCGGTCGTGGCCGGAAAGTATTCAGCCGTTGACTTGCAGGGTGTTTCCTGGCTTACCTTCAGGAATATCAGGAAGAAAGGTAAAGTATCCCTCAAGATTGTTAATGGTCTGCCCGCATCAGTACCCGGCTTCACACCGGCATGGCCGGTTTCCAGCTACCACTTCGACTTTACAGGCATCCTGGATAAAGATGGTTACGTCGATATCGGTATTTATATCGGAGGTCTGCAACTTCTTGGACAGATGTCGGATCTCCGCATCTTTGAATGGGATGGCAAGTCATATCGAGACATAACAACCGATGTTGATCTTCAACGCGGAATCATAACCTGCAGGACGAACAGCCTATTCACTTACGTGATCATGAGCCCTGAATATGATAACAAAGTAGCCTGTGAGAAATGCAGCAGGTAAGAAGAAGCATGCTATCGTGAACTATCCATAAAGGAGGAACATCATGGTAAAACCCACGAAGTACCAGAGTGGTGGATTAATGTTTCTGATGGGACTTTTCGCGATCCTGGTTTGGACGAATCAATCTTTGGGCCAAACAGTCAAATTGAAGAATATTCAAGCTTGCGTAAAGCAAACAGGCGAGATTTACTTGATTGACCCACCACCACATCGATTCCACCCGCCATTTCTTCCGGAAAAGTGTAATGCAGATGAACAATACATTATTTTTCCGGCTACTGGTCCGCGAGGGCCGAAGGGCCCAAAAGGCCCTCCGGGGCTGCAGGGGATTACCGGGCCTCCTGGCGGTCCTATCTGTTGGGATTTTAATGGTAATGGTCAGCCCGATCCTGGAGAAGACAGAAATGGCGATGGCGTTTACGATGCCCGTGATTGCAAGGGCGATAAAGGAGACCCTGGTCCTCCGGGGCCACCCATGTCTGATTGTCAGGAAGTCATATTTCCAACTGAACAAAAAACCAAGGAGCGTGGGGAAAACTTTACCGAAAAATGCGGTGTTGGATACTTTGCAATAGGGGTGACGTGTGGGAGTTGGCCCGATAATCTACTTGCCACCTATCCGACCCCATTCGAGGGTGGATGCAAATGCAATGCTCTTCCAGGCTATGCTTGTACAGTAGAAGCTAATATCATCATCCTTCGCTGCTGTAAATGAAGAAATCGGCGGGGTTGAAAAAACGGGAGAAGTGAGGAACGCCCATTAAATTATCACTTTCTTCTATGGGGCTCGATTGGTAAGGCGGATAGAAAAGGAATGCCCAACTACCGGATGCAGCCAATCGCAGCCCTGTCGGGCAGTTCTGGCTGATCCAGGCGTTGACAACTGTCAACATCCGAGGCTTTGTAGATGTTGTCGCTTACCGAAAAATTCCTTCTTACACTGCTCACTGCCGCTCACTTACCAGCAGTCTTCGCGACACAACCCTCACCATAAACCTCACTTCCAATAATTCAGAATTCAACATAAAAATGTCTCCTGCATCATTCTTTTTCCTATCGCCCGGTATGTAATTTTCTTTTCATATTTTATCTAATTTGGTATATACCTGTTAAAGCTTTTAGGGAGGTCATTTATGGCAGGTTCCGACAAAGATAAACTTCAAAAGCTGATCGAC
>CAZLHV010000255.1:0-3953 GCA_964559205.1 uncultured Bacteroidaceae bacterium
CAGTTTGAATGATACCATGCGAGAACCTTTTAACGAAGATCCTTTCCAGATCTACAACAGGATTTACCCGCAAATCAAGACTCATATCGGAAGCGAACGTCTGGGTACCTATAAGTATTATTTGTCATCCCATATTTTCTGCCACCAGGAATCAGGTACAGACTACAATGCAAATGAGGAAGACATTAAAGCGTTTTTGGTAAAATATGACATTGGAGGAATCGACAAAACCGTATTAGGACATTATCAATCAGTAATGAGGAAACGCTGCGACGAATGCTCGGACATCGAAAAAGCCAAATTGCTCTATTACAGCGCCAAAAGGTCGAACATGTACCGCTATGACAGCCCTACATCAGTGCTTAAACTGTCCAAGTATCTGGGTTACTATAAAATTGATCATCAAATCCTGGCCATCATTCCCAAAAATACAGGCTCGATCGAGAACCTGATTAATCCTTACGAATTGATTGTCGCCATCCGGATTGAAAACGGCGACGATGATTTGCTTTTCTTCCCGCCCATGCTGCACAGAAACATCAATGAATATAACTATCAGATTGATGATGCCGATGCGTATGTCTATTATCCCAAAGCATGCTACAAATTGAATAAGGCTTACAAAACAAAGCCGGTCGAAAAGACCCATCTGCCCAAATCGGATCCAAGCGACAATACACTGCACACTGTAATGACTGTATCGTTTGATCAGGACAAGGAACTGATGAATGTCAATTCAGAAAGCAGATTGTCGGGATATCACAAGCGCAGAATGATCGACGCTGTGCTGTATGGCTATGACTTCGAGCCGGAAGAAGAGCGCATGTTGGGAAAGAAAAAATCGGAAGCATTGATTAATTATGACAGCGAAAGTGAAGAAGCCAAACAGGAAAGACTGGCCGAACGAATTAAAACACGCAACGAATACCTGCAGGAACAACTTAAAGAAGAATATGAGGTTGATACTCTCACCGAGGTCGAGGTGCTGAATTCTGGTTGTTTCGAAGATCCCGAACTTCGGTATTCGCAAGTGTTTACCATTAAAAATATGTTCAATAAAGCCGGCCGGAATATCATGTTCGACCTTGGAAAACTGATTGGTTCGCAAATCAGTCTCGACGAAAAGGAAATGACCCGTGAAACCGATATCTATTACCCTTTCCCCTGCATCTTTTCCTACGATATCACGGTGACTCTGCCCGATGGTTTCATGGCCGAAAACCTTGATGCATTCAATGTCTCGCTCGATAATTCATGCATGTCGCTGAAATCTGAAGCTACCGACATCGGCAATGCAATTCGCTTCACCTTCAGGAAGGAGTATAAAAACGGCTTCGATACAAAGGATAAATGGAGTCAATATGTCGAAGTACTCGATGCAGCCTACAAAATTACCCAGCAAAAACTGGTTCTCAAACCACGGTAAAACCTTCTTTCAGTCAAAAAACGGTGAGGAAACAAACTTCACCGTTTTTTTTTGGATCCTCTGGTTTTCACTTCCCTGTCATATTGTCCTTTCTTGGCCGAGGATACCCCTTTGAGGTGCGCCTGCAGCAAATGCCCCGACTGTTCGAAAGCGTGTTTCGGCAATGCCGGCAGAGGAGCTTGATGACTGATGACATGCCCAGTTTCACTTTCCTCAGGCAATTTTATCGGCTCTGCCTGACTCATCAATCCGATATGATGATCTGATTCTGCGGTGCTGTAGAAGTACTGCATGGAAAGCAACAACGAACCTGTATCGTGCCGGGGTTCAACGACTTTTGCTCCCTTCATGCCCGTTTTGCGACGCTTGCTCCCCTTTTCAATAAGCCTGATGAGCTCTTCGGTACGAACTGTTTCGCTGAGGCTTTGAAGAATACGGTGCTTCCATTTAAAGGCCGTCGATACCGAAATCCCAGCTTCAGTAGCCATTTCCTGAAGAGTTTTGTATCCACTCAGCATACAGGATAGAAATTGCGTAAACTTCTGATCCTGCTTGATCCCGTGTAATGGGGTCAGCCTGCGCTCAGAAAACGTTTTCAAACAAACCCGGCACTGATAGCGGCTAATTCCCGAAGGACTCCAGCCATTGCGACGATACTTCATGCTGCCACATTGCGGACACTCAAGCAGGGCATTTGGAGAATCCTTTGGCGAAGCTTTCTTTTGCCGGTGAGCATGACTCAGCATAGAAATGATCGATCGGCGGGTTTTAGGCGGAAGTGTTAGAAAATCAGATAATGAAAACATGTTTTTTATGCAAAGATGTGATTATTTTTTCACATCATCAAATAATTTATTGAAATTTTCATTTGGCTCAATTCGCATCTTCTTATCTTTGCAACATGAATCAAATGATAAAAGCAATCACTGAGGCAGCACACGACGCAGGGACATATCTGCTGCAATCGGTTCACCAACTGCGTCGGAGCGACATTGAAGTGAAGGGGCTAAACGATTTTGTCTCGCATGTGGACAAGCAGTCAGAAGCCCTTCTGATCGATCGCTTGCAGAAAATCATTCCGGGAAGCAGCATCATGGCCGAAGAAAGTGGCGAAACCATGACAGGATCTGACTGGACATGGATTATTGATCCGCTCGACGGCACCACCAATTATATTCACGGCATACCGCTTTATTCAGTCAGCATTGGTTTGATGAAAGAAGGTTCATTGTACGCCGGAGTGGTGTATGAGCCAAATCTAAACGAAATGTTTCACGCTGAGCGGGGCGAAGGCGCCTTTTTGAATAATCAGCGTATTAGAGTGACCGAAACGGCAAGCATGTGTGATTCGCTTTGGGCAACCGGGTTTCCATATCACGATTTTGCAAAAATGGATGAATACATGAATTTTATCAGCTATTCGATCAGGCATACACATGGTTTGCGGCGACTGGGAAGTGCTGCTGTCGATTTGGCCTACACTGCCTGCGGGAGACTGGATGGCTTTTTCGAGTTTGGACTTAAGCCATGGGATGTGGCTGCCGGAGCGCTTCTTGTCGAAGAAGCCGGAGGCATAGTGAGCGACTTCGATGGAGGGCAGTCTTTTGTTTTTAATCAGGAAATCATTGCCTGTAACGAGAGAATATACACGGAGTTTTATAGGAATTTCCGTAAAATTTATTTCTAAATCTGAGCATCAATGGACGAACTAACCACATTTGCATTGCTTGTATTTACAAGCTTTTTCACCATCATCAATCCGATTGGGGTCATGCCGTTGTTTATGACCATGACTGCCGATTTACCGACAAAAGCGCGCAAAAAAACAGCCATTAAAGCCACAACCACAGCATTGATCACCTTGTTGCTTTTTGCATTCTCGGGTCAACTCCTTTTTAGCTTTTTTGGCATTTCTGTTCACAGTCTGCGTATGGTGGGAGGCATCATCTTTTTTGTCATGGGATACGAAATGCTTCAGGCACGCATCTCGCGTTTTAAGATCGATGAAAGTCAGGTAAAAAAATATGTCGATGATATTTCGGTTACTCCATTGGGCATTCCGATGATTGCAGGACCAGGAGCCATCACCAATGCCATTGTACTCATGCAGGATGCAGAGAACTTTACACAAAAAGCCATTCTTGTTTCGGGTCTGGTGGCAGTATTGCTCATTTCGCTCATTATGATGTTGGCCGCAGGCAAACTGACGCGGATTCTCGGAGAAACCGGAAACAAAATCATGATGAAACTTATGGGCTTGATTGTGATGGTGATCGCCGTAGAATTCTTTTTTGCAGGACTTGGCCCCATGCTAAAATCGATGGGATACTGATTATCTCACACGCCAAAGCTGAAAATCAGACATCCGGTAAATTGAAATGTAACGGTTGTTGAACCCATCGGCTTCGGAATGCTCGAAGTCGAACGTTGTTGACAAAGTTGCCGGATGATGTTGATTGATGCACTGCGGGAAATCCTTTCCGTATTTGTGCAATGCCGAAAGAAAATACAGCGTGATGTCGTAGCC
>CAZLHV010000256.1:0-3916 GCA_964559205.1 uncultured Bacteroidaceae bacterium
GGAAAGTAGCATCCATTCCCTCGCGAACCAGGCGTGAAGAATTGCATGAGCTTTAGAGCCGTTCTCTGCTATAGGATATGGGTCATCAGAAAACCAAAGGGAGCAGTTCTTTCATCTCTTTGATGAAAGTGAAGTTCAGATCATTCAGATATCTTTCTTCAATTTCACCAAGATCTCGACGATTCTCTTCTGAGAGTATAATATGTTTGATGCCACTTCGGCGAGCTGCAAGTATTTTTTCTTTAATTCCTCCAACAGGAAGAACTTTTCCCCTCAGAGTGATTTCACCGGTCATAGCCACATCGTTTCGAACCGGGGTATTGGTGAAAACGCTTACCAAAGCTGTGAAAATGGTGATGCCAGCCGAAGGCCCATCTTTTGGCGTTGCTCCTTCGGGTACATGAATATGAATGTTATGCTGTTCGAATACGGCAGGATCGATTTTCATCAACCGTGCATGAGATTTAATGTATTCCCAGGCCAGGGTGGCAGATTCTTTCATCACATCACCCAGATTCCCGGTCATGGTCAGCATACCCTTACCCTTGCTTAATGAGGCTTCGACATACAGAATTTCTCCACCATAAACGGTCCAAGCGAGGCCTGTCACAAGACCCACTGCAGGTTTTCCCGACACCTTTTCGCGGTTGAAAAAAGGGACGCCCAAGATTTTCTCAAGTTCAGCAGGTTTTGGCTGTTTGATTTTTTTTCCTGCAGCAAAATCTGTAGCAAAATGCCTGATGACTTTGGCAATAGTTTTTTCGAGTGCTCTGACACCTGACTCACGCGTGTAGCGGCCTATAATGGCTGAAATGAGGGCATCGGAAAATTTAAGCCCAGATTTGTTCATGCCATTTTCGGTCAGCTGTTTTGGTATGAGATGTTTTTTTGCTATTTCAAGCTTCTCTTCGTGAGTGTAACCACTCAGCTCAATAATTTCCATTCTGTCGCGCAGGGCAGGGTGGATGGTTGACAAGCTATTGGCCGTGGCGATGAAGAGGATTTTCGACAAATCATATTCTATTTCCAGATAGTTGTCGTAAAAAGTATTGTTTTGTTCCGGATCAAGAATTTCGAGCAGTGCTGCCTGAGGGTCTCCCTGCAACGTGTTGCCCGAAACTTTATCGATTTCGTCGAGTACAAAAACAGGATTGGCCGACTTGACTTTTTTCAGATTCTGGATGATTCGACCGGGCATTGCTCCAATGTACGTTTTGCGGTGACCTCTGATTTCGGATTCGTCCCTTAGGCCGCCGAGTGACATCCGGATATATTTTCGTTCAAGAGCTCTGGCGATGGATTTTCCGAGCGATGTTTTTCCGACACCCGGAGGGCCAAGGAGACAAAGAATGGGCGATTTCATATCTCCTTTTAGCTGCAAAACTGCGAGATACTCAATGATTCGTTGTTTTACTTTTTCCAGACCAAAATGATCTTCATTGAGTATGGTAGCTGCATGAGAGAGGTCCATGTTATCTTCGGTAAATTCATTCCATGGAAGCTCTGCCAGAAATTCCAGATAATTCATCTGAATGGAAAATTCGGCTGCAGACGGGTTCATCCTTTTAAGCTTTGCCAGTTCTTTGTCAAACACTTCGGCCACTTGTTCGGTCCACTGTTTTCGTGCTGCTTTTTCCTGCAGTTCTTTTATTTCCTGTTCATGAGGAGCCCCACCCAGTTCCTCCTGAATGGTTTTCAGCTGCATATTCAGGAAATAATCGCGTTGTTGCTTATCGATATCGGTTTTTACTTTCTCCTGAATCTGCTCTTTGATTTCAAGCATCTTCAATTCATTGGTCAGGTGTCGCAGGAGTTCTGTAGCCAGATCTTCAAGGTCGGTCATTTCAAGCAGTTTCTGCTTATCTGTGTGCTGAATTTTAAGGTTCGAAGCAATCATGTGCATCAGAAACCACGGGCTTTCAATATTTTCGATGGCGATACGTGCTTCGGCCGGAAATTCGGCCCCCTCTTTCAGAATTTTCAATGCGGTATCTTTCACCGTTGACAAGAGGGTTTCAAGAGTTTTAGAGCGACCGCCCTGACGTTGGGGTCTGCCGTAGTGTGAAACGCTTGCAATGAAATATGGGGAGGTGCTGGCAAAAGATTCAATCTGAAAACGGCTGCGACCCTGAATGATGATGGTCACCGTGTCGTCGGGCATCTGAAGCAGCTTTATGATGTATGCCACCGTTCCAATCCGATATAAATCATCACCAACCGGATCTTCAATGTGGGCGTCTTTTTGCGATGTTACGCCAATGATCCGTTTTCCTTTGTATGCTGACCGAACCAGTTGAATGGATTTTTCGCGGCCCACGGTTATCGGAATAATCACCCCGGGGAATAAAACGGTATTTCGCAGTGGTAGGATGGGCAGTTCAGAAGGAATATCTTCGCGCTGGATTGATTGCTCATCTTCCATTGACATGAGCGGGATGAATTCTCCGTCGTTTGTCATCGAATCGCTCAGTATGATTCCCCTGAAAGGTTGCTTTTTGTCTTTTTTCATGATGTCAATATGTCAGATTCTTCCCGCTATTGGGAAAGGTTGCGGGACGGGTCAATATCGGTGCCAAAGGGGCTTTGGGCTCAGCTTCTGCGCTGAGTGGCGGTTAATTGGTACAAGTGTGTAAGTATATCTCTTTCGTATTCAGGCAGTTGTATGCCTCTGCGGCTCATGACCCTCTCTGCCACATGGATGGCTTTGTCGAGCTGAAAACTTGTCATATGTTGCGGACTGCCCCAGGAATATGAAGGTATGAAGTTACGGTGAAAGCCATCGCCAAATAAATTGCATGAGACTCCGACAACAGTACCTGTATTAAACATGGTGTTGATTCCACATTTGGAATGATCGCCCATAATTAATCCGCAAAACTGAAGGCCTGTTTTCACAAATCTTTCCTCGACATGACTCCATAATTTGACCTCTTCGTAGGTGTTTTTTAGGTTGCTGTTGTTGGTGTCGGCCCCCAGATTGCACCATTGGCCAATGACTGAATTCCCCAGAAAACCGTCGTGTGCCTTGTTTGAAAACCCCAGAAAAACCGAATTGTTGATTTCGCCTCCAATTTTACAATGGGGTCCGATGATTGTCGGGCCATAAACTTTTGCGCCCATTTTCAGGGTAGAGTGATCGCCCAGAATGAAAGGTCCCCGGATGGTGCAGTTTTCCATGATTTCGGCATCCCTTCCAATATACACGGGCCCATCGGTGGCATTGATTACGGAAAATGATACCGAGGCACCCTCCTCAATAAAGATGTTTTCGGGATGAACAAATCGATTGCCTTCGGGAATGGCTTGCGATTTACGGCCTTTTGTGAGGGTATCGAAATCGTACGAAATCAGCTTAGCTGCGTTCGAGAAAAGATGCCAGGGCTTTTCGATGGAAAGATATGGTGCTGAGTATTCGATAAGATGGAAATTCAGCGTAGATAAGTCAATGAATGGTCCATCGGTTTTGAGCAGGGCAAGCGAAGATTCGCCTGTCCTTGCGGCCAGGATGGTTCCGTCGGGAGCTTTCATGACTTCGCCTTGATTCAGGGCGCAAATTGCCTTAAATATCTGATCATCAGGGAGAAGGGCGCCGTTTATCAGAAAGAAATCTGCTTCAAGTTTGGGCGGAAATGCTTTCTGTAAATACCCTGCTGCGAGGAATGAAGTGTCATGATGGCTGATTTTTTCCCACTTTTCAGCGATGGTGAATGCCCCAGCCCTGAGTGCTGCAACGGGCCTTGTGTATGTCAGCGGCAGCAAATGCAAGCGGCTGATGCTGTCAAACAAAATGATGTTCATGGTGTAAAAATAATAAAAAAAGCCCTGAAACAGGGCTTTTACAGAACAAAATCTGTGATTATTTTTCTTCGGTTTTCTTCTCGTAATGCTTCTGGTAGCGGCTTTTGAATTTATCGAC
>CAZLHV010000257.1:0-3884 GCA_964559205.1 uncultured Bacteroidaceae bacterium
TGCATGTCCTGACTTTGAGCTGTGAGGACCATAAGAACTGCCGCTAGTGATATTAGTATTTTGCTTTTCATAGGCTTCTTTTATCTGACAACTGAAATGTATCCGTTAAACACTTGTGGCTCAGGCTGATTTTCGAAAACCAGAGAAATCACATAAGGATAAGGGCCTTCTTCGACAGGTTTACCATTAAACTGGCCATCCCAGCCTGTTGTCAAATCATTGGTTTCAAACACTTTTTCGCCCCATCGATCATATATGCTTATTGTAATGGCGCTGATTCCTTTGCCCTGTACAAAATACACATCGTTGTTAAAATCTCCATTTGGCGAGAAAATATTTGGAATATAAACATGGGGTAAATAGCACGAATCGGTACTCGCATCCACTGTTCCGCTGCTGGTTCTGATACAGCCATTGTTGTCGGTGACAGTCACCATGTAGATACCGGGTAAAAGCATTCCAACAGAATCACTCGTTGATGAATTATCCCATAAAATGCTGTAGGGAGTTGCACCTCCGGAAATGGATACAGATACTGATCCATCTGCTGCACCACTGCATGATTCGGCCATTGAGGTAACCACCAGATCAGGGGTTTCGTTTACGGTAATCATGGTTGTTGAGGTGTCACCACAATTGCCAGAGATCGCATATGTGATCAGATGATTGCCTGGTCCTGCTAGCGCAGGATCGAAAGTTCCTGAGGTTGAACTGGCAATTCCTGTCCCGCTCCAGTTGCCACCGGCATCAACCGCCGAAAGAGTCACCTGATTGTTGTTGTCGCAAAATGGTCCTGCTGTCGCAATTGTTGCATCCTGTTGATCAATGACGGTGATGGTTTCGGTGTCGCTGTCACCACACTGACCACTGATGGTATAAGTGATGGTGTAGTTTCCGACACCAGCAACAGAAGGATCGAAAGTACCATTGCCCGAGTTGGTTATTCCTGTGCCGCTCCAGAGACCGCCAGGATCGGTTGCTGTTAAATTTGTTGGCAGACCTGTGTTGCAATATGGTCCTGATGGAACAATGGTTGCATCAGCACGCTGAAGCACCACAATACTGGCTGTGGCAGTATCACCACACGCTCCGCTGATTGCATAAGTGATGATATGGGTACCGGGACCGGCTGAAGTCGGGTCGAACGTTCCGTTGGTGCTATTGGTGATACCTGTTCCGCTCCAGATTCCTCCGGGTGAGGCAGCAGTAAGAGTGGTAAGCACGCTGTCGGTGCAAAAAGGACCAGCGGCATTGATACTTGCGTCGAGTTGTTGTGTGACTACAATGCTGATGGTATCAGCGGCACCGCATTGTCCGGCAATGGTATATATTACATCCCAGATGCCATTTCCAGCCACAGTAGGGTCATAGGTGCCTGCCGATGCATTTGTGACCCCGGTTCCGCTCCATGTACCTCCAGCTTCTGTTGCCGAAAGGGTCACCGCAGTCCCAGATTCGCATAAAGGACCTGCAGCGTTAATCGAGGGGTTGGCTCGAGGAAGCACCTGAATATTGGTGGTAGCGGTGTCTCCGCATGATCCGGCAATCCCATAAGTGATGGTGTAATTCCCGGGACCAGCACTTGCAGGATTGAATGTTCCAAGACTGCTGTTGGTGATGCCAGTGCCTGTCCATGAACCGCCAGGCGTAACGGCACTAAGATTCACTGGCACATCATCCTCACAGAAAGGTCCTGCTGCAGTGATGGTTGCATCGGCTGATGCAGTAAATGTGACCGTGATCTGATCGGTAGACTGGCATCCATTCACAGAATTTGTGACAGTTACACTATAAGTATTGGTGGTGCTCACTGTGATGGTTTGTCCGGTGGTCCCGCTGCTCCAGTTGTAAGTGGCTCCTGTGTTTCCAGCATCCAGAACCAGATTTTCACCTGAACAGAGGGCCGTGTCGGCACCAAGATCGACAGTCAGGCTGTGTTTTGTCAGCGCGAAGCCTCGGTCAGCAACGGGAATAGAAAGGTTCGATGCTGTGGCATAATAGAAAGGTGCTCCTGCTGATGTTGCAGAACCGGAAATCTCGTACCATTGAGCCGAAGGGGTAGTCAGCCAGTTTCCCAATGCATCCCAGCTGCCATCGGCAGCATTATCGTAATATAAAGCAAGACTGGCATTGTCGCTGCCTGCTGGATGTCCCAAGACATGATAAAACAAGGGATTGACAGAACAAACAATGCTTTCTTTCAGGTTGATATCGTAGCCTTCAGAGGTGGGATTTACATTGGCGAATCTTACTTCGAAAATGTTTGCAGCGCTACTTGCAGGCGCAATTTCTACGGGTCTGTATCGGGTTGTCCCTGATGAAGAGCCCACAGGAAATAAATAAGCCAGATTGTTGTTGGTGGCTCGCTGAAGCGTCCCTCCGGCACTGCTGCTGACGAATCCGTTTACCCGCTGAATAGCGGTCAATGCCGGATTTGAAACATACATGTTAAACACACCGGTAGCAAGCTCAACACTATTAAGATTCAATGTTCCAGATGTGATGGCATCAATCGTTTGTGTTTTGATTCCGCTGTTATCCAGATTCAGATTGTAGAACGTTGTGATGCTGGTCCCGCTCAGCTGTTGTGCCGCACCACTAAATCTGACGGTTCCGGTATAACAGTTGAAAACATTGTTGTTAATCCAATTGCCATTCAGCGTGATGGTTCCGCGCCCATTGATGCTACCATTGTTTGTGATATCAGACTGAACCACGGCTGCTGAACCAGCAGCTGCTTCGTCGATTGTTGCGCCAGTGTTGTTTTGCAGGCTGCCGCTCACCGATAAAGTTGTTGATGCCGAAATGGATACATATCCTGTGTTTACCATAAATGATTGAGCACTTAGTGTTAAGCTCTGGAGGCAAAGAAAAAACAGGACAACACCAGATGGCAAAAAGAATCCCCGGTAGAAATACTTCCTCATGCAGTAGTCGGTTTAAGCGACAAAATTAATACAAAAAACAACAATAATCCTTAATTCAAATATAATATTGTAAATAATAATTACTTAAATAATTATTGTAGAGTGGTAAATGTAAATAATAGAGATGAAATGGCATGATGCTTTCGATAAATCATGTCCGAATGGAAATATGCAAACAATGAACAACTGAAAAGAATCCAGCGTACGGAAGAGTAAAGGAAAAAGCGGATTAAGGATTCTGCGGTTTATCAGGTCTGATTTTACGAACAAATACAACATAGTCGAATGTTACATCTGTTCCATCGCTGCATTTAATCACAAAACCTGTCTTTGTTTTTTCAGAAATATACAGTGTTGTACCTGCGCTGTAGCATGTGAGGGAAACTGCATAATCTTCGGATATTTCAGCTTCAAAGTTGACCTGAAACGATCCATTCGAGGTAGTGGCAGTGCCAATTTCAACTGCAACAATTTTCTCGGTTGCTCCCTGCTTGAATCGAGCAGATTGTTCCTGCCCAAACATCAGAATCGGTAAGCTGACAAGAAGCACAAATATTATTCTTTTCATGGCTTTGTGTTTTATTCAAAAATGTAAAGAGTTCTGTGGCAGGTTTTATCCGGATCCGTAACCACGTAGTTGTATAATGTGGCTGTACCCTGATATGTACGCCACTGGATTTTAATGGTTGTGGCAACTCCCGGAGTAACGGTGAGAGGATAATTAATTGCCAGATTCCAGGAAGTAATAATATCGCCCCAATCATCAGTTTCGCTAATAATTGTATTTGTGCCAACCACCGGAGTACCATCCTTAACAATTCGGGCATAGGCAATTTCCTGACCTGCCATGTTTCCATAACCCGAGCAGGTGAAACTAAGATATACGGTTGATTTCACTGGGGTAAAGGTCAGGGTCATTTGTGGCATGTCAGTCCAGGTGGTGGTAAGGATAGATGC
>CAZLHV010000258.1:0-3824 GCA_964559205.1 uncultured Bacteroidaceae bacterium
CAAACAACGCCTGATTAAACCCGCAATACCGACAGAACGCACTTGCGCCACAGCCATGACGATTAATATCGGATTTATCGCAGTTCATCATTTCACCAGGACGATATCCAAGCACCAGTTCTTCTTCATTGATGTTTAGAAATCGATGAATGCTCGTGTTACAATAAACAATCTGTCGGGTAGAAGATAATACCATAATCATCGACGGTACGGATTTCAACAGCTCCGGCATATACTTGTTGGATAGCACATCATGATGCTTTTTAATTTCGGGCATCAATTCGCGAATGGCAGGATCAAACATGGTGAATTGATTATGATTGATTAATTATCAACAATCTGCGATTAACCCATAAATATAAACAATGAAACAAGAAATGTCAAGTGTTTTGAAAAATTATTTCAAAACACCCGATTTCATCTGCCCGAAAAAGCGCTTAATCTTCTTTCTCGAAAAACAGCTGATAGAAATTTAGTTTTTGTTCTTCGTCGAAGCCACGCTGAATCCATTCGCGCCGCCCGTGCACATAGATATGGAAATTGCCATCCAGCTTGATTACGCTTTTAAAATGTCTTGACATCTTTTTCACGGCACGTTCATTCACGGCAAATTTTTCTTCCATATTCAGATCCTGCTCACGCGAAAAAGCTTTAACAAAATGATTGAAACTATCGGCCAATTCGGGTTGCTTGAGTACTTCCTTTTGAAAATCCTGTACGGCGAAAGCATCGTTCTCTTTAAAAAACTCCATACTTTTTGTCATCAGTTCCGCCTGATCGGGGCGCACCACGTCAAATTCTTCAGGCATACGCTCCATGATGTAATCCTTGCACATACGCATAGCCTGCTGTGTACGGTAAAAATCATCGATGTTTTGCTTCAGGCCAAGAAAATCGTCCATCCACAAACGCAAATCAAGGCTTTTACTTTTTCCGCCTGCCGATATCAGATATCCCTGTTCCGAGGACGTGTTGCAAATAAGGCATCCGGCCAGAAAACCCGAAGGATCAGTTCCCTGCTGCACTTCAAGCGCATATTTCTCCTCCGCGCTGAACAGCTTAACAAAGTGCTTCCTTGTATCCATCAGAAAAAACCCAAGCGCCTGTGTTTCCTCATCGTCAACCACAACACCGTTAAAATGCGCCACCCAAAACTCACCCCCGTGAAACTTCGGATTGAGCATTTTTTCATACAAATCGGTCGCAGCCTTGCCACTCAACGCAACAAATTCGTTTGCCGGATCAGCAAAATACCGCGTGCTGAGTGTATGCATCACATTCAAATGCACATCACTCTCGTGATAGAAGTTGTATAGAAGATCTTCCTTCTGAAACGGATGCAGCAACGATTCACCAACCGATATCAAAGCCTGTTCGCTCAGCGCAACCGACTCGGTGGTGACAAATAAACCGTCGCCCAGTGCCTTATTACCGACACGATGTATGATGAGTTGAGACAAAAATGCATTTTCGTAGTTGATCATGGAGATGTTTTTTGCAAAAATACAAATTAGTAATCAGTAGCGAGTAGTCAGTAGTCAGTGGCCAGTCAGGTCGAGGTTGAGGTCAAGGTCGAGGACAAGATTGAAGTTAAGGAGCGATGCAAAAAAAACACCATCATCACTCCGACAATGGTGCTTTTCCGAAAAATTGAAATGTGCTATTTCCTCGCGGCAATCAGAATCTCGAGCATCTTGATGGCTGCATCGGAGATCACGGTTCCCGGGCCAAACACGGCGAGCGCGCCGGCTTTGAACAGGAAGTCATAATCCTGCGGCGGAATAACACCACCCACAATGACCATGATGTCCTCGCGTCCAAGCTTCTTCAGTTCTTCGATCACCTGCGGTACCAGTGTTTTATGGCCGGCGGCGAGGCTCGATACACCGAGAATATGAACATCGTTCTCCACCGCCATGCGTGCGGCTTCAGCAGGCGTCTGGAACAGCGGGCCAATGTCAACATCGAATCCGATATCGGCATAGCCGGTGGCTACAACCTTGGCTCCGCGGTCATGTCCGTCCTGTCCCATTTTTGCAATGAGGATACGCGGGCGGCGGCCTTCGAGCGCGGCGAATTCGGCGGCCATCTCTGTAGCTTTCTTAAAGCTTTCGTTTGATTGACTTTCGGATGAATACACGCCTGATATACTTCTTATGACAGCGGAATAACGGCCGAAAACTTTCTCCATGGCGTCGCTGATTTCACCCAGCGTTGCACGCTTGCGGGCGGCATCAACAGCCAGTTCCAGCAGATTCCCCTGTCCGGTTTCACATGCTTTTGTTATGGCTTCGAGCGCAGCTGCAACAATAGCGTTGTCGCGCTTCGACCTGATTTCCTTCAGTCTTGCAATCTGCGATTCTCTTACAGCGGTGTTGTCCACTTCGAGGGTTTCAATCGGATCTTCTTTTTCAAGACGATACTTATTCAGACCAATGATGGTGTCGCGCTTGCTGTCGATGCGGGCCTGTTTGCGGGCTGCAGCTTCTTCGATCCTCATTTTCGGAATACCGGTTTCAATGGCTTTGGCCATGCCACCAAGTTCTTCCACTTCTTCGATGAGTTTCCATGCGCTTTCCGCTAATTGCTTGGTCAGATATTCAACATAATAGGAACCGGCCCATGGATCAATGGCACGGCAAATATCGGTCTCTTCCTGAATGAAAATCTGGGTATTACGTGCAATGCGGGCAGAAAAATCGGTGGGCAATGCAATGGCTTCGTCGAGTGCGTTGGTATGCAGACTCTGTGTGTGTCCGAGTGCAGCAGCCATAGCCTCAATGGCGGTACGGGCCACGTTGTTGAACGGATCCTGCTCGGTGAGCGACCAGCCCGATGTCTGCGAGTGAGTACGCAATGCCAGCGATTTGGCGCTTTTCGGTTCAAACTTGCTGACAATTTTCGCCCACAACATACGTGCAGCGCGCATCTTGGCAATTTCCATAAAATGGTTCATCCCGATGGCCCAGAAAAACGACAGACGCGGCGCAAACTTGTCAACCGGAATGCCGGCTTTGATACCGGTTCTCAGATATTCAAGTCCGTCGGCCAGCGTGTATGCCATTTCGATATCAGCAGTAGCTCCAGCTTCCTGCATGTGATATCCGCTAATGGAAATGCTGTTGAACTTGGGCATAAACTTCGACGTGTATTCAAAGATATCGGCAATGATTTTCATTGAAGGCACCGGCGGATAGATGTAGGTGTTGCGCACCATGAATTCCTTCAGAATGTCGTTCTGAATGGTTCCGGCCAGTTGTTCTGGTTTCACGCCCTGTTCTTCGGCAGTAACAATGTAGAAGGCCATCACGGGCAATACTGCACCGTTCATGGTCATCGACACCGACACTTCGCCCAGCGGAATCTGAGCGAACAGAATTTTCATATCTTCCACCGAGTCGATGGCCACACCAGCTTTTCCGACATCACCAAGCACGCGCTCGTTGTCACTGTCGTAACCACGGTGTGTTGCCAGGTCGAATGCCACGGAAAGACCTTTCTGTCCGGCCGCCATGTTGCGGCGATAGAAAGCGTTTGATTCTTCGGCGGTGCTGAAACCTGCGTACTGCCGCACGGTCCAGGGACGCATCACATACATGGTGCTGTAGGGTCCGCGAAGAAACGGCGGAAGACCGGCACCATAGGACAAATGTTCCATGTTGGCCAGATCATCTTCGCCAAAGGAAGGCTTGATGTTGATTTTTTCCGGTGTATCCATATCCGGGGCAATCCCATTTTCCTTTTCCCATGCGGGATACGGAGTATTGCCTTTAAAATCTGCGAGTTTAATATTTTTAAAATCCGGTCTCATATTCACTCCTTTT
>CAZLHV010000259.1:0-3807 GCA_964559205.1 uncultured Bacteroidaceae bacterium
TGCATTTTTTGTTTCAAAGTGACGGTATATTTTCACATTATTTGTTCCAAAGTGACGGTATATTTTACTGATTTTTGTTCCAAAGTGACGGTATATTGTGCTGCTTTTTGTTTCAAAGTGACGGTACTTTTGCATTGTTGGCTCTAAATTGAAAGAAATATTTCAATGCTTGTTCTAAATTCAAAAAAGTTTTTACTTTTGTGCCATCTTTTCAAAAAAAGGTAACACATGAAAGTAAAACGATTCGGCGTATCACTCGATGAACAGATCCTTTCGGAGCTGGATCACTTTGTGAACAAACGCAAGTTCCCGAATCGCTCGCAGGCCATCCGTTACCTTATATCTAATTATCTGGTCGAGGAAAAAACCGATGCCAACAAAATTGTGGCAGGCAGCATCATTCTGGTGTACGACCATCACAAACGTGAACTGCAGACCAAAAGCACATCCATTCAGCACGATTATCACGATATTATATTATCGGTGATGCATGTGCACATCGATCATCATAATTGCCTCGAAACCATTGCGGTAATGGGCAAATCAGGCAAGCTGAAAGAACTCGCCGACCAACTCATAGCCATCAAAGGCGTAAAACACGGAAAACTTGTAATCACAACCACGGATTAAAATTTTTTGACATGAAGGTAGCACGTTTTTGCATTTTAGTAACATTACTGTTTTCTTTCTGCATGGTCGTTGCTCACGAAGAACCGCCCAAAACAAAAAAAGAAAAAGCCGAGGCAAATGCAAAGCAGGAAAAGATGATGCGCAACGGAATCAGCCAGGTGACTATCTGGAGACACAATATCGAAAACGGGATTGTTTCTGATGCAAAGGAAAAATATGCCGAACTGAATTACAACGATAAAGGTCTGAATACTTCTATCCTTGTGTACAGCCATGATTCGCTGAAATATAAAACTGTAAATGTGTTTGATTTTGACGGAAACCGCATTCTTGATTTTGATTATGAAGTAGAAAAACCAGCAGGGAATGCCATTTTTCAATATTCAGAAGAAGGCCTGATTCGAAAAATAATCAACATTGATTCTGCCGGAAATGTTGTTTCAGAAGATGAGTATTTCTGGAATCCTAAAGCGCTGACAATTACGTTGAAATCCGTTAAAAACTCCGGAATCCTTGATTATTCCTATACGTATTTCTACAATACGAGTGATTTTTCAGGTAACTGCATTGGGATTGAACACCGCGACAGCACAGGAAAACTTGTGATGCGCGTTGAGAACGTCTTTGATGAAAATAATATCCGACAGGAAAAAAAGATTTTCAATTCAGACAATAAACTGGATTACAAATTTTCCTACACCTATACGCCCGGCGGCGATTTCAGCGTGATTACGAAAATCGATGCTGATGGAAAAATTATGAAAACCGACACTTACACCTATAATGATAAAGGAATTCTGACCACTGTTGAATCAAAAGATGCTAACGGAATTGTCACAGACAAACTGAGTTATGAATACTCTTTTGATTTTGTACAAAGAAAAACTGAAACACCCAACAAAAAATAATTTCAAATGACCAAACGACTACTGAGTTTCTCATTGATATTGACTCTTGCGGCTTTCAGCAGCCGGGCGCAAATGCCGTTTATCACCGATGATGCTGGCACACAGGGTTTATGGAATCATCAGCTGGAAATTTCATACGGCAATGATTTCGACAATACGCACAGATGCACCAACAGCACGGTTGAACTGGCACCTGTTTACACTGTAGGAATTGCAGAGCGAATCGATATTGTGATCGGATACCCGTTTGTTTTTATCAATGAATTTGAAGACACTGCCGTTTCGCGGATCTCGGGATTTTCGGATGTTGGAATGGAAGTCAAATGGCGCTTTATGGAACACGACAAATGGTCGCTTGCCATCAAACCCGGATTTTCGCTGCCCAGCGGCAACAGCTCGCTGGGACTAGGAAACGGGAAGCTGGGTTATTCTGGTTTTCTGATTTCCACCATGAATATCGGAAAGCTTACCATTAATTCCAATGCGGGATATATCCGAAATGAAAACAGGCACGGCGATGCTGAAAACATCTGGCATATTTCGGCAGGATTTGATGTTGCAGCTACCGATATTCTGCATTTTGCAATGAATGGCGGCGCTGAAAAAAATCCTGACGTGCATTCCAATACTCCAAGCGCCTTTGGTTTGCTTGGGTTATATTATTTCCTGAGTGACGACAATGAATTGGCTTTTGGTTACAAATGCGGCCTCACTGAGGCTGAATGTGATCATTCCTTCATTGTAGGACTAACTTTAAGATTTTAGCATTATGCATATACCCGATGGCTATTTAGGACCCGAAACCTACATCCCGCTGATGGGCGGTTTTGTAGCTGCAGCAGCTGTGGCTGTTGTTAAAGTGAAAAAAGAAGTTGCCGCGAAAAACATTCCTTATCTCGGAATGGCCGCAGCTTTCTCATTCATTATCATGATGTTTAACTTGCCCATTCCGGGCGGCACGACAGGACATGCTGTAGGAGCAGCTGTGATAGCCATACTGCTCGGTCCATGGGCCACGGTAATGGCGGTATCGGTGGCACTCATCATTCAGGCACTCATTTTTGGAGATGGCGGTATCACTGCCATTGGTGCCAACTGCTTCAACATGGCCGTATTTATGCCGTTTGTAGCTTATTGGATTTTCAAACTATTCCGAATGAAATCGGATAAACCCGGTCGCGTTTTTTTTGCAGCTTTCATGGCAGGCTACATTAGTCTTTTAATGGCAGCCCTGATTACTGCTGTTGAATTCGGCATTCAACCGATGATTGCAACGGCTGCCGATGGCAAAGCACTGTATTGTCCTTATGATCTATCCGTTGCTGTTCCTGCCATGGCCATCGAACACCTTGTATTATTCGGTGTTGCCGAAGGTCTTGTAACCGCTTTTGTTGTGCGGTACTTTTTCCGGAATGATCGCGAAAACATATATGCCATGCAGAAAGGAGGTAGCCATGAATAAACTTCAAAAGCGCATTCTGATTTTTTTACTGGTTATGACCATTCTAACGCCGGTCGGTATTCTTCTGCCCATGACTTTTGATGCAGGCGATGCCTGGGGTGAATGGTCGGCTGATACGGTCGAAGGTCTGATTGGATATGTCCCCGAAGGTCTGCAGGAGTATTCTGACGCGTACCAGGCTCCCATGGCCGATTATTCGTTGAATGCCGATGATCCTTCCGTGGGTAACCAATCGGGTTATTACATTCTTTCGGGTATTGTTGGTGCTGCAATTACTCTCGGATTAACCTGGCTGTTGTCCAAATTGATTATCCGAAAATGAACATTGAGTTTCCTGCATTTTTAACCGAAAAAAATGATGATAATACTCCCGCCAAAAGCAGGAAGAAAAGTCGCATGCCTTTTTTGGATAAAACACTAAAATCTGTAGCAGGAACCGTAAAGACAATGTATGTTCATTCTGAAACAGCATCCAGACGAAAATGGTTGTTTCACATCAATCCACTCGTGAAGTTTTTTTCTTTCATATTTCTCATTGTCTCCATCAGTCTTGCACACTTCATCGAGTCCCAGCTGCTGGCCTTAGGCATCATTCTGCTTTTTTATCTACTATCCGGAATTTCCTATCGGTTTGTTTACAAGAAAATACTTGTTTTATCGATTGTTTTCGGGCTGATGATTTTTCTGCCGGCAATGTTGAATGTGATCACGCCAGGTAAAATCATTCTTCCGCTGTTTCATTTCGAAAAGGAATCGCAATGGTGGGTGTATCGCATCCCGCAAAACATCGGTATTACCGAGGAAGGT
>CAZLHV010000260.1:0-3806 GCA_964559205.1 uncultured Bacteroidaceae bacterium
GATCACAAATACTAAAATCGATGCCTTTGGTATTGGCATATTTGATTTTCTCCTGATCCTTGATGCCACAGTCAACCGCAATGATCAAAGAGGAGTTGTTCTCTGCAGCGAAATCAATGCCTTTGTATGACACACCATATCCTTCGGTATAACGATCGGGAATATAGTAGTCGAGCGGTATGCCGAATCGCCGGAGAAATTTATACAATATCGCTACGGCAGTTGTACCGTCCACATCATAATCACCATACAAAAGAATGGATTCACGACGGTCAATTGCACTGATGAGCCTGTCGACAGCCTTGTCCATATCCTTCATCAGAAAGGGATCGTGCAACTCATTCAAGGCAGGTCTGAAAAATGACCTAGCCGACTCAAACGAATCAATACCACGCTGCACCAAAAGATTGGCGAGAGTTCGATTCAGATTCACCTGCTCCATTAAAAGACGGATGATTTCTTCGTCTCCCTGTTCTTTCAGATTCCAGCGCTTTGATAACATGCCCAGTTTTTAAGTTGTGCAAAGTTAGCTTTTTTAGCTGATTTGTAAAAGTCCTATTTTTGCATAAAATCGGACAATATGCCATTGGTCTTTGCCACAAACAATCTGCACAAACTTGCCGAGGTGCAACACTTGATGCCCCCGGAAATCAAACTCATGAGCCTGGAGCAAGCCGGCTTCTTTAAGGATATTGCCGAAACCGGCGATACCCTCGAAGATAACGCTGCGATTAAAGCCAGAACCGTGTATGAAGCAACAGGCTTATCCTGTTTCGCCGACGATACCGGCCTTGAAGTAGATGCGCTGGGGGGGAAACCAGGCGTACACTCGGCCCGATATGCCGGCATTGAGCAGAATTCTGCTGCAAATCTCAACAAACTGCTTTTTGAAATGCGTGACGTTCCACAAAGGCAAGCACAATTCAGAACAGCCATTTGCTTAATTATTGCTGGAAAAGAGTATTGCTTTGAGGGAATTGTCCGAGGACATATTCTTTCAGAGAGAATTGGTGATCAGGGCTTTGGCTATGATCCGGTGTTTGTGCCCGAAGGTCATCAAAATAGCTTCGCTTCGATGGATTTACAATTAAAAAATCAGATCAGTCACAGAGCCAGAGCCATTTCTGCAATGCTAGATTTTATTAAAAAGCATCGTCTCATTTAAACTGAACTCATTCTGATACTTTCCAAAGATTATATCCCGAAAATAAAATTATACGTCTTTTTTTTTCAAACAATTAAACCTATTAATAATAGGTACATCTAATTTCAGAATTTCAGATTTGGTTTTACGGAATTATTACAGGGGCGGTAACTAATACTTCTTGTATGGAAAGGATCATTCGGACAATCGGTTTGTCAGTACTAATGTTGTTTTTGCAACATGCTGTGCTGTCGCAGACTGTGGTCAACAATGGTACCGGCATTGTGATCAACAGCGGCGCATATTTCGTGATTGGTGGAAGCTACCACAATCTCACCGCCACATCTGACGGGTTTGTTGACAACGACGGGCAGATGATTGTTTACCGGGATTTCAGAAACAATGCCGGAAATGAAGTCTTCACATCTATCGAAGCTGTACCTGACGGCATCACACTTTTACCTGGAAGTGTTGGACAATCCATTGAAGGTATGTCATCGATTCGTTTTGAAAACCTCTATACCAGCGGGAGCGAGAAAACTCTCAACAATGCACTTTCATCAGTAGCAGGTGAATTTAGACTTGGATCAGTATTTAACCTGAATTCCAATGTTCTTGAACTCGAAAAGTCTGCAACAACTGCATTGAACTACCAATCAGGGTATTTGTATGCCGAAACACAACCATTTCCAGGGTTAGGAATTCTGCGATGGAATATTGGAACCGCCGCAGGCACCTACCAACTTCCTTTTGGATCAGGATTTGGCTCCTACAATGACCTGAATCTCACGCTCAGAATCACCCAGCCTGCCGGTGGCAATGGGGTGATCGATTTCAGCACCTACCCGACATCGGCTGCAAATGTTCCTCTTCCCGATCCAGCCACATCGCTTGATCCATACAATCCTGATGTAACCATCAACCGCTTTTGGATTATCGATGCCCAACAAGCAGTACGCCCTGCAGGAGAAATCACTTTTATGTATACGGATTTTGATTTGCAGCCGATTCAGGAAAGCTCATTGCTGGCAATCAGACTGAATGAAAACAGTCTGACCTGGGATGACCGAAGCCCAGACGGCAGTGTATCGGTCAATTCAAACACATTAACCACAAGCACGGTAACCTCAAACGACTTTTTCAAAAACTGGACATTGACCGGAACAATCCCCGAGGATTTTATTTATGTCCCCAATTCATTTTCGCCAAATGGCGATGGCCGCAATGACTGGTTTTATCCATTTATTGGAAACGAAGGAGGAGTTGAAGGCTACCATTTCAGCATTTTCGACCGCTGGGGCACTCAATTGTTTATTTCTGCCGAAACAGGTCAGGGATGGGACGGCACCTATCAGGGTGAAGTATGTCCGCAAGACGTATATGTTTACATATTTGAGTACCGCGATGTGCTTGGAAAAGCCGAGCAGCTCATCGGAAAAGTGACATTAATTCGTTGAACAACAAACAAATGATTATATGAAGAGGTCTTTATCTTCTCTGTCAGTCATCGTGACTGTTTGCCTGATGTCCCTGATGATTCAGTGGCCATCGGGAGCGAAAGCACAGAACAATGTTGGCATTAACCCTACGGGAGCATTGCCCGATCCATCAGCAGCCCTTGATATTGTTGCAGCCGACAAAGGTTTGCTGATCCCAAGAATGACCGCCGTACAACGAATGGCGATTGTGGGACCATCGAACGGATTGTTGGTATATGACACCGACACCATGTGTGTCATGGTGTATCAGGCACCCACGGCAACATGGTTATCGCTTTGTAGTGGCAGCGCTGGGCAAAACGGACACAATACGCTGACATTAACCAGTGTAGAGCCTGCAGGCGCCAATTGTACCTATGGGGGTGTTAAGCTTGAATTTGGTGTTGATCTTAATGATAATGGAACCCTTGATCCCGGCGAAATACTGGGAGCGCTGACTCGATATGTGTGCAATGGAGCTCCGGGTGCAGCAGGTGCACAGGGACCTGCAGGGGCCACCGGAGCAACCGGGCCTCAAGGACCGCAGGGTCCTGCAGGAGCTACCGGACCTCAGGGACCTCAAGGACCTGCAGGGAATGGATTCAATACGGTAGCATCGACCACTCTCGAACCAGCTGGTGTCAATTGCCCCTACGGTGGAGTCTTACTTCAGTTCGGACTTGACGCCAATGCCAATGGAGTTCTCGATGCCGGCGAGATTAATCCTGTGCTTTCCCGGTACGTTTGTAACGGAACTCCCGGTGCCGCAGGAGCCACAGGACCTCAAGGACCTGCTGGAGCCACGGGACCACAGGGACCTGCAGGAGCTACAGGACCGCAAGGACCAGCAGGAGCCACAGGTGCAACCGGAGCCACAGGTGCAACCGGACCACAAGGTCCTGCAGGACCTGTTGGATGTGCAACCGCAAACTATGTGATCAAGTCCGATGGTGCATCGGCAGTATGTAGTCAGATTTACGACAATGGCACCAATGTGGGAATTGGAACTGCTGCTCCTACGCAAAAACTTGATATTGTTGGAGCTATCAAATTCTCAAGCGCACTCATGCCAAATAACAATGCTGGAATCAGTGGGCAACTACTCAAGTCTCAGGGAGCCGGTGTGGCACCAGTGTGGAGTTATTCAGAAACAATCATTCGTTCTGTTACCGGAAGTACTGACG
>CAZLHV010000261.1:0-3757 GCA_964559205.1 uncultured Bacteroidaceae bacterium
GATTCAAGCGTAAGATAATAGTTGTTAACCTCAATTTCGATATCATCCATGGCCAATTCAGGAACAATACTGTTATTAATTGCACGAGCTTCAATGATTAGCCCATCTTCGCGTTTTGTCAACACACTATCGAACAATACAGCAGGTTTCATGGTCAATGAATCAACAAACTCTGCAAGAATAGTATCGTTTGTTGCCCAATTTGGGTGTTGACGAATTATTTTCGTGAGTCCTTTTTTGTTCCAGCCCTTACTTTCAGTACTTTGTAGTGGTAATTCATTGGTAATTGAAAATTTTAATGGAGAAGGATCATCAATAATTGCAACAGGACAAGCAAAGATTGGAATTGAGTTTGAACAGTAAATCTTGTTAATTGAAGCAGGAACAATTGGATTATATGAATAGGGGTTTGTACGTACATAAAGTATTGATGAAGTCGCAGTTCCATCATCCATGCATTGCCCGCTTCCCGATGCTGTACTGTTGTTTATCCATTGATTATCACTTGGTCTGTTTATACTTCCTTGTACACCAAGAGAGCCACCATTGGTAACGCTAATGCCTCGATAAGATTTTATAAAATCGTTATCCCAAATCGTACTTGCCGAATTTACCCCCGCAACATGCAGCGATGTTCCAACTTTCCTTATCGTATTACATGTCACCGTCGGCGCAGCGCAGTTCTCAATCTGAATACCGGTGTTGATGTTGCTGCTGGTGGCCGGTTGGTTGGGGTTAAAGTTGGATGGGGAAATGGTGTTGGAGGAAATGGCATGACAAGGCAGCGCCAAAAGGGAGCTAAATATTGCAAAAAAACCACTCATTAAAATACTCATTTCTTTTACTTTATTCAAATGTACATCATTTTCCGCAATGTAGTATTCATTGTAATTTTCTGATATCGTTGCTGTATTTTGCACCAAAAATCAAATGCCGCACTTCGACCACGCTGATAATAAAAAAACAATGTCATGCTGAGTGGCGCATCCGAATAGCATTTGCTTCATAAAGCCTGCGCTGTATCGAAGCATGGCAGTTGATTACTTTTTTCTTGTGCAAAAAATCCAAAAGCTGCACTTCGACTTTCCTTTGGCTCCGCTACTAATGACAAAACCTTGCAATGAAGACTTGTTCAATAAATTAAAAAAACGCAGCCGTTCTTCGACTCCGCTCAGAATGACTGCGTTTTTTGTCATTTTCTGTCATGCTGAACTTGTTTCAGCTTCTTATTAGGTTGCAAAACGCGTTTTGCTGGTGCCTGTCGCGTATTGTCAGTATGACTGCACGCGGGTCTCAGGATGACGTCTCGTGGAGGGGTCCTTTATATGACATTGATTTTTTCACCTCACCAACGTCACATTTCCGCTTTTCGTTACCGTTTCGCCATTCAACAGCAATGCTTCCACAAAAACAGCATACACACCTGTTGGTGCCTCCTGTCCGTGGAAAGTGCCATCCCAGCCACACTCTTCGCTTGTCACACTGAGCGGAGTCGAAGTGTGGCATGAAAAGACTTCCTCGCCCCAGCGATCATAAATCCTCATGGCTTTCAGTTCCTTCACGTAGCTGCTACGCACGTAATAAACATCGTTGTTGCCATCGTTGTTGGGCGAAAAAATATTGGGCAAATAAATAGGATTTTCGCAATCAATTACTTCCACTGTTACCGTATCGAAGTGTTCCTGCACATATTCATCCACCACATACAGCGCATACACGGTGGTTTGTTGCGGGCTTACGGTTGGGCGCGGCAAACTATCGTTGCTCAGACTTGCACTATCGCCACTTACAACACTCCATTTGAAAGTACGCGTCGTGTTTTCGTCCCAGCCCAGCGTTGTTTCTTCGCCTTTGCACAGCTCTCGGTTTTCGCCCGCCTCGGCTTCGTAGTAAAAACCGGTGCAGTCGTAGAGGGAGACATCGTCGATATAGATTGCTGAATTATAAGGGAAAATTGTAGAACAAAACCATGTATTATTGGTATCAGGTTCTACGATGTGTACAGAAAAATCGTTTTCAAAAGAGCCAATGGTTAAATACATCTCACCACCATCTGCAATAAAACTTCCTGAAACCAGTGTCCATCCATATTTAGACGGAAAACGATAATCGGGATTGGAAATCTGTGGTGTGTATTGGATGAAATTATAAACATCGCTACTACTGATTGCTGTATTTGAAAAATAGGCACCAAAAGCATCAGAGAGTATAGTATTGCAGTCACATGAAGAAATAAACGTTGAAAAACAGTATTTTTTATATTTATGTAAAGAGTCTGGCATTTCGATTTGTATTATTGATGCTGCAGAGGCAATCGTATCATTACTACTGTTTTCATAAGTCATAAGTAAAACGTATGATTCATTAGAATGAGGGTGTTCAAATCCATCGTGATTTATTGGAACACCATTAGTCATAGCAGGGTTTGAGTTACAAATATTGTATTTGGAATGCAAATATTTAAAACCCAAGCTGTTTGCACTATACCAATATTTCACTTCAGGGGCCCAAAATGGTGCGGATGAACAGATGTTGGTGTCCATAATAAGTAAAGAGTCATATTCTTCAAAATTCCCATTAGGAATCAAATTTTGGGACTGAGCAGTCTCAGCCCCAAAATTGAAGATTATTAGAATTGATAATATTTTCAGAGAAGTACACATTATTCACTATTCTTTCAATACAGAAATGTTGCCAATAAAGGTGTCTGTACCAATGGTCAGGTGAAAATAGTATAAGCCATTTGATAGGTTTTCAATGACAATTGTTTCATTCATTGTAGCTTCCCCAGTCCATAAACAACGACCGGACAAATCATAAATTGAGAGATTTCCTGTACCTGAGAATTCTTCAGATTGAAGCATGAATGAACCTGATGTTGGATTAGGAATTGCTAAAATGATTTCGACTCCTGTTGAGGTATTTTCCGTCAGGTTTTTGTTTTCCATTTCAAATTCGCAATTATTGGAATAATCAGTTCCGAATGGATCAAAATAGGCAGCAATAATACGTGCTTTATAAACTGCCTCCCCCTCAGTAAAAGGACACATCTCAGCTATTTCTCTGATTCGGTCAATGGTTGAAACTGGCAATATATCAAATCCGAATTCATCAGCTGAGATCAAATACTCATTGATTTCTTTTTCTAATTCATCCATCACTGTTTCCGGCTGAACAATCTGGTTTATTATCGAAGCCTCAGTAGTCAGCTCTGATTCTCGCAGCACCAAAACGCTGTCAAGCAAACCTGTTGCCTTATTGCTTAAAGTATCAACAAATACAGAAAGAACAGAATCCGATGAAAGTTGAACATCATTCTTAACAACTTTATTCATGCCTTTCTTAACCCATTGCCCTGATTCAACCGGGATTTGCATCATGTCAAGCGTGACCGTTTTTTGTGCCTTGCTTGTTGGGTTAATAATGATTTGCTGAGGACAACCGTAAATTAATGGTGGAGTTGAAACCAATGTTGTTAAATATGGATTGCCTGGTTCATAATGCAACCAATATGTACTTAAATTTCTGCAATACATCAAATCTGGGAAAACAATATTAATTGGAGAATACTGCTCTCTATAAATATTAATCCCCACCCACTGATTATCTGCAGGGTGCGTGTCATCGCCAATATCTCCGGTATAACCCGAATTTGAAGTGTAAATACCATAATAACCTTTCACAAAGTCATTATTGGTAAGCGTGGTCATGGGGTTGGCTCCCGAAACATTCAGGCAAACACCTGTTTTTCGTATCA
>CAZLHV010000262.1:0-3732 GCA_964559205.1 uncultured Bacteroidaceae bacterium
AACTGTAAAAACTGAATTTTTACACCTTGATTTTTTTTGAAAAGCAATTTGCGTTTGCTCGCGAGCATGTGTTTTGTTGCTTAAAATGTATAATTTTGCGCCCTTAATCATCGTTTCCATGAAAACCATCAGGCTGATCACCTTTCTAATCGGAGTAAGTTCATTGTTTATTATTTCTTGCGGAAGCAGTAGCGATAAGAGTATTTCTGATCAGGACAGTCTACATCAGAATATTCAGAAAGAAGCTGAGATTTCGTTCGATACCGGATTAACGGTTACTTCGAGAATCATTGCTGGCATCGATCCCGGCTACAAACACCGACAAGCAGATGTAGCATCGACAAAGGAATGGAAACTGCACAAAAGCGGGATGACTGAGTTGTTTGGTCATGCTGAAGAGAAGAACCTTAGGGCCATGCGAAGCTGGGCATTCAAAGAAATCCCAGAAGGTCGCGATATATCTGCCACATTGTTTTACGCTTTTTCAGGACCTGATTTTTTGTATGCCAATACATTTTATCCAGGGGCAAAAAAATACGTACTATTTGGTCTTGAACCAGTGGGCAAAGTGCCTGTGTTTGATACCACAAAGAGCAATCAGATCTTTTTCGATGCCACTCGTCGCTCTCTGAAAAGCTCACTTGCCCTCAATTTCTTTATCACCAAAGATATGAGCGGAGATTTGCGTACCAGCGAGTATAACGGGGTTACCTCTGTGATCATGTTGTTTTCGGCATACACCGGACATAAGATTAAGGACATGAACTATGTGTATGTTCAAAACGACGGAAAACTGAAGCAATGCTCATACGATTCGCTTCGGCGTGTTCAATGGACAAAGGGGGTTCGTTTCCACCTCATCGATTCACTTGGAATGGAAAAGGAAGTGGTTTATTTTTCGTTCAATGCCGAAAACGATCCGTTTAATGCAAGTAGCGTGAAGAAATATTTTGAAAACCTTGACGGCAAAATATTCGGAATGTTGAAAGCAGCTTCTTACTTAATGCATCACGATGGCTTCTCAAAAATCCGCGAAGTTTTTCTGTCGAAAATCACCACGCTCCTTACCGATGATACAGGGTTGGCTTATAAGGATATTAAGAAAACTTTCCCCAAAATTCAATTGTATGGCACATATTCGGCTCCCATTGAGTCGTTTAACTATATTCACCTCGGAGAATTGAAACAGGCTTACGATTCGTCGGATGTGAAGCCTATTGAATTTACCTACGGATATGGATATGGGCAGAAGCTTATTATTGGAAGGAAGTAAAAAAAAAAGACGTTCTTCGGAACGTCTTTTTTTAGGAGGTCAAATGGTGACCATTCACATTATACATAAAGCTTCACATCAGCTTCACCTTTCAGGAAGCAAATGCCATTGAAAGCAAGCGCCTGCATTTCATCTTCACCGGGATAGACAAAAACAGGTGCAATAAACGCGACGCGCTCCTTGATCCATTCAACGAACATTTTATCGTATGCCACACCACCAGTGATGAGTATGCCATCGACTTCGCCTTTCAAAACGGCAGCACAAGCGCCAATCTCGCGCGAAATCTGATAGGCCATCGCTTCGTATACCAAACGCGCTTTTTCGTCGCCGCCCTTTACGCGGTTTTCGACTTCGAGTGCATCATTTGTTCCGAGGTAGGCCACCAGTCCGCCCTGACCAGTAATCATTTTTTTAATTTGATCGTGGGTGTATTTTCCGCTGAAGCATAGTTTGGCGACTGCGCCCACCGGCAGTGTACCACTACGTTCGGGTGAGAAAGGACCATCTCCGTCAAGGGCCTGATTAACGTCGACCACCATGCCTTTTCGGTGAGCTCCTACACTGATTCCGCCACCAAGATGAGCCACAATGAGATTCATTTGCTGATATTCCAAACCCTGGGCCTTGGCATGGGTTTTTGCAATAGCCTTTTGGTTTAGGGCGTGAAAAATGCTCACTCGTTCAAATTCCGGATGACCCGAAATTCGTGCAAGCGGATCAAACTCATCGACCACCACCGGATCGGCAATGAAGGCGCGGGCACTTCCGATGCTGCGTGCAATATCGTCGGCAATCAGGCCGCCAAGGTTTGATGCATGCTGACCAAGTACTCCTTGTTTCAGGTCGGCTTTCATGGCGTCGTTGACTTCGTACATGCCTGAAGGAATGGGTTTGACCAGACCTCCGCGACCAACCACAACGTTGATCTCAGCGATACTGATGCCACCATCGGCAAGTTCTTTGAGAATAATATTGCGTCGGAACTCATACTGATCGGTGATTGAAGCAAAGGGTTCCAATTCTTCGGCAGAGTGCTTGATGTTTTTCTGAAATAGTTTATTGCTGTGGAGATCAAAAACAGCAATTTTGGTGGACGTAGAGCCGGGGTTAATTGCAAGAATCAGTTTGTTGCTCATAGAAATTATTTAGCCATTAAACACGCCAGAGCGATTGAATAGGTTTTTGTTTTAGAGCTGTCGCCACGTGAGGTAAGCACGGCAGGACATTTTGCACCTACCACTAAAGCCGCAAGTTCTCCGCCAGCCAATTTGGTGCAGGTTTTAAAGAACACATTGCCGGATTCAATATTTGGAAATACAAGACAATCGGCATCACCGGCTACAGGGCTAACAAGTTTCTTGATTTCGACACTTTCCTTGTCAATAGCCACATCGAGTGCCAGCGGACCATCGACGACAGCCCCTTTGATTTGTCCGCGGTCACACATTTTACTAATGATAGCAGCATCGACACAAGCGGGCATACCTGCCGACATTTGTTCGGTTGCGGCAATCATGGCAACTTTTGGTTTTTCGATACCAAGGGCATGTGCGGTATTTATCACAAAGCCGGTGATGGCAGTTTTCTGGGCAAGGTCAGGAGCCGGAATGATGGCGACATCGCTGACGATGATCAGTTTGTGATAGGTGGGAACTTCAACCACAGTTACGTGACTTAAAATGGCCTTTGGAGGCAAAAGCCCTTTTTCCTTGTCAAGAATTGCCCTCATGTATTTATCGGTGCTCAGTGCGCCTTTCATCAGCACATCGGCTTCTTTCTGATTAATCATTTCGACAGCTTTGCGGGCGGCTCCCATTTCATCGGCCTCATGCACAATCCGGAATTTACCTGCATCGATTTTTTCTTTTTCGCAAATCGATCTGATGATGTTTTCGTCGCCAACGAGGATGGGTTCAATGATTCCGAGATCTGTTGCTGCAGACACTGCTTCGATGGTGTGTGCGTCGTTGGCATAAGCGGCCACCAGTCGTTTTTTTGTTTTGCCCTGCAGGGCAGTGATCATTTGATCTAATTTATTGATACTCATGTTTTCTCCTCCGGGTTAATTTTTGTGCTAAAATATAAAAAATTGACTTGCCCGATAAAAAAATATGCAGCAATACAGACGGTTTTTCACCAGGGTATTTTGATAACTACTCGTTCTTTTGGAATGGGCACACAATTTTTTGCCTAAGTTTGCATTTTGACTTTATCAATTTCTGCATATGAAAGAAATAACGTTTTCACTCTTTTTGGCCGCCATATTGATGTGTTCGGCATTGTCTGCACAGGTTCCATATACCGAGAAATACAACAATGGGACTGTTCGCGTGAAGGGACGCATGCTTCCCGACAGTACCCGTATAGGATTATGGCGTTATTATTATGAGACAGGAAAGCTGAAGGCAGAGGGTGAATATAAGCAGGGCAGTGAAGTCGGCATTTGGAAGTTCTAT
>CAZLHV010000263.1:0-3721 GCA_964559205.1 uncultured Bacteroidaceae bacterium
CCGTATTTTTCTGGCGGGGTCAACCAAAACATCCCACAATTTCGATTCTGAATTAAGTTCGCGAAGAAGAAAAACCTCGATTACTGCACCCGTTTTTTCCTTACGTCCATAGAGTCTGGCTGGAAAAACTTTGGTGTTGTTGATAATCATTAAATCACCGTCTCCAAAATAATCGAGAATGTCACTGAATGATTTGTGTTCAATGGTTCCTTTTTTACGGTCAACCACCATCAGGCGGCTTTCGTCTCTGTTTTTTGCCGGAAAATGTGCAATGAGGTTCTGGGGAAGATCAAATTTGAAGTCTGAGAGTTTCATCGTCTTAGCTCTAGTTTTTTGTGCAAAGATACATCCGCAAAAAGCGAAAGTCAACATATAACGACAAATTGTTTGATTTCGTATATATAATGCCCGATTCAGGGTTTTTGATTTATCGGCTTGTCTTATTGAGGGTTTTTATGCACAAAAATGATGATAATTTTGCAAAAAAATTGAAATGGCATATTTGACAAAAGAGAAGTTTCTTTCGGCCGATTGGTTCAAGGCCTATTTATTTATCCTCATCGGTACCTTTATCATGGCCGCCGGATTTGTTTTTTTTGTATCCCCTTATAGGTTGGCGCCAGGTGGCGTCTATGGGGTGGCCATCGTGTTGCATTATCTCATGGATTTGCCCATTGGATTGACAGGTCTGGCCATTGATATTCCATTGACAATCATTGCGATCAAGGTCCTAGGCCCTAAATTTGGCGTTAAGACTGTCGCCGGATTTCTTCTTCTCTCTGCCTGGATATCTCTTCTTGAATTCACTTGGGGATATGAGCCCCTTGTTGAGGGAGACCCGCTGCTTTCTTCTTTGTTTGGGGGGCTCCTGATAGGTTTTGGATTGGGATTGATTTTTCGCTCGAAGGCAAGTTCGGGTGGCAGTGATATCATTGCCATGATCCTGAGCAAATACACCCGCCTTCCGGTTGGTCAACTCCTTATTGTGGTCGATGCAGCCATTGTGATGCTAAGTCTTGTTGCTTTCGACGATTGGAAAATTCCTTTGTATTCCTGGGTGGTGATTTTTGTAACCGGAAAAGTTATTGATGTGGTGATTCAGGGGGTCAGTTATGATAAAACAGTCATTATTATTTCTGATAAATACAATGAAATCAGTGCGAAAATACTGAACGATCTGAGTCGCGGAGGAACATTTATCCCGGCAAAAGGCATGTATTCGGGTGAGGATAAGCAAATGATTTATACGGTTGTTAACCGACGCGAGGTTGCCATGCTGCAGGATTACATCCGCGATATTGACCCCAACGCGTTTATGACAGTGATCGATGCAAATGAAATCTTTGGCAACGGTTTTCGTTCACTTGAACAATCGAAATAAAGGACTTTAGTTGCCTATCAGGGTTACTTCTTTTTGCATCACACTTTTCCCTTTGGAATCGATCATCTGCACATGGTAAAGTCCAGATGCCAAATGACTGCAATTCCAAATCAATGTCTGTCCGGGAGAAGATATCTGTTCAGAAAAAACCATTTTACCGTCACTGCTGTAAATATAAACGGTTCCGGAAGTGATTCCAGAGGTTTCGATTCTGACTTCATCGATGGCAGGATTTGGATAAACGTTCATCTGACCTGATGATGGTTGATCAAGACCGGCCTGGAAGGGTTCACCAATCGCCAGTGCATATTCGCCGGGTAAACCGTTTAATGCTTTTACCTTGCCAACCGTATTGTTTCCAATCTTCGTAAAAGGGGTGATTTCCCAGTCTTTGGAGGCATCCCTGCGATAGACCAATATCAGCGAGTCGCCACTGGTGGCCGTGGTGAGAAGGTCACTGTCAAGATATCCTGTTGAAGCACTTGTCGATTTATTGTAGTCGAACTGGGCGCTGAACTCAGTACCGCTTGGTACAATGCCAGAAATGGACCAGTAACGGTTGGGCGAAATTCTATAAATGAGTGGATTAGACTTCACAGCGTCGGGAGCAACTTTGTGGTGTTCTACTCTAAGAAAAATACTGTCGGTGTAATTCGTTATATCGACCGTGCAGTATGACAGTCCGAATGAATAGGTGTTGCTATCTTTAATTTTCTGATTGTAACTGATTACGGCATCGGCAGTTTTTTCATCGGGGTCGGTTATCACCACAATCGGGGCAAAGGGCAGGGTGAAGTTATTGCTTCCGCTTTGGCCGTCGAAAACGGCTGTGGTTCGATACTCATTCCATAACGAATCCATGAACAAGAGTTCGATTCGGTTGCTGTTTGCGAATTGAGAAGTACCGAACAATTTTTGTTTTAAAAACACAGTTACATCAAACTGTCCTGCACCTGCAGGTACAACTTTCATGCTGTCGGTGCTGAAATGCGGGAACCCTTCGCGATAAATCCATGCATCGAAAAAATCGTTTAGTTCAAGTCCGGAATGAGACTCGAAGATGTCGCGCATTTGCGCAATGGTGGCATTGCCGTATGCCAGACTATCGAAATAATGCCTGACTGCAGGAAAGAATAGCGTGTCGCCCATGTAATATCGCAAGGTGTGCACCATGAGCCCTCCCTTTTCATACACAGTGGTGCTGTATGTGAGCGAAGAAGGAACATTGCCTACGGGATAGAACCCCCCATCGGTATAATGTGCATTTTTCAGAACACCAGCCAGAGTATTGCGAATATAATCGGTCATTGCAGCAGATCCATACAACCCTTCCTGATGAATAAATTCGCAGAAAACAGCCCATCCTTCGTTGAGCCACATTTCGTTTGCCGTTGAGCAGGTGACCAGATTCCCAAACCAATGATGCGAAAGTTCGTGAGCGGTGAGTGATTCGTAGGTAAGCGACCCAGTGATGGCCACATTGGGATAGGCAATGTTGGTGGCATGTTCCATTGCACCCGAGTTAAACGGAACACCTACATATCCGACGCGCTCCCAACGATAGGCTCCAAAACGGTTTTCATATATTGCGAGTACATCGGGAAGATTTCCAAAGGAGCCTGGCACTTTTGAGGCAATGCTTTGAGGTACATAAATATCAATCGGGATGGTGCCGTGAAGTCCGGTAAATGTATCACTGACACAGACATATGGTCCTATAGCCATGGAGGCCAGATAGGTGGGGATAGGTTCGGCTTGTTCCCAATGCCAGATAATCCTGTTGGCAGAGGGCTGGACAACAGTATCAGTAAGCATGCCTCCACAAACGGCCATTTGCGATGTGTCGGTTGTAATAAAATACTCATAAAATGCTTTATCGGTAAAGTCATCGATGCAGGGAAACCACACCCTTCCGAAATTGTGAGGTTCTGATTCAAAGCCCACTCCTAAATTATACGCATAAGGGTTGCTAAAGTAAAACCCGCCCCAGGTGCTTGGATCAATTACCGCGTGACCATGATAGTATACATGAATTTCAGATGTGTCCGTTCCTGAAAGTGGAACAGGACAGTTAATGGCGAGAAGTGTATCGTTGTGGCTGTAGGTGCTGACATTTGTTCCGTTGACAAAAACCGAATCAACTGTCAGAGACAGCAGATCGAGAGGGACCACTTGCAGGCTACCTACTCTTGGCTGAATGTTCAGGATGGCATGACCGTACAATTGCTGACCGGAAATGTCAACGGTATCGATATAAATTGTGTAGCTGATCACATCGATGGAATCGCTGCCTGGAGCCTTTGACTGCGCATTCAGATTCATGACGAGCGAAAACAGGCC
>CAZLHV010000264.1:0-3681 GCA_964559205.1 uncultured Bacteroidaceae bacterium
CAGTGGCAGCGACAGACTTCATCCGGCACAGATTTTCGACCCACTCACCATCACGCTGTTTAACGAAAACGACAGCCTATACAAGGTTTCGTATGTTTGTCCAGCTTATAGCCCTAATGATTTCGCCATGTATGAGGTGCTTTTGGACTGGAGACATGTCGATGGATTCGACCCCGTGAATTCCATCGCCACCATGTATTTCTACACGCTAGGATCACTCGACATGGGAGAAATTGCCGGTAACGACTTCGAATCGGTCATTTTCCCTAAAGGAACACAAATCAGGGAGCGACGATACAGTATTTCGGAACAATATGCTGCCTGGCTTCGCGAGGTCCTGATCGAAACCCAATGGAACAATGGGATTGTGGTTGTTCAGTCTGGAAATGCAACTGGCAATTTCGGAAACTCTGTCGCCGGCTATTTTAGCGCCTGCGGGGTGGCAGAATGGAATGGTATTGTTCAGTAAAATGTATTTCTACTACCCTTTGCTTTGTATTGTAGAACCTAAGCATGAGATTTAACATGAAAATTTCAAGGCATTCGCTATTTTTGTAATTATGTCAACCCCTGAATATGAAAAGATTATTGATTTTCCTTGCGTCTCTAATTTCAGCCAATGTCATCGTCGCACAAAATTCCAGACCCAACGACGCCTATAAGGCCGAAGACGACGGCTATTTCAGCAATCTGATTCCAACCGAGTTTGGAATGATTGCCACGTCGAACAACTGCAACGAGATATTTTTGATTGCAAATGGTGAGTTGAAAACGCTGGTGGCTGCACCTGGCTGCGGACGATATATGCAGCTAAGTAGCAATGGAAAAGCCATTGGTTTTAAATATATTTCCGAAAAAGGACTTCAAAGCCCTGCGCTGCTCGACCTCAGCACTCAGAAAATCTCGTTTCTGGCCGAACCTGCTTCGCTTTGCGGACAACCATCTTTTTCGGCCAACGGAGACTTACTACTACCCACTCAAAACGGATTCAATATTCGCCGCTCAAGCGGAAACACCGACACTTACAACACCGGCGAATATGTCAATTTCATGGCGCTGTCGCCCGATGGTAAACAGGTGATTTATAACAACGCAAACGACGAGTTGATGCTCATGAATACGGATACAAAAACCGTTACAAACATCAGCCCGGAAGGCTGTGCGCTGCCTGCATTCTCACATGATGGCCGCTTTGTCGCATTCGTTTCGTCGATGGACCGAATCATGGTTTTCAGTGTCTACAGCAACAGCATTATAGCGGTGTTTAATGGCCGGGCACCCCAATGGCATCCAACACAAAACGTACTTGCCTATGCGCTGATTGAGCAGGAAAACTATTTCATCACATCGGGCGAAATAAAAACCTTTGATGCCATTTCAAATACGCATACCACCATTGCAGGCGGCATGGGACAAAACATTTCGGGACCTGCATTCAGCCTCGACGGAAAACTTTTCTGGCATTCCATCGCAAAGCCAGAAATATTCACCCTTTCTGACGGACAGATATCTACATTGTATTTGCATGAGGGCTTGCTGCCGCGGAAATCATTCCAACAGCTGAAAGGGCCGCTGGCCAACACCACGGTGCCAGGGATTGTACCTTATATTCATCAGGTTTACGACACCCCTTCGTGGCACGCCGGCTGGGGAAGTTGTGCTCCGACCACATCCATCATGGCGGTTGCCTATTACAATCGCCTGCCCGAATGGCCAACCAGTGTTGATCATGGTTACAGCTGGGATCCGCATGTAAACAATTTCGGCTCATATGTGGCCGACCGCTATCGCTTCAACGAGTGGTATTACAGCGAAACCGCCGATGCATACAGCACCACTGCCTACGGGGGTTACGGGTACATGTGGACCGGGTCATATTCGCCCAACAGCCGCATGAGCGATTACATCGAACAGCATTACATGACATCGAATCAATATTGGACCACCAGCTGCACATGGGCAACAACGGTCGGTGAAATCGACAACGGATATGTGCATCCCATCTGCAATTATCTTACAGCTTCGGGACACCTTACACTGTGCATCGGTTATGTGCAGGGGCAACACACGCTTGTATTCAACGATCCGTATGGCGACCGCAATTTGCCTTCCTATCCGAACTATTACGGTGACAGTGTGCTGTACGACTGGCCCGGCTATAACAACGGATATTCAAATCTCGGAGGCAGTAACAGCTATGTAGCCTGGACTGTAGCGGCCCGAACCACCGAACCCGTGTACAGCGACACCATCATCGACAATAATTATTATGGTCACGGATTTTATATGAACAACAGCACCCTGGGCAGCAACATGCGCTATTACCGCGATTTCAACACAGGCTACAACGGACACACATGGTTTACGCTTGGAATGGCAACTTCGCCTGATATCTGCTACACAACATGGGAACCCAACATTCCAGACACCGCTTTGTATCGTGTCAGTGTTTTTGTTCCATCGAAAGGAAGTAGTACCACCAACGCCATGTATCACATCTCGCGTGTGGGAACCGACACCATAGTCACTGTGAATCAAAACACCCATAAAAACATGTGGGTCGAACTGGGTGTTTTCAGCTTGGCTCCGGGAGCCGCAATGGTTTATCTGGGCGATTCGACCGGCACCGATGGCGATTCCATTGCATTCGACGCGGTGAAATTCTCGAAAATTCCAATGCCCGTGGCTTCGTTTACAGCAAACCAGACCCAGATTTGTCCGGGCGACACCGTGGTATTCACCTCTGCAAGCCAGAACGCAAGCACGCTGCAATGGTTTCCCAATGGCGGAAATATCATCAGTCAGGTTGGAAATCAATGCACAGCTGTTTTCGCCTCAAGCGGACAATACGATGTGACTCTGGTGGCACAAAATGGCAATGGCAGCGACACACTTGAGCAATTGCAATACATCAGCGTAGGATTCAATGCCACTTCGCTTTTCGATGTTTCGGACGATACGGTGTTTCTGAACGATCCAGTGGTTTTGTTTTTCAACAACTCTCAAAATGCAGCATCATACTTGTGGGATTTTGGCGATGGCAGCCAAAGCACCGACTTCAACCCCTATCACGTGTATGCGACTACAGGACAGTTTGAAGTCAGCCTGGTGTCTGTACCTGCGCAATGCACCAGCGACACATCGTTACAAACCATTGTGGTGATGCCCATTTCGGCCATCGACGACCACAACATGTCAACCATTCATCTGTTCCCCAATCCAGCCGGAGAATTCATTTCAACCAGCTTTTCGTTCGATGACGAAACAATATATGTCATCACCGAAACCAGCGGACGAATTGTTCTGCAAGGTATTTTGCATGCGGCCGAAAACACCATCTCTCTGAAAAACCTTTCGCAAGGAGTCTACATCATCACCTTCGAAAACGGCGATATTCTTATGCGGGAAGTGTTTGTGAAGAAATAGTTAAATATTTTTCAACCCAAATTGCGCTTAAGGCAGAAAAATAGTTTCAACATTTGAACTAAACAATAGTTGTTATGGACAAACGATTTACTGAAATAATTCAACTAATTAATGCTTCTCGAATAAAAGCCATCCGCGCTGTAAATGCTGAATTGATTAACCTTTATTGGAACGTTGGAGAGTACATCAGTAAAAAAATAGAACAGTCGGAATGGGGTGACTCGGTTGTAATTGAATTGGCAAAATATATCCAGA
>CAZLHV010000265.1:0-3625 GCA_964559205.1 uncultured Bacteroidaceae bacterium
TCATGAAATATCAAATGAATATTTCAGGCGATTCATTAACGCCGCTTCTTCCTTGCGATAAAATTCTGCTGAATACCATGCGCAGTGAGTACCGAAACATGTATGCAAAGCCAGGATTTATACCAAGATACACCCTGTTGAACGCGCTCGCATGGACTTTTGCCATCGAAAAAGAGTACGACTCAACAATCACTTATCTGAAAAAAGCGATCCATGAAATTAGACCTTTGGGAGGATCGTATATGACCACCCGAACAACCATCGCCAACTCGCTTATGGCTCTCCAGTATCTCAGTGGCGACACCCTGTCTTCGATCGCAACGATGCAATCAATCATCGATGGTCATGACAGTACGGGTATTTTTGCAGGAGACTATTTAATGCTGTCCGTTCTCTACCTCAGATCAGGTCAGTTCAGCAATGCCTTTAACTCTTGCAATACAGCACTTAAATTCAGGGCCAATCAGGCTGCTGCGTACCGCATTCAGGCCATGGCGAAGTTCCATCTCGGTGAGAAGTCCGAAGCATATCAGCTGATCGAAAAGGCGGTCGAAGCCGATAAAAACGACGCATATACTTACTCACTCTACGCTATCATGTATATGCTTGACGATCAGCCAAAAAAAGCATTCCGCTATTTAGAAGCTGCATGGTATGTAAACAATGCAGATCCTGATGTCCTCTCAATTTTGGATGAGTACTTCGCCAAAAAATAATCTCAAAGTACAATCACAATTATTTCAAATATGAAGTTACAGTGTTTCTTATGATCCACTAAGACAAAAAAGGGCTATCTTTGCATAAAACAGTTTTATTATGACATCAATAATGAAAGTATTCCTCATTCTCGTTGCATTGCTTCTTGCATGGAGCCAAGCTCAATCGCAAAGCTGCGACATGTATTTTTCTGAATATCTTGAAGGAGCATCGAACAACAAGGCTATTGAAATTTTCAATAATACCGGCGACACCGTTGATTTAACCAATTACAAAATTTACCGGTACAATAACGGTTCGCCAAGCCCTACCGATTCGCTTTTTCCACAGGGTTTACTTGCTCCTGACTCGGTTTACATTGCAGGCAATCCAAGTGCAATTGCTTCAATACTTGCTGTTTCCGACACTTTGCATACCATCACATTTTTCAATGGAGACGATGCCATGTCACTGGTAAAAATATCAAGCAATACGGTGTTGGATGTGATTGGTCAAATCGGAACCGACCCCGGCACAAACTGGGTTGTAGGTACAGGTGCAACCAGCGAGTATACTTTGGTCAGAAATTTTGCGGTTACATCAGGTACAACTAGCTGGGCAACCGGTGCAACTCAATGGGACGTATACCCTCAAAACACCGTTTCTTATCTAAACTATCATGATGCAGATATTTGCTGCTCAGCTGTTGAAATCCCAATCAACCTGAGCGGCTGTGATTCTGTGGTATCTGTATCAGGAACTGAGGTTTACTACACTTCAGGCCTTTACAGCGATACCATCAGCAGTGTCGGCTCCTGTGATACCATTTATCAGATCACCGCAAACATTGGCTATTCCAGCGTAAGTAGTATTAACCCTGTGGCTTGTTTTGGCTATTTTTCGCCAGATAGTCTCGAATTCTGGACTGTAAGCGGTCTTTATTACGACACCCTGACCAATGCGACTGGCTGCGATAGTATTATCGAAATCAACCTCACCATTCACACCGTCGATGTGACCGTAAACAATAGTGATCCTTTGTTATCAGCTTTCACAGCCGGAGCATCATATCAATGGCTCGACTGCGCAAATATGATGTCGGAAATTCCTGGTGAAACCGCTCAGTCTTTTACGGCAACCAGCAATGGTTCATTTGCTGTTGAGATTACTCAGAATGGATGCGTAGATACGTCTGCCTGTTTTCCTATCGTCACTCTTAATGTTGAGTCAGCACATTTCCCATCAGCAATTTCACTTTATCCTAATCCTGCAACAGATCATTTCACTCTCAGCTTCGGTTCTTCAGTGCAGAATATCGAAGTGGCCATCTGCGACCTTTCGGGGCGTGTTCTGTACCGGGAATCGGTTCAAGACTCGCGTTTCTTAACGGCTAAACCTCAAATTGAGCCCGGCATGTACTATGTAGTGGTGACCACATCTGATTTTCCACAGCAGATAATCCCACTGATTTTTGAATAATCAACTATTGCTAATGTAAAGAGCGCGTGAGGAATCACTTCATTCATTGTTTTATTCCTGCAGTGAGCTTTGCTGTTTCAACAAAACAAAATCAATCAGTGCCAAATGATAATTTTTTGGTTTTGATTGCATTGACATGAAAAAAATTGTATTTTTGAGCGATTTAAGTTTAATGACGTGGTAAAAGAAAAAGAAAAAATTTCACCCCGTGATGAAAAAATGCAGGACAGCATTAAGCAGCTGATTCTGTTAAATGATGATTTCAACACATTTGATCATGTAATCGAGTCTCTGATTGAGGTTTGTGATCATACAGAAGAACAGGCAGAACAGTGTGCCCTGATTACTCATTATAAGGGTCGTTGTCCGGTCCGCCGTGGAAAAAGCGATGAACTATCGACTTTAAGAACCCTGCTTTCAGAACGCTCTCTTTCATCTGTTATCAGTGAATAAACAAAACAATATGTTCCGGAAAACCGTCATTCTTCTGCTTTTTTCTATGCTGCTTGTTCAGTGTTCGAAAGTTCCGGTGACCGGCCGTAAACAATTCAGGATGTTACCGGAAAGCATGATTCTCGGCATGAGTCTCACTGCCTACAACGATTTCATGGCATCCAATCCGGCTGTTGCTGCTAGTGACAACCGAACCCAAATGGTAAAAAACACCGGGAATCGTCTGAAAACTGCCACCGTCGATTATTTGCGAAAACACGGTTTCTCAAAACGTCTCAAGCAGTTTTCATGGGAGTTCAATCTTGTTGAAAACAACACAGTGAATGCCTGGTGTATGCCTGGCGGAAAAATTGTGGTATATTCAGGGTTGCTGCCATATACAGAAAACGAAGCCGGCCTTGCCACAGTGATGAGTCATGAAATTGCACATGCTGTTGCACGACATGGCAACGAGCGCATGAGTCAGCAACTGGTAGTTCTGCTTGGTGGAGTGTCGCTGGCTGTTGCCTTGCAGGAGCACCCTCAGGAAACCCAAAATATTTTTCTGGCTGTTTACGGTGTAGGGGGAGCTCTTGGCGTTCTGGCATATTCTCGAAAGCACGAGTACGAAGCCGATAAAATAGGGATGGTATTTATGGCTCTCGCAGGCTACGACCCTGCCGAAGCAGTTGGATTCTGGGAAAGAATGGCAGCCCGTTCATCTGGCAGTGGTATTCCTCAGTTCCTCAGCACACATCCCAGTGACGAAAATCGCATCAAAGCAATGAAGGAGTTTCTTCCTACTGCAAAAAAATACTATCAGGCACCGAAATAATACTTCCTATGAGCTGGACCATCATCATTACTCTTATTGTCGTCGGAATGCTTCTGGTGGTGCTTGAGATTTTTATTCTGCCGGGCCTTGTGGCTGGAATTCTTGGCGGCATCTCAATCATCGCTGGCATCTATCAAGCATATAAAAGCTATGGCAGCGAGGCAGGTCATGTAACCGCCGGCG
>CAZLHV010000266.1:0-3599 GCA_964559205.1 uncultured Bacteroidaceae bacterium
TAGATCAGATGATTATAAATACAAGCAAATAGCTGGGATTAAATTTCAAAGCCGAATAGCAAAACATTTATTGATTTTTTTTGAAAAAAATCTTTGTGGATTAAAAAATATTCGTAATTTTGCAGTCCGAAATAAAGCGCCCGTTCGTCTAGCCGGCCTAGGACGCCAGGTTTTCATCCTGGAAATCAGGGGTTCGAATCCCCTACGGGTGACAAAAAATAGTTGATATGGCAAATCATAAGTCGTCATTGAAAAGAATTCGCAGCAATAATCAGCGCAGGATTTACAACCGCTATTACAGCAAAACCATGCGCAATGCAATACGCGCATTTCGTATGCTGAGCGATAAAACCGAAGCGACCGCAAAAATCACTTCGCTTGTTTCACTGATCGACCGAAATGCCAAACGAGGCATTATTCACAAAAACAAGGCTTCCAACCTGAAGTCGAAACTGATGAGAAAATTCAACGCATTATCATAAATACTGACCCGCCAAACGGCGGGTTTTTTATTTCTATTCTTCCCTAATCCATTTCATTATTCTAAATTTTCGTATGTTTGTCATATAATCGAATAAGCTATGGCAATCATTCATGAAATGGGCATGCTGGGAACACCCGAAATCATTGTAATTCTTCTGATTGTCCTGCTGCTCTTCGGCGGTAAGAAAATCCCTGAACTAATGCGTGGTCTCGGACGTGGTGTACGCGAATTCAAAGATGCCTCGCGCGGTAACAATGACGAGGACAAAAAGCCCGAAGCCTAATGGCTCAATGATATGGGTGAAGATGAACCGGGATTCTGGGATCATTTGCACGAGCTCAGAAAATATCTGATTCGCTCATTCCTGTTATTTGTCGCACTGTTTGTGCTGGCCTTCAGCTTCAGGGAGTGGTTGTTCGACGGCTTTCTGTTTCGTCTGATGGATCCGGACTTTCCTATTTATCGTTGGCTGATCGTACTTGCCGAGTGGACCGGTTTGGCACAGCAGGATGAAATCATTATCGGGTTCCAGCTCATCAGCACACGCCTTGCGGGTCAATTCATGGCACATATTAGTCTTTCCGCAATTGCAGCTTTCGTTCTTGCTCTTCCCTTTCTTGTTTTTCAACTCTGGCTTTTTGTCAAGCCAGCCCTCTACCCCCACGAACGCAAAGTTGTTGCCCGAGGAGCCATCATCATTGTGGGGCTATTTCTTGTTGGTTCGGCATTCGCATATTTCATTCTCACTCCACTCAGCATCCTGTTTCTTGGAAATTATCAGGTCAGCCCTTTGGTGAGCAACACCATCACCATCGATTCCTATGTCGGTACGTTTACTTCAACCTTGTTCCTAACTGGTCTCGTCTTTGAATTGCCTGTTGTTCTGACCGTGCTTGCCCGCCTGGGGTTTGTAAATTCAGGCACACTTCGGAAAGCACGGCGCTTTGCATTGGTGATCGGGCTCATCGTTTCAGCTATCATTACCCCAACAACCGACCCTTTTACAATGATTATTGTAGCAATTCCCCTATATTTGCTTTTCGAATTAAGCATCATGGCAGTTTCATCCAGAGAAAAAAAACGTGGCTCCAAAAATCACCCTTGATATTGCTCCGTTTCCCGGCATTTGTGTCGTAGCAATTTGCGCACCGATGCGTGATTACCGTCTGGCCTGGCATCTGAACAATCAGATGGATTGTCATTTTGTTCAGGAATTTCCGCTGACATGGAGCAATAAAAAACGAAAAACAAATACCGATTTTGCCGTTTTCCGCTGCCCCGACAACAACGAACTGGCACTTATCAACAACCGGAATGATAACACTGTTTTAATGAGCAGCCTGGCAACCATAGACTTTTTTCTTGTTTTCGAGGATGCCGCTGAAACAAAGGAACCAGACGAATGGATGGCGCAACTAAAAAAAATACCAGGTGTTACACTCGTACAACGGCTAGCTGAACCATATCTCAGCGAATGGCAGGTGGTATTGTCTGAGCTGGAATTTCAGGCCATGCAAAGACGAAAAGACGCTAAAGAGAATAAATCAAACTACTGATTACCGGGCAAATCCTGCCTGATAATATTGCCATTGTTGTCGAAGGTCATTTTATAAAGCACCTTCCCCTCTTCGTCAAAATACACCCATTGGCCAACCCTTTTGGCATTTTCGTAATTCCCCACTGCAGAAACTTTGCCGTTTGCAAAGTATTCGGTGGTTTTTCCATCCGGGCGGCCGTTTCTGAATTGCTGCTCTCTGATTTTCGCTCCGTATTTGTCATAAAACGTCCATGAACCGGTTTTAACATTCATGTGATACCGGCCTTCTTCAATAGGTTTACCACTTTCGCCGTATTCAATACAATAACCGTTTTTCATGCCATTGGAATATGTGGCATCGAAAAGTTTATTGCCATTCGGCAAATAAAATACATCATGTCCGTTTTTCACCCCATCCTTATAAGCTGTTTCATACTTCAGCAATCCATCCTTATAATATCCTTTCCATTCACCTGTCATGATTCCTTTAGAAAAATAACCCTCGTTTTCCACCTGTCCGTCCACAAACCAGCTCATCCAGTGACCTTCTTCTTTGTCCGACTGAAAAGATCCCTCGCGCTGCTTGTTTCCGTTTTCGAACCACGCCGTCCAAAGGCCTGATCTCATGCCATATTCGTAGGTTCCCTGTCGCCATTTCTCACCAGTCTCATAATAATATGTCCATAACCCATGCTGCTGATCGTTTTCAAAATCACCCATGCTGCCCAAATTGCCGGTAGGATAATAAAACTTCCATGTGCTGTCATGCTTGTCCATATGCAGCAAACCCTCCATTTCGGGCTTTCCATCCTCGTACCACCAACGGCAATAGCTATTTAAAGAATCGTTGAGGTAACTCCCCTCGAAGCTTTTCTGTCCGTTGCTATGCCAAACCAAACAGGGGCCTTGCTTCATTCCGTTGCCGTACATGCACTCCTCGCGTTTTTTGCCGTTTTGATGCCATGCTTGATACAAGCCTTGACGAATACCGTTCTGATGCTTCCACTCTTCCATTTTTTCACCGGTTTCGTACCAAGAATAGCAATCGCCATCTTCAGCATTCACGCTCTTCCATTTTGCTCCACTCTGATAAAAGTATTTCCAAATCCCTTTTTTCTGGCCGCCCGAATAGCTGCCTTCGGCTGCCGTCTGGCCATTGCTATGTCTGAGGATGTATTTTCCGTCTCTCTGGTCGTTTTTATACTCGGATTCCTCTAGTGCTATGCCGAAAAAATCGTATTTTTTGTACGTGCCGTGTTTCAGACCGGCAACAACCGCCCATTCCTCGAAAATCCTGCCGGTGGTATCATAAATGATCACAGGACCGTTCTCCATACTGATCACTTTCCATTCTTTGCCGTTTTCGTACCAATACTTCCATTGAGCAATTTTTTCACCTTCGTTATACAACTGAACCGATTGCATATTTCCATTGGGCCACCAGTATTCCCATTTGTTGTGCATTTTGCCGTTTTTCATGCTACCCTTGTATTCAATTGAATCAGGATACTGATAATATGCGGTCACATCACCATCAATTTTAGCCTCCTCTTTCCAAAGAGAACCATCGGGATAATA
>CAZLHV010000267.1:0-3594 GCA_964559205.1 uncultured Bacteroidaceae bacterium
ATGGAGATACCCTGATTCATGGTGTTTACGACGGTGATGTATTTAATAATGATGCGCGATACAAATACACACTTACCAGCGAGGTCAATGTCTATGGACGCAAAATCGACATTGGCAAAGAAGACGAAGTGTATTATGTAGCACAGGACAGCACCATTGTTTTTAACAAACAGCCACGCGATACCCGCGACGTATTTCGCTTCAGATCAGGAAAATAATCACCCCAAAACAAATAAAAATGAAAAAACTCTTCTTCCTGGCCACACTGGCCCTCCTGCTGTCCTCCTGTGGCGGTGGCAAAATTGATCTCAACAACGACGAACAGGTGATGGAAAAGCTGAATACCACCGAAAGAGATGGGAAATTTATTTACACCACCATTTCGGAAGGCAGCAACATTAAATACGAAATCACCATCAATGGAAATGAACTGGTGACCGAAACATTTATGAATGACCGTTCCATCATTGATTTTGATTATAAGTTTACGCTTGGTGAGGTAAGCGAAAACGGACGCGAGCTGAGCATGGAGCATTGCTACGGTGTCTATTATTACAACGCAGATGATAAAATTGTGTACATCACCGAAGAGGGTGAGAAGAAATTCGATTTCGTCGAGAATCGCGACTAAAACATTAATTATCTGTGCATTAAAGCAGGTTGATATAAAAACCTGCTTTTTTTATGCATTTTCGGTTTATACTTTATACTTTTGCTGCAAATATCAGTTGTTATGGATCACCTGCTGCCCAAATTACGCGAAGAGCTGATGCTGTATGGCATTCATGATACCCGCGAGTTGTTTTACAACCTTTCGTACGACGAATTATACCGTCACGAAACCGATCAGAATCTCGAAGGATTTGAAAAAGGTACCGAAACCAACCTCGGTGCGGTGAATGTCGATACCGGCATATTCACCGGTCGCTCACCGAAAGATAAATACATCGTTTTTGAAAACGAAAGTTCTGATAATGTTTGGTGGGCCAGCGACGGACGCAAAAGCTCCGACAACAAACCCATCAGCGAGGCCGTCTGGTCCGATTTACTCGGCCTCGGACAAAGTCAGCTTTCGGGTAAAAAACTTTACGTCATGGACGCCTATCTTGGCGCCAACGAAAATACCCGCCTTAAAATCAGGGTGGTCACCGAAATTGCCTGGGCAGCCCATTTTGTAAAAAACATGTTCATTCGGCCTTCCGAAAGTGAACTTGCAGGGTTTCAACCCGATTTCGTCATGTTGCATGCCTGCAAAACGGTTAATCCCGACTGGGAAAAACACAAACTCAACAGCGACGTGTTTGTTGCCTTTAACATTAAAGAACGCATGGCGGTTGTGGGCGGCACCTGGTATGGCGGCGAAATTAAAAAAGGTTTCTTCAGCATCATGAATTATTTCCTGCCGCTGAATGGAATGGCTTCGATGCATTGCTCTGCCAACATGGGCAAAAATGGTGATACAGCCATCTTCTTTGGCCTTTCAGGAACGGGGAAAACCACCCTTTCGGCCGATCCCGAACGGTATCTCATTGGCGATGATGAACATGGCTGGGACGATGATGGGATTTTCAACTTCGAAGGAGGCTGCTATGCCAAAACCATTAACCTCAGCAAGGAAAAGGAACCCGATATTTACGAAGCCATCCGCCGTGACGCACTTCTCGAAAACGTGGTTTACGACAAAAACACCGGCGAAATCAATTTCAGCGACGCCTCGAAAACCGAAAACACCCGCGTTTCATATCCCATTTATCATATCCGTAACATTGTTACTCCGGTTTCGCGTGGCACGCATCCCAAAAAGGTTATTTTCCTTACCGCCGATGCTTTTGGTGTGCTTCCTCCGGTAGCCAAGCTCACTCGCGATCAGGCCATGTATTATTTCATGAGTGGTTTCACCAGCAAACTGGCCGGTACCGAACGTGGCATCAAAGAACCTGTCCCCACTTTCTCAGCTTGCTTCGGAGCGGCGTTCCTCATGCTTCACCCAACAGTGTATGCCCGGGAACTTGTTCGTAAAATGGACATGCACAACGCAACGGCATATCTTGTAAATACAGGCTGGATCGAAGGCCCCTACGGCACCGGACGCCGGATCGATCTACCGGTAACCCGTAAAATCATCGATGCCATTCTCGACGGCACACTCGATGAAACGCCTATGGAAGAATTGCCTGTGTTTGGCTTGCAAATTCCCAAAAAGCTGAAAGATGTCGACGAGCGCATTCTGAATCCGCGCAACTCATGGAAGTATCCCACTCAATACGATAAACAGGCTCAAATGCTGGCCGACAAATTCATTGAGAATTTCCAGAGCTTCACCGATACCGACGAAGGTAAACGACTCGTGGCTGCCGGTCCACAAAATGCAATGATGAAGCAGTATTACGAATATTACCGCGAACGCATCAGCAGCCTCGAACATGAACATCGCAGCGAACTGCAGCGGATGAAAGATCAGATCTACATTCTGCAAAATGCGTTCAGCGAATATATTTCGTTCAACTCGATCAACTCCAGCTACAAAAAACGTGAACTCAAACGCCATTTGCCCGTCAGTATTTTTATTGATACAGATGACGCAGGGTTGATCGCTGACGTGCATCATGCACTGGTAAACATGATTGAAGCATCAGGATTCTCATTCTATAATCCCAACCGCGAACCGGCACGATTCAGCGAACGAATGGGCTTCTCGAAACAACCCATGACCATGGATGCAGTTTATGAGCACATCAATACGATTTATCATATGTTGCTCAACGATGTGAACGACCAAAGCGAATTGGCATCAGCCATCGAGGCTTTTAAGCATGCTTCGGAACGCATTGCCAACGCTGTTTTGAAAATGGGAAATTTGCTTGTGGTGAAAACCATCATCAATGGCGAATCGATCATTGAGTTGCGAAAACTTTCCATTTCAGCTCTGATTCACATCGACAAGCACCCGGGTCTGTTGCAGAATCCACCGCAAATGCTGCGCGAACTGAACACCTTTAACCTGTAGTCCTTATTGGTGTTCCGATGGAAGTTACAAACGCATTCTGACATTACAGATCAATTCTTCCATATGCGCAATGGACGTTTAGAAATTTCATAAATACCGATCTATCGCTTACTCCTGGATCAATTTTGTCGGGTGGGGTAGATCATTCTAAAAAATCTGAAGAGAAATTGAAATACTTAAAAGTTATTTTCAAGTAGGGTCAATTTTATTTTTGCAATGTTGTTATAAAACATTCCTGTCATCATGCAAATTTGAAATTTTGTCTTCAATGAACCAAATCTATGTATTTGCATTTACGTTTAATAAACCCTTCGTTTATTAATGCGCTGATTAATAACTATATATAGTATCTCTCTGGAATACTTTTTGCATATTTACACAAAGATGCTGGCGAAAATATTTTATTGAATTCTCAGGCACTTATGTCCTATAATTAATATTATGTCAAGTTGCGGTTTTAAGAATAGAAATCATTAAGCCGGTTCGTCTGTTCAAAATCAACATGCTTCCCTGTCAATCAATGATCAAAATATGAGTGTGAGTACGAAGAAAAAACAGAACGTTCAACTCGCATTCGCTTCGTTTTA
>CAZLHV010000268.1:0-1389 GCA_964559205.1 uncultured Bacteroidaceae bacterium
GTTTTTCATGTTGGAGGAGGCAGCCTTCCGCGCACTTCGGCCAGAAAAACTTATCTGAATTTCAGAAATAACCTGCTGCTCTTACATAAAAACTATCCCCCCGCTTTGCTGAATCCCGTTTTAAGACGTAGATTCTGGCTGGACATGATTGCCTGGATCCTATTTTCCATTCAGGGACATTTCGCTGATGCCCGTGCCGTGAGAAAAGCCAGGAGGGATTTTTTCAAAATGAGGCATTTGTTTCAACAATCGTGTTCTTCTCAGTTGCCTCCTGTGGTTTTTCAGGATAGCATCCTGAAGCATTATCATTTCAAAGGCAAAAAACATTTCAACGAGCTACATCAAATCATTTTTCGCAAAGAATTGTAAATCAGTATTATAGAACAACTGGTGCAACTTAACTCAAATTTTTTTGTCATTCTTTAACTTTAGATATGCATTGTTGTCTAAACTTTGCGTATTTTCGGCCGTAAAAAGATGGCGAACATTGTCAAAATAACCTGCCCGATATGAAATATTTCAAGTCAATTTTGTTCCTGCTGGGGTGTTTGGTCACTTTGGTTTCAGGAGCACAAACCCGTAGCGAAGCGGTTTACATGGCACACTTCAACAGTGCCGACCAAAGTGTTTATCGTGATGCGAGCCAAAAGCTCGTGATGAGTTTCACCCTTTCGGGTCCTCAGAGCACTGCCGATTATGACTGGATTCAACAAAAAGCTGTTCAGTACAACGCATTTGAAACATTTACAGTGACGTCTGGTTTCACACCGGAAGAATGTTCAGTTTATGCTGTAACAAAACCGATGATTAAAATCAGAGACTTGCGAAAGTTCTTTGTTATGATTGGTGTTTTTACTGTGTTTATTGATGGTGAACCATATCCGGCCGAGTCGTTCACATTAAAAATGATCCGAAATTAAAAAACTGGGGGAGCTTATGAAATCATTTTTACTTAGTTGTTCATTTCTGATTGTTGCTTTCTCTGCTTATGCGCAGACCCCGACTGATCAGGATTGTTTGGGAGCCATCCCCGTGTGTCAGTACACCTATTCTCAAAGCAATTCTTATTCAGGGACCGGCAATTATCCAAACGAAATCAACACCACTGGTTGTCCGGGCAGTTGTCTGGGCAGTGGTGAAAAAAACGATGTTTGGTATATTTTCACTGTTCAAACAAGTGGAAATCTCAGCTTTAATATCACGCCCAACAATAGTTCTGACGATTATGACTGGGCGGTGTACAATCTTACCAACGCAAACTGCAGCGATATTTATTCCAACTCCTCGCTTCAGGTAAGTTGTAATTTTTCGGCCGATGATGGCGTAACAGGAGCTGCTGATCGAAGCATCCGGGTCAACCGTGGTCTTGCCGCCGTAATTGGCGTAGCC
>CAZLHV010000268.1:1399-3586 GCA_964559205.1 uncultured Bacteroidaceae bacterium
CGTAACAGGAGCGAACGGAGGTTCTTCTCTCAACTGTGCCGATGCGTCTGACGTCAACGATAATGCGGTCATCCCGGTTACTGCTGGTCAGACTTATGTGTTGAATGTGTCCAATTTTTCTTCTACACAATATGGCTATACGCTTGATTTCACTCCTTCTACGGCCTCAATTTTCGATAATATCCCACCGGTTTTCTCATCGGTGAATCAACCTATTCCTTGCGGTGCCACTCAAATCACCTTTACTTTCAGCGAGAATGTGCTTTGCAACACTGTTTCGGTGGCCGATTTTACGCTGAGTGGACCCGGAGGGCCCTACACAATCAGCAGCGTTGTTGGTGCCGCCTGTGGGGTTGGTGCTGATATGGAAAATACTTTTACTGCCATTGTGAGCCCGGCAATTACCGCTTCAGGAACATACCAGATATGTCTCACGAATGCTGCAGGTTCTGTGGCTGATGCGTGTGGAAATCTGGCAGCTCCGGCATGCTTTAGTTTCAATGTGGTGAATATAAATACCAACATCACTGTCGTCGATGCTAATTGTGGGCCAAATGGTTCTGCAACGGTTACTGCTTCTGGTGGTGCTGGTGCATACACTTACACGTGGAGCACCACTCCAGCACAAACCACTCCTACTGCCACCGGATTGTCGGCCGGGACATACTATGTTACTGTTTCTGATGGCTCATGTACAGCAATCGACACGGCCAATGTGATCGATATCGGAGGTCCTGCTTTGGCTATGTCTTCGGTCGATGACCACTGCGGTCAGGGAATTGGCTCAGCTACTGTGGCTGCATCAGGAGGCACTGGTGGACCATATACCTATACATGGAGTACTACCCCGCCGCAAACCACAGCCACGGTCAATGGGCTTACTGCAGGAAACTACAGTGTTACTGTGAGCGATGGCGGCCCCTGCCCCAGTGTCGCATCGGTTACGGTTGGCGATGTGGCTGGCCCTGTTCTGTCATTAGTGAGCTCAATGCCCGAAACCTACGGAATGAATGATGGAACAGCAACTGTTTCCACGAGTGGAGGATCGCCTCCGGTCAACATTAGCTGGAGTACGGTACCGGTTCAAACCGGACCAACAGCAACCGGCCTGAGCGCAGGGAACTATACTGTGATTGCTACTGACAATTTCGGTTGTTCCGATACACTTCTGGTAACCATTGGCCTGAATACCAACACTTATCTTACTGTGAGCACTACTCCCGAGCATTGCGGATTGTCAGACGGAACCGCCACAGTGGTGGTACACAATGCCATCGGTGCTTATACGGTTGAATGGAATACCGTCCCACCACAGTTTACAGAAACCATAACCGGCTTACCGGCAGGTGTTTACACTTGTACAATGACCGATTCCATCGGGCCATACACCATTAATGCAGTGGTTAATGTGGCACCAAACCCAAATGCTGCATTTACTGCAAACCCAAATCCGGCTACAGTGGGGAGCGGAGCCATCACTTTCATCAATCAATCCACCGGTGCAAGCAGTTACTATTGGGATTTTGGTGACGGACAAACATCTACCGAACAATATCCTTCGCATTTGTTTGGTGCAGTTGGGGAATATACTGTATGGCTTTACGCTGAAAACAACTTTGGATGCCGCGATTCAATATCAATGCTCATTATCATAAACGACATATTCACGTTTTATATTCCCAACGCCTTCTCACCCAATGGCGACAATCGCAACGAAGTTTTCATGCCTTACGGTATCTCTGTTGATCCCGATTTTTACAGCATGAAGATTTATGATCGCTGGGGAAAACTTGTTTTCCAGACCTCACAATACAATGTCCCATGGGATGGAAATGTCGAGGGTGTTTCGAAAAAAGAGAAGCTCATTGACACATATACTTACGAGATCGTCATCAAGGATTATTCTGGCCTACGGCATGAATACCGAGGTAAAGTCACTTTGGTGTACTGATCAAAGTATTTACTGATAAAAAGCCGGTTATGATATTCATCATCAGCCGGCTTTTTCTTTACATGATTGTTCAAGGTAATTTTGTAAAAATATTTTATCATAATGAAATTCTCGATTAAAGACACATCGTCAGACGTTCTCGAGCATTGGCTTTATCTTATGTTGCTCGGTCGCAGAATCGACGAAAAAGCCCCCAACTACCTCAGGCAGGCTCTTGGCTGGTCGTACCATGCACC
>CAZLHV010000269.1:0-3575 GCA_964559205.1 uncultured Bacteroidaceae bacterium
AATCGATCACCTTCCAGTTGCGCAAAATTTTATAACATACATTACCGGATAAATAAGTTTTTGGTTTTTATCAGCGACCGCGATTTTAATCCAACTTACAGCGCCACTGAATGGAACCATGCATACACAGATATGTCGAAAGTGTATCTGATCCCATTAAGCAGCAGTACCCCCAACCCTGTTTATCCGAAAAACGATGAGGTGGATTTCTCGTCAACTGAAACTGAAAAAGCCGAAAACGGAACTTCAGGCGATGTGGTAATTGAACTTACATCACTACAGGATCGGATTGTTTCCCTCCCAATCGAAGCATCCAATTACTGGGGTGTCGAAATGACCGGAAACAGCATCTACTATCTCAAACAGGGCAAGGGCGAAGAAAAGGCCTCCCTGATGCTGTACGACCTGAAGGAAAGAAAAGAAACCAGAATTTCCGAAGCTGATGGCTTCCAGATCACCCCGGATGGCAAAAAAATGATGCTTCGAAAAGAAAGAAGCTATTTTGTAATCGATTTACCCAAATCGGAGGCAAAAACCGACAAGGCCGTGGCTTTCGATCAGATGAAAACGCTGGTTAACAGACAGGAAGAATGGAAGCAGATTTACTTCGAGGCCTGGCGTCAGATGAGAGATTTCTTCTATGTCGAAAACATGCACGGAGTGAATTGGGAAGCCATGCGCGACAAATACGCAGTGTTACTGCCTTATGTCAATAACCGCCACGATCTGAACTACATTATCGGAGAACTTATTGGTGAATTAAATGTAGGTCATGCGTATATTGGTGGCGGCGACTGCCCCAACCCGAAAAGGATCAGCACCGGTTTGCTGGGGGCAGTGATTGCTCCGGATGCATCAGGATTTTTCAAGGTCAAGTCAATTCTCAAAGGCGCCAACTGGAGCAAAGATCTTCGTAGTCCTCTTACAGAGCAGGGTGTCGATGTTAAAGAAGGTGATTATATCATTGCAGTTAATGGTGTTTACACAAACAGCATAAAGGATTTTTATCAGCTCATGACCGGAAAAGCCGATGTACAGACTGAATTGCTGGTGAACAGCAAACCTTCGAAAGAAGGTGCGCGAAAAGTAATTGTCATCCCTCTGGCTTCAGAAGCATCACTTTATTATTTCAACTGGGTTCAGCACAATATCGATATGGTCGATCAGGCCACTGGAGGACAAGTAGGATACATTCATATTCCTGATATGAGTGTCGAAGGGCTGAATGAATTTGTAAAATATTTCTATCCGCAGTTGAATAAAAAAGCTCTCATTATTGATGACCGTGGCAACGGAGGTGGCAATGTGTCTCCTATGATCATGGAACGCCTGATGCGCGTCCCTACACGGTCAAACATGGCACGCAATGTTGAAATCCCTGGTCAGACTCCAACAAAGCTCATGCTCGGGCCAAAAGTATTGTTGCTGAATCAGTACTCGGCATCGGACGGCGACCTGTTCCCTTACGCATTTAAAAAACATCAGTTGGGTAAAACCATCGGCGTTCGTTCATGGGGCGGTGTGGTTGGTATTCGTGGCAGCCTGCCATTTGTGGACGGCACCGTGCTGAACCGACCAGAGTTTGCCAGCTATTCGATCGATGAAAGCAAATGGATTATTGAAGGATTCGGCGTTGAACCCGACATTGTAGTCGATAACGATCCATATCTTGAGTTTATGGGTACCGATACTCAACTACTCAAAGCCATTGAGGTCATTCTGGAAGATCTAAAAAATTATAAACCTATCCCCGAAATTCCTGAAGGTCCCGATAAATCGAAATAAAACCGTCAAGGTTGCGTTTCTGGAAAAAGATCAGCGTGAGATGAAAATGTTGGAAAAATACAGGCAAAAACAATTTCAGAAGGCTTTACACAAACGCCGTCAGGGTGTTTCGCGAAATATTGTCAACAAGAATTTTGAGGACTCAGTGACATTTCTTCTCTTATTCGATGCCACTTCCGAAAGCCGTTACAATGAGTTTTCACGAATACAGTCGGCTTTGCAGCTAAAGGGAAAAACCGTGTATGGTGCCGGATATCATGGCATGCCAATCAATCCACTGTATTGTATGCAATCGCTGCATGTGTCCATTTTAGGCAAAAATGAAATAAGCCGGTATGGCATTCCACTTTCAACAGCCATTGATAGCATGCTCAGTCAGCGCGTCGATGTTCTGGTAGATCTGACCCGCTGTATGCTGCCTTCATTCAGGTGGATGACCGCTTTATCGAATGCCAGTCTGAAAATTGGGGTGGCCCCGGGTCATTGTCCCTGCCAGTACGATTTCACCATCGAATCCGAGAATCTTGTTTCACAGGAGGATATTATGAAACAGGCCATTCATTACATGAATATGTTTAACAACAAACCCATATGAGTTTCAATACACGCGGGCTGGGTGTAGCCCTGGTAACACCTTTCAACGAACATGGCGCCATTGATTTTCCGGCAATGATTCGTCTGGTTGATCATGTCATTGATGGCGGAATCGACTATTTGGTTTTATTCGGAACCACCGGGGAATCTCCGACAGTTGGCCTGCAGGAAAAGCAGGAAGCCCTGATCAGGATTGGGGAGCATGTCGGAGGCCGTGTGCCCATTGTCATGGGCTTTGGCAATAACAATACTCAAAGACTGATTGAAGAAATGCAACTGTTTAACTTCAGTGGTGCTTCAGCCATTCTTTCCGTGCTGCCATATTACAATAAACCCAATCAGGATGGCATGTACATGCATTACAAAGTCATTTCTGAAAATGCACCTCTGCCAGTCATTTTATACAACGTCCCTGGTCGTACAGTGGTGAACATGGAGCCTCAGACCACCCTTCGTATTGCATCGGATTGCCCGAATGTCTGCGCCATCAAAGAAGCTACAGACAACATGGATCAGGTGATGGATTTGTTACATGCCCGCCCTTCAACCCTAGGTGTTGTGGCTGGCGATGATGCTCTTGCCCTTCCATTTATTGCACTGGGCGCCGATGGCGTGATTTCGGTCATTGCCAATGCATACCCAAAAACATTTGCCGGTATGGTTCATGCTGCCCTCGAAGGAGACTTTCAAAGGGCACGAAAATACCACTATGATTTGTTGCCTATCATGCATACACTCCTGAACATGGGCAACCCCAGCGGCATTAAAGCGGTGCTCCATTTGAAAGGGCTCATTCAACATGTGTTCAGATTGCCAGTTCACCCGGTCAGTGAAAGCCGATTTGCTGAAATACAACAGGTTGTTGAAAAAATTGAAAAAACTTGATGAAGAAGGCAACTTTCTGATGAGTTTTATGTCTTTAGAATAAACATTACATCCATGAAATTGTTGTTTTCAATTTTGCTGCTATCATTGACTCTTTCCATTTTTGCTCAGACTCAAATACAGCAGGCAAATCAGATTTTGCAGCTCAGAGGTGAAATTGTCGTGAAGTTCAACGTAGCAACAATAGATCAGATCAATACTGATCTAACAAATATTATGTCCATTGACAATGTAAAGCCCTCAGTGGATGGCGGATTTGATGTGATCGCTTATGCCAACGAATCCGAATTTCAAACCTTTTTAAGTAGAAA
>CAZLHV010000270.1:0-3561 GCA_964559205.1 uncultured Bacteroidaceae bacterium
AAAACAGAAGACGACACAAAATCAGGCGGTTACGACCAATTGGTTCAAAAGCGCACCCGTCCGAATATTTTCGACGAGGCTATGGAAAAGTCAGACGAAGGCAAACCGACCGTATATTCATACGAAGAAGCCCTGAAAAGTTCGACAGAATATTTCAACGGCGACACGCTGGCTGCCAGCGTTTGGGTGAACAAATACGCGCTCAAGGACAGTCAGGGCAATATTTACGAAGCTACCCCCGACGATATGCATCGCCGGATCGCCCGCGAAGTGGCCCGGATAGAGAAAAACTATAAAAACCCAATGAGCGAAGACGAAGTGTTTGAAGTATTGAGGAACTTCAGATACATCGTGCCGCAGGGAAGCCCCATGGCCGGAATTGGAAATCATTTTCAATACGGAAGTCTTTCGAATTGTTTTGTGATCGGAAATAACAAAGCCGACAGCTACGGTGGCATCATGAAGGTAGACGAAGAACAGGTTCAGCTGATGAAACGAAGGGGTGGGGTAGGCCACGACCTGAGTCATATTCGTCCGAAAGGATCGCCTGTAAAAAACAGCGCCTTGACCTCGACAGGAATTGTTCCCTTTATGGAGCGTTTCAGCAACTCGACCCGCGAGGTGGCACAGGATGGCCGCAGGGGAGCTCTTATGCTGAGCATCAGCATCAACCACCCCGATTCAGAGAGTTTCATCGATGCCAAGCTCGAACAGGGTAAGATCACCGGTGCCAATGTTTCGGTTCGTATCGACGATGATTTCATGAAGTCGGTTACCAGCGATACTGATTACACTCAAAAATACCCGATTCATTCAGAACAACCCATTTTTACACGGACCATCAATGCCCGTGATCTTTGGGGGAAAATTGTTCACAATGCATGGAAATCGGCCGAACCTGGCATTCTTTTCTGGGATACCATCAAACGCGAATCGGTGCCCGACTGTTATGCCGATCTCGGTTTTGAAACAGTTTCGACCAACCCATGCGGCGAAATTCCCTTATGCCCTTACGACAGTTGCCGCCTGCTGGCAATCAACCTGTATTCTTATGTCGAGCAGCCCTTTACATCGCAGGCCCGTTTCAACAAACGCCTTTTTGTCGAGCATGTCTGGACTGCACAACGAATTATGGATGATATCATCGATATGGAACTCGAGAAAATCGATGCCATCCTGTCGAAAATTGATGGCGACCCCGAACCACAGGAAATTAAACACACTGAACGACAGTTGTGGAACAAAATTAAAGAGAAGGCTGTTCAGGGACGCCGGACCGGCATTGGCATCACCGCCGAAGGCGATATGCTGGCTGCATTGGGCATGCGTTATGGTAGCGACGAAGCCATTTCGTTTAGCGTCGATTTGCACAAGACCCTTGCCGTTGAAGCTTATAAGTCGTCGGTGAATTTGGCTGCTGAACGCGAACCTTTTCAGGTATTCGATTTCGAGCGGGAAAAGAATAACCCCTTCATTCGCCGATTGTTTGATGCTGATCCACAACTCGAAGAATCAATGCGCAAGTATGGCCGGCGAAACATTGCCCTGCTTACCATTGCCCCCACCGGAAGTGTGAGCATTCTTACCCAAACCACATCGGGCATTGAACCGGTGTTTCTGACATCGTACAAACGCCGTAAAAAAGTGAATCCAAGCGACAAAAACGCAAAGGTGACTTTTGTGGACGAAATTGGCGATAGCTGGGAAGAATACAATGTGTTTCACCCGAAGTTCATCACCTGGCTTGAAACCCATGGATATCAGCCCGATGAAGTGAAGTATCAGTACACCGAAGAACAACTGAACGAACTGATTGAGAAATCGCCCTATTATAAAGCAACCAGCAACGATGTTGACTGGATCAGCAAGGTGAAAATGCAGGGAGCTATTCAGAAGTGGGTGGATCATAGCATCAGTGTTACTGTGAATTTGCCTGAAAGTGTCGATGAAGCTCTTGTCGATCAGGTGTATCGCACTGCATGGGAAAGTGGTTGCAAAGGCGTTACAGTGTACCGCGACGGCTCTCGTTCGGGAGTGCTGGTGTCGGAAAGCAAGAAAAAAGATGATCACGAAGAACAGTTTGGTGAAACAAGGGCTCCCGAACGTCCTGTCCGCCTCGAAGCAAGTATTCTGCGCTTTAACAACGGTGCCGAAAAGTGGATCGCTGTGGTCGGGTTGCTTAACAACCGTCCATACGAAGTGTTTACCGGTAAGGCTGAGAATTTCGTGCTGCCCGATTTTGTCAACAATGGTTGGGTGATCCGGGAGAAAAATAAAAACGAACGGGCCCGCTACGATTTCGAATTTCTCGATAAAGACGGTTATGCTGTGACCATCCGCGGATTGTCGCGTACTTTTAGCCCTGAATACTGGAACTATGCCAAGCTGATTTCGGGTGTGCTGCGCCACGGAATGCCCATCCCATATGTGGTTGAACTGATTGAGAATTTACAGTTCGACAGCGATAACATTAACACATGGCGTGCCGGTGTTGTGAGAGCACTTAAGCAATTTATTCCCAACGGAACCAAGGCTCAGGGTAAATGCCCCGAATGCGGTAACGAAACGCTGCGTTTTACCGAAGGCTGCATTACTTGTAGCTGTGGTTACTCAAAATGCGGTTAATATCGAAACGAAAGTTTTAATGATAAACGGCTCCGCAACGGGCCGTTTTTTTGTGCATATTGGTCATGCGTTACAAACTTGCGCCAATGAAGGAATTCTGGTTGAGAGGTGGTGTTTTCTGGTTGCACATCCTGACCGGCAGCGTTGGGATGTGAACCCGGAAAGATTCATGCAGACTTCTATCTTCATGAACCTTTTTTCTGATCGGTTTTTAAACCAATGATGTGTTTTGACTTTCCTTAGACAATACTCAGCGCAAGCTTCTCAGGGTGCTGTGATGATGTGCTGATCACGTGAAGCCGCAGGTGCTTTTTGACTTGAAGCGGATGCGGCTTATGTGTCAAGTTTGCAAGTGTGTTCCATTATACTTTTCTTTTGGCCGTCAAAAGAAAAGCTACCAAAAGAAAACCTCGTCGCTGGATGCATTCTGCTAAAATCAGGCTGCCCGCCACAGCCGGAAATAACTCGCTGCAAGGAATGTTTGCTCATATGACGCAGCTCAAACAGGATTTCCGGCATTTGTGCCCCATGCTTCCAGCCTGATTTCTTAACGCAGCCTGCATAGGCGACATCCCGAGAGGGCAGCAGCTGGCGTTCATGCGGACTGCTCGAGAAAGGTTACAGCATCGCAAGGAAAAACGTAGTGTTTTCTGCCAGTTCTGCCCGGCAGCGTTGGGATGTGAACCCGGAAAGATCTATCCAAGCTTCTAACTTCTCGAACCTCTTTTCTAATCGGTTTTTAACCCAATCGGGTGTGTTTTGACTTTCCTTAGACAATACTCAGGACAAGCTTCTCAGGGTGCTGTGATGATCACATGAAGCCGCAGGTGTTTTTTGACATGAAGCGGATGCGGCTTACGTGTCAAGTTTGCAAGTGTGTTCCATTGTACTTTTCTTTTGGCCGTCAAAAGAAAAGCTACCAAAAGAAAACCTCGT
>CAZLHV010000271.1:0-3544 GCA_964559205.1 uncultured Bacteroidaceae bacterium
ACATGTGTTTAAGCCATTGCCATATGCATATGATGCCCTTGAGCCATACATTGACTCTCAGACAATGGAGGTACATTACAGTAAGCATCACCAGAACTATTACAATAAATTTATTGAAGCTACTCGTGAGAATACAAAGCTTGAGCAAATGACCATGATTGAAATCTTTGCCAACATGAGTCAATACTCTGATTTTGTTCGCAACAACGGCGGAGGCTATTGGAATCACGAATTCTTTTGGGAGACAATGACACCCGGAGGAAAGGCTCTTCCCGATGGAGAATTAAAAAACCTCATTAATGCGCAATTCGGGTCTTTGGAACTTTTTCAGTCAGAGTTTAAAAAATCGGCTGTCACATTGTTTGGAAGCGGATGGACATGGCTGATTATTCAGCAAGGCAAGCTTAAGATCGTCAACACAGCAAACCAGGATAATCCGTACATGAACACAGTGACTGAACAAGGCATTCCGCTTCTTGGCATTGATTTGTGGGAGCATGCCTATTATTTAAAATTTCAAAATAAAAGAGGAGATTACATTGATCAGTTTTTCAAGGTTATTGACTGGCCAACCATTCAACACCGCTACCAATCAGTGATAAAGAAGTAGTTTTCTGGCTGTAGTGATTTGGTTAAAATCCGGCATCAGCCGGATTTTTTGTTTTTGATTGAAAAGCAATTATCTTTACGAAAAAAAATGGTGGAGGAGAACACAGATCATTGCATCAACTGGGTCCATCTGACAAGTTTCACATGGCCTCATGAATATCTCACCCTCAAAGCTTTTCTCGAAGCAAATGGGATATTGGTCTATGCCCGCGATGAGCTCACCATTTCCATAGATCCACTTCTTTCGAACGCCATGGGCGGAATCAAATTGTATGTTTCAGATGAACAATTTGATATGGCTTCGCTTTTGTTCTCTGATTTTCTCAAAAAGATGAATGAGACTCCTAACTGTTAACAAAACACTGAATTAATGACAAAAAAACTTATTCTTTTATTGTTCATCACCAGCATGTCTGCATGGGTGGCACGGGCTCAGTATGCCCTAGATAACGTAGGAAGTTCATTTTTTACCGAATACCGGGTTGTGGACGACTCGGGAAAGGTCGTTGACTTGCCGGAAATGATTAAAGAAGCGTTGTTTATGCCTCAGATAGCTGAAATTCACAATAAATCAATGCTGTACTTCAATCACCGCGACACTTTGTTTGAGTACAACATAGAGAACCGGACCATCAGGGAAATGCTTCGTCCTGTATCCGGCACAGGCTGCATCTGTGGTCTGGCATGGTCACCAGATTCAAACTACGTGCTGGTTTTGGCTATAAATACTGAAACAGCTTCTGCTGGTGATATTCACCAATACCTCTATCTGGTTCATGTGAATGGATCACGGCCACCGTCAAAAGCCTTGCTGCCGGTAAATTTTACCATACCGGGTCTTTGTGATGCAAAGGCTGGAAAAGACTTCTATTTTATTGACAATACCACTGTTTGTTACAAAATTCATTTATCAAGCGCATCAGATGGTGGAAAATTGAAGTCAGTATCCGTTAGTCTATTTAAGTAAAAAAAAGCCCCACCGAGGTGAGGCTTTGCAATTATTAAAGTCATTATTGTTTTATCAGCTTCTGGTTAATGGGATAACCATTGAGCATTAATGACAGCGAATAAACTCCTGCAGGAATGCTTCCTACATGAATTTGAGTCTGCTGGTGCGACAAAACCCCATGCTGGATGATGCGGCCATTTAGGTCATACAACAGGTATTCTGTTTCATCAAATGGAATATCAATGCTGATATTCACCACATCGCCTGCCGGATTGGGACTAAGCGTCAGATATTGAGACCACTCATCAATTCCGTTCACAGTAATCGATGTACAAACCGATGTATCGGCACAAAAACCATTGTCAACAATCACTGCATAATTGCCGGTAACCGCCGGGATAAAAATTTGGTTTGTTTCTCCCGAAATCAAAGCATAGGAATTATCGCAGTCAACCCACTGGTAGCTCATTCCCGAAGCCGTCGCAGCAATGGTACTGTCGGTGGCAATTACTGAAGGGTCAATGGAGTGAGCGTTCACAAAAACTGAATCCATTACCTGACACGTCAGAGAATCGCTAACGACCACATAAAACATGGTACTGCTCATCACGCTGGCAGTGGGATTTGCCAATGAAGCATTATCCAGATCTGTTGGAGGAGCCCAAGCATATTGCAGTGGTCCTATACCACCCGTTGCAGTGGGAGAACCGCCGAGTAAAACATGGGTTCCGTCACATGCTTCGATGCTGTCAGACATGGATACCGTAATGTTGATTATTTCACCATAAATAATAAATGGCAGACCCTGGGGGGGGGTTCCTGTACCGCCATCAACCAGATTGGCCCAAATGGAGCTGGTACGCTGTCTGGCATTTCCTGTTGCATTGGTGTCGGAATACACAATTGGAGGAGCCCATGGACCTGATGCGAGCGATCCTGATGATTGCCAGTCGAGCCAATAGGTTCCTGTTGAAAGAAGCAGTCCGCCAAAATCAACCACATTTCGCATAATGGGTCTGGCAGTATTGCCCAGCGTGGTTTCAGTGACACGGTAAACGCCGGACCATGAAGTGCCAATCAATCGATTGGTTGTAGTGTCGCCAAAGATGATGTTTGATGTAGCCAATTCATCAGGAATGCTATCCCACAATCTGACATTCACAGCCGTCATCGTTGATGTGGTGGTTGAATTGGTCTGGTATGCAAAGAATACTACCGAATCAATCCGCCAATAACAATCGGAAATAACGATATCGTCAGCTACCCGGTTAAATGCCGTTGACTGATGGCCGAAGCCAATGGTTCCCATGCCAAATGTTGTGGTTAGTAAAACGCTCTCATTGGCCCCACCAGAACCGGTTCCAACACTGTTGAAAATCGGACCGTTGTCATAAATAACCTGTTGGGCTTTGATGCCAAATGACAGCATTATAACCACCGAAAAAAGTAAAATGTGTTTCATAGAAATGATTTTAATATGCAAAAATACAACATTAATAGATAAACATGCCATACGTTCATGGATGATTTATATCATGGTACAAGGTAGAACAAATGGTTCATTCACCGGCAATCAACCTGCGAATGACCACACTGGCCAAAAATGCCCCAAACACATTGGGCATATAGGAAATGGTTCCAATGGTCGATTTCACAGCATCTTCGGTATCGGCAGCAATGACGGTGTTTTCCTTTTGGGGTTCGGGCGAAAAAACCACATCAAATCCGCTGTGAACACCGAGTTTATGCAGTCGCTTGCGTACATAAAAGCCCAGTTTACAATTGTATGTTTTTGAAATATCGCATATTTCAACTAGCTCTGGCGCAAGCTTACTTCCGCTGCCCAGGCTCGAAACCAGCGGATAGCCCTTTTGCATGGTGTGATAAATCAAAAACACCTTCGGGGCAAGTGTATCAATGGCATCGACAACATAATCATAGGGAGTTTCGAGCAAACGTGGGATGGCCTCATCGCGGATGAAATCA
>CAZLHV010000272.1:0-3538 GCA_964559205.1 uncultured Bacteroidaceae bacterium
ACCGTCACTTTGAAACAAAAAATGCAAAAAAACACCGTCACTTTGAAACAAATGTTGTATATTTGCGTTGAAAATCAAAAAGATGCATATGTTTGACAGGAATGCCATTCAGAACATGAATCGGTGGATGAACAAAAAGAACCGGAAGCCATTGGTTTTGAGAGGAGCCCGGCAAGTTGGCAAGACCACTCTGGTGAAGGTATTTGCAAAACAATTCGGAACATTTTTGCATTTGAACCTGGAGGACAAACGCGCTGCGGATTTATTTTCGGTGAGCAGTGGCATGGAAGACCTGATGTCAGCCATTCATTTGTATTGTAATATCCCTGTTGGGAAAGGCAAAACGTTGTTGTTTATTGACGAGATTCAGAATTCGCCGGAAGCGGTGGCCAGACTTCGGTTTTTTTACGAAGAGATGCCACATGTTTATGTCATTGCTGCCGGTTCATTGCTGGAAAGCATGCTGAATAAAAGCATAAGGTTTCCGGTTGGCCGGGTTGAGTTTTTGGCCATCAGACCTTGCTCATTTCCGGAGTTTCTAAATGCAACAGGTGAAAAAATGCTGGCTGAAAGCATTGATAAAATGAGCCTGCCAGTCGCACTGCACGAGAAAGCCAGCCACTTGTTTAACCGATATACATTGATAGGAGGCATGCCTGAAATTATTGCTGAATATTCCGAAAGCAAGGATATTGTATCCCTTTCAGGTCTTTTCGATTCATTGCTCACATCATACAAGGACGATGTGGTGAAATATGCCCGTAATGAAACGATGGAGCATGTGATTGGTCTGATTTTACAGGAAGGCTGGAAATATGCCGCTCAGACCATTTCGATGACCGGATTTGCGGGATCGGCTTACAAAGCCCGTGAGATGGGTGAAGCTTTTCGCACACTTGAAAAAACCATGTTGCTTGAGTTGTGTTACCCAACTTCGGGTGCCATTTTACCGGTACATCCCGAAACAAAGCGGCAGCCCAAACTTTTGTGGCTTGACACAGGCATTGTAAACTATGTTGCGGGCATTCAATCAGAGGTTTTCGGATCTCCCGATATTATGGATGTGTGGCGCGGACGTGTTGCCGAGCAGGTTGTAGCTCAGGAATTGCTTACCCTGGATGACCGGGTGACCTATCGCAGGAGTTTCTGGATGCGTGACAAAAAAGGATCGGATGCTGAGGTGGATTTCATTGTTCAGAACGGCAGCAGGATCATTCCGGTTGAAGTAAAATCGGGACATAATGCGCGTCTGAAATCACTGCACAGCTTTATGGATATTGCGCCGCACCATATCGCTGTTCGTATCTGGTCAAAGCCTTTTGATGTATCGATGGTGAAAACCGGAAAAGGAAAGGAATTTCGCCTGATCAGCCTTCCATTTTATTATATCTCGAAACTGCATGAATGGGTTGAGCGTGGATGAGTGTATATATTCATTGCCCTGTGCGTTGTGCCGCAAGCCGCAAACCTCATGCCCTATGCTTTCTTCAGCCACTTAAACCACATGTCCATACCTTCGCCGGTGCGGGCCGAGACTTCGAAGAACTGCAGGTGGTGATTAATTTTAAGTGCATTTTCCTTCACTTTCTCCACGCTGAAATCGACGTAGGGAAGCAGGTCAATTTTATTGATGATGCAGATATTTGACGTGCTGAACATGTTGGGATACTTCAGCGGTTTGTCGTCGCCTTCGGTCACTGAAATGATGACTACGCGCGCTTTTTCGCCCAGATCGAACAACGAAGGACATACCAGGTTGCCCACGTTTTCAATGATAAGCATGGCGTTGTCGGCCACGTTTAGCTCTTTCACAGCTTTACTAATCATTTCAGCATCGAGGTGGCAGCCATTGCCTGTGTTGATCTGAATCACCGGCGCACCGGTAGCATTGATGCGCTCGGCATCGTTCATGGTTTGCTGGTCGCCTTCGATCACGAAAAATTTAAGGTCGTTTTTCAGCGCCGAAATGGTTTTTTCGAGCAGCGTTGTTTTACCGGACCCGGGCGAGCTCACCAGATTTAAAGCAGTAATATTTTTTGCATCGAAATAGCCGCGGTTGCGTTCAGCCAGCGACTGGTTCTTGTCCAGGATGTTATGGGCCAGCACGAATTCTTTTCCGTGCGGATGTGCATGATCGTGGTCATGTCCAGCATGCTCATGCGAGTGGTCATGGCTGTGCGAATGACCATCGTGGCTATGTGCGTGCAGATAGCTGTGTTCGTGATCGTGCGTATGATGCTCATGATCGTGGTTGTGATGGTGTGCATGCGCATACTGGTGTTCGTGCGGATGCACATGTGCATGGTCGTGCGAATGCTCTTCGCCGGGTTTATGATAGGTCACTTTCTGATTTGGATCGCTGCAGCCACAAGTGTCGCACATAGTCTTTGAAATTTGTTGCTTGCAAAATTACAAAATCAGATGGTAATGATGGGAGATATATTTCATTCTGTTCCCCCAACAATTTCCGAATCCATCGACGGTCAATAGAAAATTTGCTAATTGTTTTTCGTTCGTAATTCTTCAAGCTTTTGACGGGTGGAAGCGTTTTCGCTGATTGACAATGATTTTTCATACATTGAAATCGCCGTGTCAGGTTCATTCATTGCCGAAAAATAATCACCGTATGAATCCCACGCATTTGCACTTTGAGGATAATTGACAATATTCATTTGAAAGAAAAAACCTGCCAGTTTTGGATTCTTAAGCATGAGGGCATTGTATCCCAGAGCATTAATGAGGCTTTCGGACGGAAATACATCGAAGCCAAGTTTCATGGACGCTTGCTTAAAATGGTTTTCGATACGATAGGCCAATGCCATTGACGTATCTGCCATATCGCCCTTTGTCAGCGACAAGGGATAAAAATCAAACACAAAATGCAACGCATCGTAGGTCGCTATGAATGGAACAGAACCATGATTTTCCTTTTCATAGTATTTTATTGAAAAATCAAGTCCGTTTTTTCTATGGTTTTTAAGTAAATCGGCCAATTGTAAAACAGACCGTATGTGAAGCGTCTGATAGGTGGCATCTCGTCGAACCCTTGCTGTGTCCATGTCTCTTTCCATGGTGTTGGCAATAGCCAGAAACAATCTCTGCCCATGGAATGTGCTGTCAGATAATGTCGATGCTGCCTCTTTCAGCGAGAATTGATTATGCCACCACATGCTGGGATCAATGGCTACGTAAGCATTGAAGAGACTAGGAGTACGCATGAGTGTGTTGATAACACACAACCCTCCCAGAGAATGACCCACAATCATACGGTACGGTGCAACAGCATATGCCGAATCAATGTATGGAATCAGTTCTTTCGATATAAACGACATAAATTGTGAATATCCTCCGGATGTCGGGCTTACAGCGCTATCGGTGGTAGGAGTGAAATCGCGAAACCGATCTGCTGCCGGAATGCCGACAATCATCATCTCCGGGCAAACCGTGTTGCCATTAATCACACTTAATTGCTGTACCATTCCCGCTACCGATAAAAAATGCCAGTCCCCATCAAGCAGATACAATACCGGATACTTTT
>CAZLHV010000273.1:0-3490 GCA_964559205.1 uncultured Bacteroidaceae bacterium
GATCCATCCCGGTAAATCGCATTGTACACTGTGCGGTCGTCGTTCTTTTTGAAAACTGCAATGTGTATAATGTTTTTTCCTAAGAATACCTTTTCGGAAACTTTTGTCACAATATAATTTCCGTCCTGTGTAAACGCAATGATGTCGTCGAGCTCAGAACACTCAGTGATATATTCGTTCTTCTTCAGGCTGAATCCGGCAAACCCTTCTTCGCGATCCACATAAAGCTTCTGATTGGCAATGGCTACCGCAGCCGCCTCGATGTTGTCGAACGCCCTGATTTCGGTTTTTCGCTCCCTTCCTTTGGCATACTTCTTTTTCAGATCGCGATACCATGCAATGGCATAATCAACAAGGTGCTCCAAGCGGCTCTCAACCTTCTTCAACTGCTCCTCAAGCGAACGGATGTATTCATCTGCCTTAAATGAATCGAATTTCGATATGCGCTTGATTTTTATCTCCGTCAGTCGAACAATATCATCTGTGGTGATAGGACGGTAAAACTTCTTCTTGAAAGGTTTGAGCCCCTTGTCGATCGATTCTATCACACCCTCCCAGGTGGTGCACTCTTCAATATCGCGATATATCCTGTTCTCGATAAAAATCTTCTCTAATGACGAAAACAAGTGCTGTTCAAGCAGTTCGTTGCGTTCGATTTCAAGTTCAAGCTTTAGTAAATCTTTTGTGTGATTCACCGAGTGAACAAGCAAATCATCCACAGTAATGAAACGTGGCTGATTGTTTTCGATGACGCAGCAAAGTGGTGAAATGCTGATTTCGCAATCGGTAAATGCATACAAAGCATCGATGGTTTGATCGGGCGACACCCCTGGCGCAAGATGTACCACAATCTCAACATTTTCAGCTGTATTGTCTTCAATCTTGCGTATTCTTATTTTCCCCTTCTCGTTTGCATTAACAATGGAATCAATCAGGCTTCCGGTCGTAGTAGTAAATGGTATTTCGGTGATTACAAGCGTCTTTTTATCAGGCGAAGTTATGCGTGCCCTGATTCGAACCTTTCCGCCCCGCTCTCCTTTGTTGTAATTTCTGACATCAATAAAGCCCGCAGTGGGAAAATCGGGGTAAAGCACAAAGGATTCGTTCTTAAGCACAGCAATACACGCATCGATGAGTTCGATGAAGTTATGCGGCAGAATCTTTGTCGAAAGACCCACTGCGATACCTTCAGAGCCCTGCGCCAGCAACAACGGAAACTTTACCGGCAAAAATTCAGGCTCTTTGTTTCGCCCATCGTAGCTGTGAATCCATCTGGTGGTTTTGGGATTAAACACAACATCGAGTGCGAATTTCGAAAGCCTTGCTTCAATATAACGTGCTGCCGCTGCCGAATCACCCGTGAGAATGTTCCCCCAGTTTCCCTGCATGTCGATCAGCAACTCCTTTTGTCCCATCTGAACCAGGGCGTCACCAATAGAAGCATCCCCATGCGGATGATACTTCATTGTGTTTCCAATAATATTCGCAACCTTGTTGTAGCGGCCATCCTCAAGCTCCTTCATGGAATGAAGAATGCGCCGCTGAACAGGCTTAAGGCCATCGTTCATGTTCGGAACAGCCCGTTCCAGAATTACATACGAGGCATAATCAAGAAACCAGTTCCGGTACATGCCGGACAAACTGGTAATCTTTCCCTTCTCGTCCTGTTGTCCTTCAGGCTTTGGGTTTCTTATCTGGTCATCATCAGGAATCATCAGGCTATCTCCATATTCTTAGCAAAATTAATACAGCTGCGTAAAACAGCAATGCAAAAATGATAAAAATCTTCCACAATTTTGTTCCCTGCTGAATATCAGCCACTAATGCAGCAACACTTTCCTGTGGTTTCATTAATGACACATGGCTTCTTCCTTTCAGCATGGTTTCAATTTCTTCTCCGGTCCAGCTTTTTGGATCACTTTCCGTCGCACTGTAATTCAACCCAAACGACATTAATACCTGATTGCCGTCCATCACCTGGTAGGCGCCGGGTCTGGTGACCTGTCCGTTGAGGTATACTGCCGGCGGATTGCCCGAGTTGTAACCGGGAATCATTTCGCCTGAACCATCGAAACTGCGCAACACCGGGGGCTTCTCACCTCCACCTTTTCGCGCTCTGATGGCAATTCCATAAGGGTGATCGAGCGAATAGGCTATCACAGGAACTGATACCCCCGAAAACGCCATCTGAAGCACTGTCGGGACAATCAAAGCGTGCGATCCAAACGATGTCCATGTAGGCTGCAGCGGAGATGACAGTAAAAAAATATGACCCCTCCCTTTCGGGAAATCGGTCAGAAAGCTTTGGCCGTTCAGCATCGCAAAAAGACTTCGTCCCGCATTCCGTGGAAGGCGATATGACGAATATACAACCGGAAATTCAATATTCGACGGCATGGTTTCAAAGACGCCCTGAAACAGAGGATTCTCGGAATCAATCCACGATACTTTAGTGTTGGCTGTGTCAACCGTACCTAGCGGTGCAATCCCAAGTGCCTCAAACGAACGGCGGTAAACCGCTGCATCCATGTCCACCGGTGGAATAATCAATATATTGGCTCCCTGTTCCACCGCCAGCAGCAGCTCAGGAATGATTCCACCCGAAATCTGAGGCAATTCATCAAGAATAATAAGTCCGGCGGAGGACAAACGGTCAAGCCCTGCATTTCCATTTCCCGACCTGAAATAGTCAAATAAACTGTCTCCCTCGAAAAGTCTGCTGATATGCCCCGACGATCGGTCGGTTGTCATGTGGTAAACCGGAATAGCCTTGGAAATATCAAATGCAAAATAATGCCGGTCATCAAAAGTAAGCGGACTGTCATCTACCTCAATATAACCACTATGATTGCTCCTCCCTGTGACCGTAAAGCTGAAACTCACCACATCGCTTCCTCCTGCTGCAAGCTGCACGTCGCTCAGCCCCTTTTGCCTTCCATCGACATACAATCGTACAGGAATTTTCTCCAGAATCACATTGCTGTAGTTTTTGATGCGGGCATTGATTTCAAGCAAATTGTTCTCGAGTTGAAGCGGCCCCGAAAACCAAACGCTGTCAACACCAATGTTGGTGACTGCACCCGCCGGTTCCGGAGCAAAAAATAACTGATGCTCTCCGGGATTGCAGTTCATGATATCCGATGTTGCCTTTTGAAAGTCACTGATGACAAAAAAATGATGCGCTGCATCTGGCGCCTCCCTTTCAGCAAGATCGCTCATGCGCGCAATAACCTGACTCATCTTCCTGCTGAACGGACTGATATCTGTTTGCTGTATCTGCTCGATGCATTCCCCTGAGGTGACAAAACGCTCGTGCATTCCAGCAAAATCATTCGTAATGATCCGGAACAAAGTTGTTGGAGGATATGCCCGCACAATCGAAACCGCTTTCTTTCGCGCATTCGACAGCAAATCATACTTCCCCTGACTCATCTGCATACTCAGGCTGTTGTCGATGTATAGACTGACATACGTCATGCCTCCCTGGCCA
>CAZLHV010000274.1:0-3441 GCA_964559205.1 uncultured Bacteroidaceae bacterium
GAGGTAACTCAGATTGGTAAAGAATGTCATGGTGATAATTGTGCTATTTTCAGAGAAGTAGGTAACTGTGTGATGCCCAAGGAAGGCATTTTTGTCAAAGTACTCGGTGGCGGAATGCTCAGAGCTGGTGATCAACTCACGTACATGCCCTATGTTCATCGGATTCATATCATCACGCTGAGCGACCGCGCTTTTGCAGGCGAGTATGAAGATCTGAGCGGCCCTGCAATTGCACAAAAAATCACGACGTTTTTTGAAGCAGAGAAGCGGGTTTGTGATATTCAGCGCACCGTTATAGCCGACGATTCCGAAGCCCTTGAATCGCTGGTAGTACATAGTGTGAATGATCATTTCGATTTGATCATTACCACAGGAGGAACGGGAGTTGGCCCCCGCGACATCACCCCGGAAACCATATGGCCCCTTCTCGATAAAGATATCCCGGGCATCATGGAAAATATCAGAATGAAATCGGCTCAGAAGAATCCCAATGCGCTGCTTAGTCGTAGCATTGCCGGCGTGATCGATAAGTCACAGATTTACACGCTTCCCGGCAGCGTGAAAGCATGCAATGAGTACATGGATGAAATACTGAAAACATATATCCACCTGTTGCTTATGCTTCGAAAAGTCGATGCTCACTAAACGTTTGACCGATCATTTTCAAGCAAACATTGCAATACTTCGTTGGCCTGTAGCGCTGCTGCAATATTCACCTTCGGAGCCAATGGGGGATTTTCATCTGAAACGCTCTCCATAAAATCCCCGACGGCTATCAGATTCCCGTGTCGAAGCACTTTCATCGAATCAGCGTGATGTAATCCGGCTAATCCTGATGCACAAATAACTTTCTTATCGGGAAAAGCCTCCAACATTGTTTCTATCAGCATTTGCTTGCTTTCTGCCTGATCGAATGCTTCGACCACCACATCGCAGCCTGAAAAGAGCCGTTTCGCTTCTGAAACATCGATACGCAAAACATGCGATTCTATAAGGGCTTCAGGTTGTATAAGCATCAGGTTGTCGCGCAATGCTTCAGCTTTGTACAATCCTATTTGGTGCTTGAAAAAAAACTGCCGGTTGAGGTTGCTTTCGTCAATCTGATCAAAGTCAACAATGACCAAATGCCGAACCCCCGTTCTGATCAGCATGGCTGCACAATTTGACCCTAACCCTCCACATCCGGCTATGCCAACCACTTTATGATGCAGTGCATGTTGAATTTCCGCAAATGTCATGACCCAATCTTTCGATCAAAAGTACAAAAAAAACCATTGCACTATGCCAAAAGGCTTGATTGACCAGAGCCAGTCATTGAGTTATACCCTGCTAACAATCCTTATTTGTCAGTGCTTGAATTCCATTGATCCAGTTCAATGCAAATCAGACTGAATTATTAAGCAAATGAGCTTCAAAACATTGAAGCCACATTATCCACAGAAACTTCAACATCTTTTAAGAATGAATTATACAAGACGCTTGATATAGCATTCAATATGAAAAAACTTGCATATTGCATGTGTTGATTTAATGCGCCTTTTCAATGTATTTTTTATATTTTTGTCGCAGAAACAACAATAACACACAATATGGGAGTGAATATTGAAGAACTGAAAACCAACCGGAAGATTCTGGCAAAATTCGATTATCCGGTTACTCAGGTTAACCGTGGTTATACGGATAAAATTTTGTATGTAAATGTGGGCACAGCCGCTATTCAGAGTAAAGATGTGGCACCTCAGGTGAAGGAGAAATTCATCGGTGGTAAGGGTTACGGTCTGCGTCTGCTTTGGGATGCCGTTACCCCAAGCACAAAATGGAACGACCCCGAAAACGAAATCATCATTTCGGGCGGACCCATCTGTGGTATCACCCAGTACTCCGGAGCAGGTAAATCAATCGTTGTTACGCTTTCTCCACAAACACACATCCCGGTTGACAGCAACGTGGGCGGATTTTTCGGCCCTTTTCTGAAAATTGCCGGTTTCGATGCCATGGAAATCCAGGGCAAAGCCGAAAAGGATGTTGTGGTGTATATTGATGCCGTAAAAGGTTATGTCGAGATTTTCGAAGACCCTGGCTTTGAGCACGATTCACATTTGCTTGCCGAAGAACTCACCGATATTTTTGCCAACGACGACAAGGACAAAAAGAACATTGGTATTGTTTCAGCGGGCGATGCAGCCGATTATTCCTATATCGGAATGCTGAACTTCACTTTCTATGACAATAAGCGCAAAAAGATTCGTCTGAAACAAGCCGGCCGTGGTGGCATCGGTACTGTTTTCCGCGATAAAAAAATCAGAGCACTGGTAGCCAAAGTGCCTGGTGTGTCAGGAAACCTGAACAATGTGGTTGACCTCGATGCCATTATGGAACGCGGTCGCCGTTTCAACAAGGAGATGCGTGAGCTTGACGACAGTCAGTGCGAAATGCGCAAAAAAGGCACAGCTCACCTTACCAATATCATGAATGATTATGACCTTTTGCCGGTCAACAATTTCAAATTTGGTGTTCATGCCGACGCGGGCAAGATTCACGGCGATGTTTGGATGAGCTATTTCACACAAGGCATTCCCGACGGATGTTGGATTGGCTGCAACATGAGCTGTGCAAAAGGAGTCGATGATTTTGAACTGAAAACCGGACCGTACAAAGGTCAGAAGGTTATAGTCGATGGACCCGAGTATGAAACAACCTCTTCGCTGGGTTCCATTATGGGTATTTTTAATCCGGAATGGACCATCGAGGCCAATTTCTATTGCGACACCTATGGTATCTGTACCATTTCGTGGGGTACCATCATGGGTTTTGTCATGGAGTGTTACGAAAATGGCATTCTGAATAAAGAACGAACTGGTGGACTCGATCTGAGTTTTGGCTCCGAAGACGATGCCATGGAGCTCCTGCATCAGGTGGCCCGTGGTGAAGGTTTCGGACTGATTGCCGGAAAAGGCGTTCGTTACATGAAGGACATGTTTATTGCCAATGGCTGGGGTGATCCACAGTTTATTGAAGATATCGGTATGGAAAACAAAGGCCTTGAGTACAGTCAGTACATTTCAAAAGAGTCGCTGGCACAGCAGGGCGGATACGCCATGACCAATAAAGGCCCTCAGCACGATGAAGCATGGCTTATTTTCATGGATATGGTCAATAATCAGATTCCCACATTTGAGAAAAAAGCCGAAGCCCTCTATTACTTTCCGATGTTCCGTACCTGGTTTGGTTTGCAGGGACTTTGCAAACTGCCATGGAACGACGTTGAGCCCGCCGACAATGCTCAAACCGCCGAGCCTGCAAAGGTTCCCGAGCATGTTGATAACTATGTGACTATTTACAAAGCTGTTACAGGTAATGATTTCAGCAAGGAAGAACTGATTCGTCAAAGCGAAAGAGTATATAACTTCCAGCGCGTTTTCAACATCAGGATGGGAAAAG
>CAZLHV010000275.1:0-3440 GCA_964559205.1 uncultured Bacteroidaceae bacterium
ATTGCCAGATATGCATTGTTTAAATTCTTTATTTGAGTGGAGGTTTTATTTTTCCCTCCAATTTCGAAATAATATTTGCCATTGATACAGAAATCTGTTTTTTCGGAGAAAGTGACTTTGTGATTTTGTTGCAGCTGATTAAAGAAAAAGGTTTCGCGCAAATTGCCGGTTTCGGGATTATCGGCGGCAAGAGAGTGATTATAATTGGTGTTTTGCAGATAGATTTTTTCGGGTTTGACCATTTGTCGTATTCCTGTGGCTTTTTGTTTCAGCATCAGGACGCAGTGCGCTTTTTCGAGAAGCTGCAGATAATTCATCAGGCTTACGCGGGTTACATCTACCATTTGACTTAATTGCGAAATATTGGGCGTAAAAGGCACCATTTCGGACAGGATATAAAACAGTTTTTTAATCCGGTTTATTGAATAAAAATCAATGCTTTCAACATTCGGCAGATCGCTCTCCATCACGGTATTGAAAGTTTGCAAAACGCGTTCACCATATCCTGCAATATCGTCCTTGTAGTAGGGATAATATCCATATTGGAGGTATTTGCGGAATGCCGGCAGCGGGGTGATTTTTTTTGTTAGTTCCTGAGCGATGGAAACATGATTTTTCAGAATTGTTTCAAGCGAATAGGCTGGTTGCGACTTTTTGAGTAATCCCTCAAAAATCAAATACTCCCTGAATGACATACCAAACAATTGAAAATGCCGGACACGACGACTTAAATCGGCATCAGCACTGAAAATCTGTAGCATGGATGAGCCGGTAAAAACGATTTTCAGCTTCGGAAAATCATCATAAATATTTTTAATTTCCTGTGACCAGGCCGGATATTTATGTACCTCGTCCAGGTATAGTTCTTTTCCTCCATTAGCACAAAAGTCTTCGGCAAGCGAATACAAATTGTTATTGCTGAAGTAAATATTATCGAGACTCACAAACAGTATGTTTTCAGGATTATTCCCGTGTTGCTCCTTGATGTGTTGCAGCAGCAAGGTGGTTTTCCCAGTTCCACGGGCACCAGTAACGGCAATCAGACGATTTTTCCAGTCAATCTGATTTTTCAGATATCGTTCAAAGTGCATATCTGTGTCTTCCAGTTTGCGGTAAAATGCCGAAAAAAGCTGTTTCATTGTTGCATATTTTTACAAAGATACAAAATGTATTATATAAAATACAAAATAGGAAAGAAAATATATAATAGAAAATACAAAATAGGTTGGAAACTGTATTATGTAAAATACAAACATTGTTGACTTTGTATGTTGTCATGGCCATTTGATACGCCAAAGCGAATGATTGTTACGAAGCGCCTAACCGCATTTGAGGCGCGATTGGGGCCTATGTGATCGCTTTGAAACTTTAGGAACTTTCGAAATTTTGTCTTAGTTGTCGCCCCAGGGTTTTGCGGCAAAACCAAAATTAAACTGGAGCTACAAGGCGAAAGCCCCTTTCTGGTATTCTAAGATTTGGATTGGCAAAACCGCGAATTGCACTTCGGCACATCTTTGCCCTCATTCCCCAGCTTCCACCTCTATAAACACGCCCCCAACCCGAATCTGGCCCTTGAGGATTCGAGATATTTTCTTCCCATACAGGATAATCGCCATTCCAATCATTACACCATTCCATCACATTGCCATGCATGTCATATAATCCCCAAGCATTTGGAGCAAAACTCCCAACTGGCATTGTGCGTTCTCTATAAGCGCCTTTCCTGCATCTCTTGTAAGGATAGTTGCCGCAATAATTTGCCAAATCGGTACTGATACAGTTCCCAGTATTAAATGTTGTGCTTGTTCCTGCTCGACAAGCGTACTCCCACTCGGCTTCTGTTGGCAAGCGACAACCCATCCATTCTGCAAAAGCATTTGCATCGTCCCAACTCACATTGATTACCGGCAAGTTTCCTCGTCCCCAGCCATTATCATTGGGCTTTTCACGGCCAGTAGCATCACAAAACAAGTCGTATTGTTCAAAAGTAACCTCATACTTACTCATTTTAAATGCGCTCAGCGAAACCATATGCTGTGTCTCATCATTTGTGTTGCCACGATCAATTTCCTTTTTGGGACTGCCCATGAGAAACGATCCTGCAGGTATTTCGACCCATTCGATGGTTGGTTTTTGTGCAAACAACGATGACGTTGCAAACAACGAAATCAAAAATATGGTTACTTTTTTCATCTCACAAAAGCTTTATTATTTCTTCGATGTTGTACTTCTTTTTTAGAACAAATCAATACGGTGCAAAAATATTGAAATTTTGATGGATGAATGGTTCTGATGTGAAATAAATATAGTCATTAGACTGAAGCAAAAAGATAGCAGCGTTATCTATAGCAAATTTTGTAGAAATTGTAATCCCTTATCATCATGTTTAACTGCCATTATTAAAAATGCCTTTTGTATGATGCGCATTGTCAATATGACGGATTAAACAGTTGCCATATTGATTAAGTTTTGTGTGTCGTACAAAGGCATTAGGATTTCTGAACAAAATGCTCAATTGCTATTTGCGAAAATCCATTATTGTTAAGACTTAGAAGGCTTGCAATCCAAGAGCTATTGGTTCAATAAATACTAAAAAACATTCAGCTAATGGTGTTTTTTGCAAGAAATTGTTGCCGCACTGCATTGTTGTGCGAAAATGTTTTTCCGTCCCAGAGCAAGCTTAGCCGATTTCTATAGTCTTCTTCCGCCTTTTTCAATTCAACAACCACTTGTTGCGAAATGCGCATTTGAGAATGGCTGATATGGATGTAAAACACTCCTTTTGATATTTTTCGAGTATTTCTTCCATCTTCAAGCATTTTCGAGTCTGGCTTCTTTCCTTGAAAATTTCTTTGCGAAATGAATAGAAATGCCTTTTGTCTGACTTCATGTAAAGCAATAGATTGTTGATTCATTGTGATTTTTCCAGAAGAATCAACGATAACTTCGCAGCAATCCCTAAGGCAATCAACGATGGGATAGCCAGTTGTGTCCCATTCGGCTTTTTGAAATCTTTGATAACGAAAAATAGCACTGTCGAAATGCTCCGATTCGGGAAAGTGATTAAGATAATTCGAGTAGGGGAAATAGTCATTTGAGGATTCAATGATTTTCCATGGATCTAATTTCAAATGATTGCTTTCAAATGTGTCGACAGGATTTGGGTTTTGGCAGGCAGTCAAAAATATGGAAAGCAAAATAAAAAAGTGAATTCTTTGCGTCATTTTAATCACTGACATTTTCGAACAGTTCATGAAGTTTTTGTTGCAGTAGGATTTTGTCGGGAAGTTTCGTTTTATACTCAGATACCATTGTTGGCGATAGACTTCTGCTCAATGCGTATTCAACAACTTCGCTGTCCTTGTCTTTGCATAATAAAACACCGATACTTGGGTTTTCGTTGGGTTTCTTTACATCACGATCCAACGCTTCTAAATAAA
>CAZLHV010000276.1:0-3426 GCA_964559205.1 uncultured Bacteroidaceae bacterium
TTTATTGTCGTTATAGAAATTTTCCATGACCGCTTTTATTTTGAGTTAAGTCTGTAGTATTTAATCATTCTGGGAATCACCTCCTGCACATCGCCATTGATCACATAATCAGCAATCTGATTGATGGGTGCATTGGGATCGTTGTTAATCGACACAATGGTAGCCGATTCGGCCATGCCTGCCCTGTGCTGAACAGCACCTGAAATACCGCAGGCAATGTAGAGTTTGGGGCGGACAGTGACACCCGTTTGTCCAATCTGCCTTTCGTGCTCAACCAGACCGGCATCAACTGCAGCGCGCGATGCGCCCACTTCGCCGCCCAACACTTCGGCCAGCTCGAACAAGAGCTTAAAGTTTTCTTTGGTTCCCACACCATAACCGCCGGCGACAATAATATTGCTGCCTTTGATGTTGATTTTCTGCGGTTCAATGTGACGTTCGATGATCTGTACGGCAAAAAGCTCGGGTTTCAGCAATGAAGCAACATCAATTTTTTGAATCTGTGTGCTGTATGATGCCGAAATGACTTCTTTTTTCATCACGCCTTCACGAACGGTGGCCATTTGGGGACGCGTGTCGGGGTTGATGATGGTGGCAATGATGTTGCCCCCGAAAGCAGGACGGATCTGATATAGCAGGTTTTTATACTCTTTGCCCGATTTGGGCTCGGCATGATCGCCAATTTCGAGCGAGGTGCAGTCGGCTGTCAGTCCGCAGCGCAGCTCGGAGGCTACACGCGGTGCAAGATCACGGCCTACCGAAGTGGCGCCAAACAAGGCAATTTCGGGCTGCAGTTTTCTGAAAACATCGCACACCAGTGCTGCATGGGGCAGGGTGGTGTAGGGCGTCAGACGTTGGTCGCTTGCCAAATGTACCACATCGACGCCATAGGGCGAAAGTTGCGACACAATGTCTTCGTTCACATCGCCAAGCACCAGTGCTTCGAGTTTTACACCCAAATCATTGGCCAGCTTACGTCCTTTCGAGCACAGCTCGAGACTGACATCGGCAATTTGTTTTTCTTCGGTGAGTTCGCAATATACAAATACGTTGTTCACGGTTCTTCAGATTAAGTTAGCCAATAATGTGCGCGTCGATCAGGGTTTTCATCAGGCGGTTCATGTCTTCGTCGTTTGCTTCCAGCTTCAGCGATTCTTTGGCTGTAAACACGACGTTTTCGATTTTTTTCACCTTGGTAGGCGAGCCGCTGAGTCCGAGCCAGGTAGTGTCGGCCTCAATGTCTTCGACACTCCATTCCGGAATGCGCAGGAAGGGCTTCACCTCGAGCATGTTGCCATAGTCGAGCGACTGTTCCTGCATTTCGGTGATGGTGATGGCTTTTTTGAATTTCAACAAACGTTTTGCGTCACGGGCACGGCACTCGGGCGCTGAGCTGTGTACTGTGATCACCGCAGGATATGGTACGCTGACCATTTCAATACCGCGTTCAAGACGGCGTTTGATGGTGATGGCCTGTTCGGTCACTTCGCTCACATCTTCTGCATAGGTGATTTGAGGGAATCCGAGTTTTTCGGCCACCTGTGGTCCCACCTGAGCGGTATCGCCATCAATGGCCTGACGACCGGCAATCACCAGGTTGACAGGGAACAATTTGCGTACGGCCATCGAAATGGCATACGAAGTGGCAAGCGTGTCGCTGCCGGCAAAACGGCGGTCGGTGATCAGAATGCCACGGTCGGCACCACGGAACATCGATTCGCGAATAATATCCGCAGCACGCGGAGGCCCCATGGTCACAATCACCACCTCGGCGCCTTCAATGCGGTTTTTTACCCGCAGGGCCAGCTCCAGTGCGTTAAGATCTTCAGGGTTAAAAATGGCAGGCAGGGCAGCCCGGTTTACGGTACCATCGGCCTTCATGGCATCTTTTCCCACATTGCGAGTGTCGGGAACCTGCTTGGCCAGAACTACAATACGAAAGCTCATCGTGTTGATTTTTGTCAATTTTGAAACTGCAAAAATAGTCATATTTATAATTATGGATGTTAATAATCGTTAATCGAATTATTGCTAGTTGATTATCAGCAATGTAGCACTTCGGAAATTCTCCTATGCGGGCTTACTGCGGGTCGCCAACTCCCACACAGCTCCATATCAGGCTCCTCGCTGTCGCATTGAGCAGAGTCGAAATGTCGACATCGTGGTCGAAGCCTAGGCAGCGGCATCCCTCTTCAGCCCGTCCTTACAGTCTGCGCATAAGCCGCGCCGCGTCGCTTGCGTGGTTCAGATCTCCGCCGTGGTGGTGGCGGTCTGGTGTATTTAATTCATGGGATTTAGAACAAAAGGACAAACGCGGCCTGCCATCCCCGGGTTTTAGTCACGAAATTTGCAGCTACTGCCTCGCGGGCAAATTTGCGCGCCAAAAACCTTATGATTTGCGCCCGCCCTGCCGCCTATTTCCTAATCAAATTCGCTAGCACGAAATTACTAAAAATTGACGAGAAAACCTAGTGATGTCACAAAAAAACCGCACTCTCAGCGGCTTTTGAAATATTGGATGTTTTGGATTTATTGTGGATGGTGCTGGTCAAGGTTGCAATGCAAGAAATCAAATTATTCATCAATTCTTCTCCAAAATTCCTTCATGAAGAATTCTTCAATTTGAGGCATTTCTGGTTCGTATGTTTGAAGCATCATCTTATCATTATCAATCCTCTCAAAAATGAACCGTCTATTGCCAAGTCTAATAATTGTATCATTTATGAAGTAATAGTGTGAAACTTGTGGGGGATCATCAGGCACTGGGCTATTATAATAATTCAATTTGCCATTTGGTAAAAACTCCAGGGTGTCTGGTCTGTTTGTGTAAGCACCTCCCTTTGGCGTCAAACTATCTCCTTTGCCATTTGTTGTTTTGTATACAACCCATTTTCCTTGTAAAAATTCTTCTTTGTTGGTTTGTCCACAAGAAACCAGCGAAAAAAGAAGCACTGCAAAAACCATCAAATTAAATTTTTGATTCATATTCATTGATTTTAAAACATTGGTTCAGAGCTGTCATTACCTCCGAATGCTCGTTGGGAATCTCTCAAGATTCTTGAACCTAAGGTTCTGACGATGCTTTCTGATGCTGCAATGGCATCAGGATCAGAAAAATCCCAACCACCAAAAAGTGATTGCATTCCTTTATATGTGTTGTTTGCAATTGTCTCAGCCTCATCCCTTTTGCCATTAAAACTTGGATTAAACACAAATACTCCATTATTGACTATATCCATATATCCTAGTTCTGAATTCATCATTGCGGAGTATGTTAGAAATGCCAACTGCTCATCCATACTAGGCGGTGAGTTCAAAGCATTCATGATGTTGTCGTATGTAAGTCCTAATGAAACAAGCTTGCTAAGACCATAAAAAACTTTTGAAGCATTGCCAAAACCAGCTCTATTTATTCCAACAACTTCA
>CAZLHV010000277.1:0-1619 GCA_964559205.1 uncultured Bacteroidaceae bacterium
TGTTTCGGACAGTGCGCTCCGCAGGCTGATTTTTGAGGCAGGGGACGATCTTGAAGATTTGCTGATTCATGCCGAAGCCGATATTACATCGGCCAATAAAACAAAAGTGAAGCATTACCTGAATAATTTTTCTGAATTGCGGATAAAGCTTGCGGAAACCGAAGAAAAGGATCGAATTCGGAATTTTCAACCACCGGTGAGCGGAGAAGAAATCATGCAGACATTCGGAATTGGCCCAAGCCGTGAAGTTGGAGTGATCAAAACCGCTATAAAAGATGCAATTCTTGATGGACAAATTGACAATGACAGGGAACAGGCTCTTTCTCTGATGATGCGAATGGGCCGCGAACTTGGCCTCAATGCACCTGAAAATTAAAATTGGTTTGGATCAGGAAGAAATTCGTACCTTCGTAGTAAATTTGAAGCATATGCATGCATATAAATTCAGAGTCACTTCAGATGATCATGACGAATTCCTTAGGGAAATTGAAGTTCTTGCAAATCAAAGTTTTGAGGATTTTCACCGCACGCTAGTTGCATCTTGCAAATTTGCCGGCAATGAACTGGCATCGTTTTATCTTTGTGATAATCAATGGCGTAAGAAGCATGAAATCACACTCATGGATATGGGGTCTGGTAATGGATCAGACGATGGTGGAACCACCATTATGAAAGATGCAAGATTGAATAAAATAATCAATGACCCTCATCAGAAGATCATTTATGTGTATGATTATCTGAGCATGTTTACTCTTTATATTGAATTGGTAAAAATTGGCGCTGCTGATATGACGATTCAATATCCCAGAGTGTTGAAAGAGGTTTCCGATATCATGTTGCCTCAATTGAACAAAACGGCCATGGTAGATGAAGAAGAAGTGATAGACGAGGAAGATCTGCGCGCTCAGCTGGGTGAAGAGGAAGAAACTGAAGGTGATGATTTCATGGGTGAGGAAGAGAGCTTTTATGAGGATGATTCATCCCTTTAATCGGGATATTGGTTGATATGGATGCTTCTGATTTTCAATACAGCAATGACGAGATTAAAGAACTGGTGAAGCGCTTCAGAGAGAGTGCTGCTGGTGACGTACAGGCTTATTTTGAGCCCGATGAGTTGGAGGCTGTGATTGATTATTTTTTACAGCATAATCATATTTCGGAAAGCAAGGATGCCATTCAATATGCCCTGAAGCTATATCCTGGTAATGAAAACATACAGGTGCTTCAGGTTCATTATCTCGTTCTTGATGATCAGATGGAAAGTGCTGAAAAGTCAGCCAGAAACCTTCTGCGGCAGTACCCTGATAATATAGATCTGTTTTTGGTTCTTGCTTCTATTCTTAGTGATAAGGCTCGCCATCATGAAGCTGTGGAATTACTCGAAAAAGCCCTTGACATTGACCACGAATCTGAACCTGTTATCACGGCGCTGAGCATGGAATATCAGATTCTTGGGCAGCATTCCAAAGCAATTGGTTTGTACATGAAGTTGCTTGAACAGTTTCCTGATGATGAATTTGCGCTCAACGAACTGATTTTCGTTTTTGAAGTGGCCGGAAAGATGGACGAAGCTATCGCCTTTTTAACCGATTTTACTGACAGGTACCCGTTTAATCAGT
>CAZLHV010000277.1:1629-3417 GCA_964559205.1 uncultured Bacteroidaceae bacterium
TTGGTTTCATCTAGCTAATGTTTACAATCTGAACAGTGATCCAACACGGGCCATCGAGGCCTACGATTTTGCTCTGGCGATCGATTCAGGTTTTCTTCCTGCTTTGTTTGGAAAGGGGCATTCCTTGCTCTATTCAGGCGATATTCAAGGTGCTGTAGCGTGTTTTAAGGAGACTTCTCAAAGCGAAAGTTTTCGGCCCGCTTCATATTACTCCTTGGGTGAGGCCTTTACTCAGATGAATAATTATGGTTCTGCTGCCGAATACTATAATAAATGTATCGAGGTTGACCCGGAATACAATGAGGCGAGAATTGGCCTGGCCAATAGTCTGTATATGCTTGGCCTCGATGCAGAAGCGCTGCGTCATATCGACTTGGCCATTGTTTCGGACCCTGAGCGTGCCGATTCATATCATCTGAAGGGTACCATCCTGATGAATCTTGAGCGCTACAATGAAGCAATTGATGAATACCGGCACGTGCTGAAAATTGACAAAGACAGTGAAGCTGCATGGCTTGATTTGAGCGAAGCATGCCATTTTCTTCATGGGGCTGATGAAGCGCTTGAAATTTTGGTTGAAGCAGAATCAAGAATGGAGCAGGACCATGCGCTCATCGCTTATCGACGGGCTGCCATTCTATTTGAAACAGGCCGCAATCAGGAAGCTGTATCGCAATTACTTAATGGTCTGACCTTGAATTTTGACTTATATCCTTCAGTTTTTGACTACAATAAATCGCTCGAAAATAATGAAATTATCAGCGAAATTGTTTCACTTTTCCTAAACCAATAAATCATGCTGAATTACGACATGCCCCACCTGCCGCAGCGCACCGAAAAACCACGTCAATCGGGAATTAACATGATCATGGACAAGGGTCTCAGCCTGCGCGAAGCCGAAGACATGATTCAGGTGTCGGGTCACCTGATCGACTTTGTTAAACTTGGTTTCGGCACCTCAATCGCTACCGGCGGACTCGAACAGAAAATCAAATTTTACAAGCAGCAGGGCATCAATGTCTATTTTGGCGGCACCTTGTTCGAGGCATTCCTCATCCGCAACAAAACAGACGAATATCGTCGTCTGCTCGAACGTTTTGGCCTCGATACAGTCGAAATCAGCGATGGCTCGATGGATATGGATAACGAAGCTAAATGCAACTACATACGTGCTTTTGCAAAAAACTACATGGTGCTCTCTGAAGTGGGCTCCAAACGTGCCGATGTCATCATCAGCGATAAAGACTGGGTTCAGCAAATGGTCATGGAAAATGAAGCTGGCTCATCTCTAATCATTGCCGAAGCTCGCGAAGCAGGAAATATTGGCATTTACGATAACAGCGGTTCTGCTAAAAAAAGCCTTATCAACCTCATTTCCTCTGCTCTTCCGGTCGATAAAGTGTTGTGGGAAGCTCCGCAGAAAAACCAGCAACTGTTTTTTATAAAGGAATTTGGTGCCAATGTAAACCTTGGAAACATTGCGCCAAACGACGTAATTCCGCTCGAAACCATTCGGCTTGGTTTGCGCGGTGACACCTTTTTCCATTTTCTCCCCGATCACCTGAAACAATACGATCAGAAGTAAAAATGCAGCGGTACGGCATCATCGGACGACCCGTTGCTCAGTCTGCTTCGGCTGATTTTTTCAATCAGTTTTTTCTCTCGCATAAGGTCAGGGCCGAATTCAGTCTTTTTGAACCTTCCGATGAAGACCTTGGCAATTTCAGAGCCTGGTTTTTTAAGAATCAACTCAATGGGCTGCTGGTCACCATTCCTTTCAAAAAGTTG
>CAZLHV010000278.1:0-3417 GCA_964559205.1 uncultured Bacteroidaceae bacterium
TGAGTGTTTATCGTGTCGAGGGATGATAATTGTGGATTCAGGGTCGGGTTTTTTAATACTTGTTCCAATGATGGCTGCAATTGCACCAGCAGTGAAATAGAGTGATCCAAAAGCAAGAATCAAAGCTTTGCCGGAGATGAAATTCCAGCCTGTTTCGCGGCGTGCATATGCCACCAACTGTTCTCCTAGGGCAATGGCATCATTTCCATAATAGAGCCAATAACCCAAAATGAGGTGCAGAAAATTCCATGAGATGGAAAGTGCTCCACCAAGGATAAAAAAGAAACGTCGGGTACCTCCCAAAGCAATCACCGCTTCCATAAACAAGCCCTGAAAGCTTATGGCGACCATTGGCCCAAGCAATACAGCACTGGGACTAAGGGTTTTCATGGCAGCTGTGAGCAGCGCTGCCCGCCAATAGATTCCTTTCAGGCGGTAGCGAAACCCAATGGCAGACATGATTATCACTGCAACTGAGGCTAGAATCGTTCCGCGCATAGGAACCTTGAGATTGTGCAGAAAGCTTCCGATAATGATCTCGGAAGATGCCCAAAGACAGGCAAGTGCAGCAGCGAAAATCCATTTTTGTGAGGGTTGGGTCGTCATGAAAAAGCTTGCATGTCGCAAATATAAAAAAACTGCCTCCGTGGAGGCAGTTTTTACGGTTCAAATTGACAATTATTTTTTTACAGAGCTGACAACAGCCTTGAAAGCATCGTAATTGTTCATAGCCAAATCGGCCAGAGTTTTGCGACTGAGCTCAATTCCCGATTTGTGAATCAGTCCCATAAACTGAGAATAGGAAAGACCTAAAGGGCGGACCCCAGCATTGATACGCTGGATCCAAAGGGCGCGGAAGCTTCTTTTTTTGGCTCTGCGATCGCGGAACGCATATTGCTGACCTTTTTCCCAACGGTTTTTGGCAACAGTCCATACGTTTTTATTACGACCCCAGTAACCCCTGGTGCGTTTTAGGATTTTTTTTCTGCGTTCACGAGACGCAACATGATTAACTGAACGTGGCATTTGATTTCTCCTTTTCTTTTTTACGTCAGCGTCCGGTACAGCTTGGTGCCGGATCTTTCGGCTGAGCGCAAGTTAAACTTTGGTTTACTGAACAAGCATGTCTTTTACAGCGCCGATATTGGCCTTATCAACCACAGCAAAATAAGTCAGATTACGTTTGCGTTTGGTTGATTTTTTGGTCAGAATGTGGCTTTTGTAAGCATGCTTTCTCTTGATTTTACCGGTGCCTGTAAACGAGAATCGTTTTTTGGCTGCCGATTTGGTCTTCATCTTAGGCATGTGTTTCTATTTTGTTTGTTTGGGTTGTTATTTTTTTGGAGCAATGATCATAATCATGCGTTTTCCTTCGAGTTTCGGGAGGCTTTCGACTTTGCCATATTCGGCGAGTTCGTTGGCGAATCTGAGCAGGATGAGTTCTCCGCGTTCTTTATAAATGATAGATCTGCCTTTAAAGAAAACGTCTACTTTCACTTTGTCGCCTTCCTGAAGGAAGTTAATAGCGTGTTTCAGTTTGAAGTTAAAATCATGATCATCCGTATTGGGGCTTAAGCGAAGCTCTTTTACTACGATTTTGGCGGTGTTGGCTTTTTGCTCCTTCAGTTTTTTCTTTTTGTCATACAGAAATTTTCTGTAATCGATGATTTTACAAACTGGAGGGTTTGCTGTTGGAGAAATTTCAACAAGATCCAAACCTGCTTCTTCGGCTTTTTGCAGTGCTTCTCGTAAGGGGTAAATACCGGCTTCCACATTTTCACCAACCAAACGAACCATCGGAACTTTGATCAGTTCATTGATTCTGTATGGTTCCTCCCTTTGTGGAGGTTTGCGCCTGAACGGGCCTCTCTGTGATGTGTTTGGATTGTTGATCAAGTCTGTTCTGTTTAGTTAAGTTCTTTTTTAATTTCAGATGCAATGAATGCAGCAAAATCGCTCACACTTTGCTGACCAAGGTCGCCCTCGCCCTGACGACGAACAGAAACAAGACCGAGTTCTTCTTCTTTTTCGCCTGCGATGAGCATGTAGGGGATCCGCTTTAGTTCTGCATCGCGTATTTTTTTTCCAATTTTCTCTGAGCGGTTGTCAATGAGGCAACGCACATCAGCATTCTCGAGCAAATTTACAACCTTTTTAGCGTACTCCTCGTACTTTTCGCTGATAGGCAGGACGATGGCCTGATCAGGAATAAGCCACAGAGGAAGTTTGCCGGCACTATGCTCAAGCAACACGGCAACGAAGCGTTCCATTGAGCCGAAAGGAGCACGATGGATCATTACGGGCCTGTATTTCTGATTATCGCTACCAATGTATTCAAGCTCGAAGCGTTCGGGTAAATTGTAATCTACCTGAATGGTACCCAGCTGCCATTTACGTCCAATGGCATCGCGAACCATGAAATCGAGTTTGGGTCCGTAAAATGCGGCCTCGCCCGTTTCAACAACGGTTTCCATTCCCTTTTCCCGGGTGGCTTCGATAATCGCCTGTTCGGCTTTCTCCCAGTTTTCGTCGCTGCCAATATATTTTGTTTTATTGTCAGGATCACGCAGGGAGATTTGTGCCGTGTAATCATTGAATCCAAGGGTTTTGAAAATATAAAGCACAATTTCAATCACCTTGATAAACTCTTCTTTCAACTGATCAGGCCGGCAAAATATGTGAGCATCATCCTGGGTGAAACTACGCACCCGCGTTAATCCGTGCAGCTCGCCACTTTGTTCGTAGCGGTATACAGTGCCGAATTCAGCCATCCGGATAGGTAAATCCTTGTAGCTTCTTGGCTTGTGAGCAAAGATTTCGCAATGATGAGGGCAGTTCATTGGTTTAAGAAGGAATTCTTCTCCTTCAACAGGTGTGGAAATCGGACGAAATGAATCCTTTCCATATTTTTCCCAGTGACCTGATGTCATGTAGAGCTCTTTGTTGCCAATATGAGGCGTAATTACCTGCTGATAGCCATATTCCTTCTGTTTTTTCTTCAAAAACTGCTCGAGACGCTCCCTTAATGCTGCACCCTTTGGCAGCCAAATGGGTAGTCCGGAGCCCACCCGCTGACTGAACATGAAAATTTCGAGCTCTTTCCCAAGTTTGCGGTGGTCGCGTTTTTTTGCTTCTTCGAGGCGTATCAGATATTCTTCGAGTTCTTTTGCTTTTGGAAAGGTGATGCCATAAATTCTGGTCATCATCGGTCGCGTTTCATCGCCACGCCAGTAAGCACCAGCGATTGAAAGGAGTTTTACAGCCTTTATTTTTGAAGTGTCAGGCAAATGTGGCCCACGGCAAAGGTCTGTAAATGAGCCACTTTCGTAAAATGTAATGGTTCCGTCTTCAAGTTCACTGATTAGCTCAAGCTTATATTGATCCCCTTTTTTTGTAAAATGATCTATTGCCTCAGAT
>CAZLHV010000279.1:0-3410 GCA_964559205.1 uncultured Bacteroidaceae bacterium
GCTTTTGCCGGAACCGGAAAGACCACAATGTCAGCTGTTTCCGCAACTTGGAAATAAACTGGAGCCGGGATACTGTATCTTGCTTCGCCCGAGAAATCAACTGTTTTAAGTCTGTACCAGCTTAACCCGTTCAGAGGGTTCTCGTCGATGACCTTATAAGAAAGTAACTCATTCGAATAGCCAGCTGCATCGTGCTGTGTCAGGCCTTCGAAGCCAAAACCGTCATCACTGCGTTCGACCACAAAGTAGTCGGTGTTGTTTTCGGAAGCAGTAAGCCAGAAAATATCGACAGAGTGATCATGTTGAACAGCGTTGAAACTCATCAATTCCACTGGCAGTGGATGGCCTTCGGCAGACAAAACCCATACAGAAAACTGAGAAACCGAAGGAACTGTTGCTGATGTGGCTCCTGCAGTTTGACCGGGCAGCGGTTCATCCCATCCCTGAGTTGTCTCGTTCCATCGTTGAGCAACCAAGGCTCCGATAGTGCCAGCTTCGGTAGCTGTCACTTTGAACGTTAGCGTGGCCACTCCACCGGGTCCGGTTTTCGAGATATTCCAAAATCGGTCAGCTGCATTGCTGCTATTGTCGTTGCCAAGCGAATCAAACATGTGAGTAACAGCAACCGGAGTAGAAGGATATGGCGTATTGTTGGCTGCTGTGGGATATGTGGCCAGTGAAACAGAACCAATATTCCCTGAACTCAGATTGAGCATAAAAGGGATGTAGCTCCCTGATTCAGTACCCATAGGGAAAATGTGATTGCCAGTGACGCTGCCAATTTGCCAGATAATCACACTGCTGTTGTTTGTTTTCTCGCTGACGATGTATCCTGAACTGCGGGTGATTGCTCCTGTTAGCCCAGTAAGAATCGTAAGGGAGCGGGAATTTAAGTCAAAGGGGCCGCTGTTTAGATTTAAGACCCCTGAAATGCTGGTACTTTGCTGAAGCTGCACTCCTGCTGCATTATTGACCGTGAGGTTGCGAAAGGTTGCAGCCACGCTGCCTGAGATATGTTGCTGAAGTGAACCGTTGAGCAGGACGACCGACCCGGAGTCGGTGAATGTGCCATTGTTGGTAAAATCACCTAGAATTGTCACATTGGATCCTGTATGCAGTTGAAGGTTTCCAGAGTTCACAATTTGTGCGCGGGCACAGCCCGTGATCATGATAAAAAAAGCGATGATGGATGCTTTCATGGCATGTTCCTCCATTATTGGGTACTGGTGTACCATTGAACATCCTGAAAGGTAACAGTAATGCCGGAGTAACTTCCTTTGCAATACAACTCATAATAATCGTTTTGCATGAGGTCTTCGATGTAAATCACTGTAGCGAAGGGTGTGGGAGTGTTTGAGGCATTAATTCTCAAGTCGCATTCGCCATAGCGGACTGATGAATTGCCATTTTTTACCAAACCGATTGAGATGACTCTTCCTGAACTGTTGCAGCTCAAGTTGCCAGTGATTATCACATATGCATCCCTGATATTTGAAGTCAGATAGGTCATTTTGTTGTCTTCAACCTTCCATTTGCAGGCGTAGGACGAAGTGTTGGTCCATGAGCATTTATACCAGGTGCCTGCGGTTGTCAGTGTTTGTGCAGTATTGTAATTGTTCACACTCAGGGTCATGTGGGGGGTTTTGTTTTCCATTCCAACGTTATATGCAAGTTCGGCGTTGGCATCCCTTCCGTCGGTTCGTGAAAAGTCAAACCCATAGATAAATTTTCCGATGTTGTTCCAAGCGTTGTTTTGAATAATGATTTTATCAAACCCGAAGTTGGCCGAATTGTAAAGTATGGCAGTATCGGTTGCAAGAGCACAATCATACACTCCGGCATTGAGTTGAACTTCGGCTGCCGATGCTTTGCTCATATTCACACCGCAGTGGCAGCTCATGAAATCGGTTTCCGAAAGGCGCACTTTTGCACCAGCCACGTTGCCATGGATGCGTACGGCGTTGTTGGCCGCATTCATGAAATCGCACTCAAAAATCCAGAGTTCGGCGTTGGTAGAATCAAGGATGGTATTGTAAAATCCATCAAAGACGCAGTCTTTTATTTCATTATAGGTGCCTGCCCCTACATAACGAATGGCATCTTCGCCCGGAGACGTTCCATAGCCTGTTTCGGACGTGAAATCGAGCATTTTGAAATAGGTATCGCTGATGCAGCGGAACATGGGCTTACCGGCCAGCGTTGCGTCGGCGAAAATGTTCGATGTGCCATAAGAGACAGCTTGAATTGTCAGCGAGTAAGGCAGGTCGATGAGAATGGTTTCAGTGATTTCGTAGTCGCCACCACAAAGCCGGATGACCGATGGTCGGAACATATGTTCTTCGAGAAACTCAACCATTTCCTGGATGCTTCTCCAACTGCCGTTGGGCGATACGTCGTAAATGTTTTCGAGTCTGGGCTCGCGGTTTTTTACGATCCATGCACTATTGTATGCCACAAATGTTCTTGCCTTAAATCGTGTAAGGTAGCTTTGACTGAATTCGTCGACCAGTGCGCCTCCGTTTCCCTGCACCAACACCAGATCGCGATGTGTTCCAATGTTTTTAACGGTGATTTCGAGACCATTATCGGCGGCTGTAACCGTTGGAAGTGTGATGGTGATGTCGTTGCTGGCAAGAACAAATGTTTCAGATTTTGTCAGCGTGGCATTGGCTGTTTTAATGGTGAGGGTTGGCTTATCGGCCGAAGTTAGGATGCGGACCCACTTGCTGCCATCCCAGTAATAATAGCCATCGGTGACCGAACCGCCATCGGAATAGACCAGCATGCCTTCGGGAACCGGAGCAGTGAGCGGAGCAGCATTGCCAAGATCGTTGATGGCGACGCGGGGACCAAGAAAGCCTTTGCTTCCGCTTTCGAGTTCAAGCAAAGAGTTGCTGTTGATGGTGCCTGGGTTGTCGCCTATTTTCACCTGTGCTGGTACTCGTAGTATGAAACAGGTTATGGCAATGAAAAGGATCGTTGTTTTCATAGGGCAGGGGGTTTTAGGTGAAATTAAAATGCAGCGATACCCTTCACAAGGTATTTTTACCTGAATGACATCATGGAAAACTGTATAATTGTTAATTTTCTGCTACAAACAGATTATTAATGATGTTTAATTGGATAATTTTGGAGGATGGTTGGATTGAGCTCTATGCACTTGGGCCAAAAAGACTGTTATATGTTGAACGTAGGCGGGCAGCGTCGGGAAAGAAGCAGAAGTTTATGAAATTGAGTCTGAATGTGGGGCTAAGCCTGCGGTTGTCATTTCATGCCATCGGTAAATGACTTCATTCAATTGAAGCAAGTCTCTATTTGATCATGAATAAGGGAATGAATGCAGGAACAGGCGGAACGGTGACGTTGGTGAGGTGAAAAATCAATGTCATATTGAGCTGTCACCCTGAGCT
>CAZLHV010000280.1:0-1829 GCA_964559205.1 uncultured Bacteroidaceae bacterium
ACATGTCGTTTTCAGGGGTCTCAATATTCACGAGAAAGATGTCATATCCATTATCCCTCAAATCTGCTATGGTGCTACTCCATTTTGCTTCCAGGTCTTCAATTGTTTGATCTCCAAGAATATCAAAACCCTCACAGATGATTACTGGTTTATCTAATATCCCATCACACCCTTCCCTGTAAGAATAAGTTGCCCAGCTTAACGAACTGCCAGAAATTGATTTAGCTGTATTGAAAAGCGTAAATGCTGCATCTTCTGCAGTAATAGTTCCAATAAAATCAGGTTCTTCCAATTGAAGTGAAACAATATTCATTCTTGAGTACGAAATCAATGTATCACTGTCGGTATATACCTTAAATCGTATGCTTTTTTCTCCGGCAGAAGTATAGCTAATTACATACGTTTGCTCCAAATCTTTGTTTAACAACCTGTACCCGCTTCCATCCTCAAAATCAACCAATATTTCAATAATTTCATCATTAATATTTGAAAATAACAGGTTTGGTGAGTAGTGGTAATAAACTGTACCATTATACACTTTTTGCAGCAAAGTTGTACCGGCAAATATATCCATCGGCTGATATGCAGGATTAGAAAAATCGTTGGCTGTCATCATGTCTTTTATTACGGTATCGGGTAAATAATCTCCCCTGTAAAAGATTATGGACAAGCCCACTAAGGATGATGCATATTTTCCCTTAACGGTATTGCTGTCAACAATGGCAGAAAACTCAGGCAACCCAAGTGTACCACCAAACATCGAGTTGTCAATACCTGAGTACATATATTTCCAATTGTGTAGGCTCGTCATTACAGGCACGCCATTATTCCAATCTTCAAGATCGTTTAATATCAGAAAACCGTAATTAAAAAGCAGGTTACTTTGCATGCCGCTATGATCAAGATTTTCGTAAAATTGCTTGGCTTCATTGATGCTTTGCTCAACTACAATAGCAAGAGAATCCTGTCCTATGTCGGGGATGGAGAGGGTTTGGGAGTGAAGCTTTGGCACGAACACAATTGCCAAGGCCAAAGTCATATTATAAATTAGAAATTTTCTCATTCCAACTCCTCATTTTTTAGCAGTTCATCATTTTCAGCCATCAAACTTAGACTAAAATCTCATTGTGGTCGTTTTACTTTTGAATCACCAACTTAAGCGATTTTGTTCCAACATTATTGTGGATGCTTAGGACATAAACCCCTGACTCCAGAAATGACAAATCGAGTTCATACTTACCGTCAGTATATTGATATTTAAACACATTTTCACCAGTTAAGGTCAGAATGTTTATCTCAGCATTGCTCAAACTTGATTCGATTGTAACAATCCCTGTACTTGGGTTTGGAACTACTGACAAATAAACCTCTGTATTAACGATGACGTTGTTAGTTTCAGTTTGAACGTATTGCGAAATCATCAAGTTTGTGATAGAATCCTTGCGCTTGAAATACTCAATTTGCTCAGCCATGCGATTATTGGAAAGAAGGCTGCTGCAATCGGTAATTGTTGGCTCTGTGCAAGTCATTGCCCCCACTGAACCATCAATAAACCCATGAAACTGCGAGCCTTCAGTTACATGAAAACCATTGCTCAAAGTTATTTTTTCTCCTGCTACAAAAACTACCCTTCCTGTGCCCTCCGTAGGTGAGTTGTCGATGGTGTAGTTATCCGCAACAATTTCATTGGCCGCCATGAAATTTTTCTTGTCGTATTCTGTGTAGCCGGTTTTATGGATATTTTCCAGCGCCAGTTGGTCAATTGGAATTGGTGTGAAATCGTACGAGGAATTGTAAAACGATTCGTAAATTAAATTGAAATAAAACAT
>CAZLHV010000280.1:1929-3360 GCA_964559205.1 uncultured Bacteroidaceae bacterium
CTCATTTCAGATCCGGGATTTAGAAATGCAACATACGAAGAGTTAATGCACTTGACTCTATACCCATCAACAGGAGGCACCCAGCTTTGGTTTAGGGCATCAATGTAGGCTTGATTGATGGAAAATTCAGAGGGGACATCATCCCTGATCATGAATCCATTGATGTTACCGGCATCGTAGCCGGCAGAACAATCCCACGATTCTTCTGCTTCCCAATCCAAACGATTAATAGCATTGATTGCAAAAAAAAGATCCTTTTTTGTTTGCATTACTTCCGGGCTGCTTGAGGACAGTCCGGACTTTATCAGTAAATCATATTCCATGGCTAATGTAGCAATATAATAACCGATCATTCGAGGTTCATCCGACCAATACAGTTCGCCCCCTGTGCTTCGATTTCGTCCCGGAATATCAAAACCATTTTCCGAAACCAACTCCGTCGGAATTATGAAGTTCTTTAGCCGCTCCCTGTAAATCCAGTACTTTTCCTTGTTTGATTGAAACTGGCAAAAAGAAGGAGCTGCAACAAAAACAAACAATAGAAAAAAAATAAATGATTTCTTCTTTATTTTACTCATGTCAATTTATTTTAAAACAAAACCAATATTTAATCCAAGAAATAACGAGGGGGTTCGCATCGTTTGAACTGAGTTTGCATTCTCTGACTCATAGTTAACGCCATAATCATTCATAATGCTCATTTTTCTCCATTTATACCTGACCCCACAGCCTCCGAATAAATCTATGAGCATCTTATGTATGTAAAATATTTTTCCATACCGAATTTCAAACGAATAAACTTTCTTATGAAAACTATCTCTATGCTCTCTTTCTGATTCATACCAGAATGCATTGCCTGCAGCATCCAGCCAATGGTCTAAAGTCGAAAACTCATACCAATATTCTTTAAACATAAAAGAAGGCTGAATATAATTGTTTTTCCCAAAATAATAGTTGTAACCAATGCCAAGGCAATAACCATTTGATGAATAGTTAATTGTATCATAGCTGTTTATCGAGCTATTCCAATATTGATAATCTGTTTTTGTATGCCGACTTTCAGTCGGTAAGAATGAGGCATTATTGAAGCCTAAACGAAAGTTTAAAGACCCTTTGTCACATATAGGCAATTCGACGAAAAACCGATATTCGTCCCACAACCATTGAATTGGATTGAATTTTATCGCAAAATGACTTCGAATACTGTCGTTTAATTCAGCAGCATTTGAAGGCTTAAAAAGATATGAGCATTGAGAACTACCCGTCTGTAGCATTCCTTTTTGCGCATATGAAATTGAGCTGAGCCCAAGAAGAAATAGAAAAAGTGCAATTTGAAATCTGAATGAATTCATCTTACTGTTGGTTTTGCATTTCTAAAAGTTGCTTCTGAAGTATTTGAACCTGTGCTTTAAGCTCTTCAATGGTTTCGTA
>CAZLHV010000281.1:0-3359 GCA_964559205.1 uncultured Bacteroidaceae bacterium
GACATGCGCCACTGAAGCATATCTTGCAACTGACCAATGCTTTGAACAGCCAAAGCTGGATCATCGGGTCTCATGCTCCAATTTCGTAACAAATTATTCGCAGTATCGACATTCTCGGGCGAGGCAAAATACGCTTCCACAATTGATTTGAAATCTGTGATATTGGCATTTCCGGCATAAAGGTCAAGCACATTCTTTATTTGGCTAAGTTCGTACCAGTTAATAGAGAGCTGAACCAGAGCAGCTCCAATGCCGGTGATAAAATAGTAAACGAGAAATCGCTTTGGTCCCCAAAAATTTTCGATCAAATACCCAAACATCCACAGGGCAAACATATTAAAGAAGAGGTGGCTTAGGTCACCATGCATGAACATGTAGGTGATGAACTGCCATGGACGGAATGTTTCAGATTCAATCCAGCTGAGTCCAAAAATTGGATCGAGGTCAATGTCTTTAGTCGCAAGAGCTGCTTTGGCGAGAAAAAACAGCACATTAATAATGAGCAGGTTTTTTACTACTGGAGGGAGTATGGAAAAGCCGCCTGGACGGTAATAGTCATTCATTTGGTCAATGTTTATGTCAGGAGTGATGCCAGACGTGCTCCATCGATGATTCGGTAAATCGATCGGCCATCCGGGGCTGTTTCGGGATTAGAGGAAGCGAAAAGGCGTGCAATGATCATCTGCATCATATCTCGGTTTAAAAACTGTCCATGTTTGACCGACAATTTCTTTGCCATTGACAAAATGACCGATTCAGTCATATTGGATTTCACAGAACCGGACGATTTAAACTCTTCCAGCACACCTTCAAGCAAATGAGTCACGGACATTCCTCTCAGGTCCAAATGATCGGGTATTGCACTCACGCTAAACATGTCGCGGCCAAGTTGTGAGATTACAAACCCCTTCTCATTGAGTTCATCGCTGATTTCGGCCATTGTTTCCGCATCAGAAGCGTTTAAGGTAATCGTTTCAGGGAACATCAGAAGCCTTGAGTTTCTTGAGGTATTTCTGGTGGTATTCATCAGCTCGTCGAAAACAATCCGCTGATGTGCAGCTGACTGATCGACAAGAAGCAAACCTGATTTTACGGAACTTACTATAAAGCGTCTGCCGATTTGAAGGTAAGTTTCGGAGGGGCTCAGATCGTCGCATTCCGGAATCTCGGCAGAGCTAAAAGCGCTTTCGAACAAATGAGTTCGGTTGGAGGTCTTTTCAAACGGCAATTGAGCAATTGGCTGCTCCTTTGGAAGTGTAAAATCGACAGGTTGTACCGAATTTCGGAACGGGTTGAAATCGGGGTCAACATGAATGGTTGGTATTTTCACTTCGCGTGTGGGATCGAGTGAAAGATCAATGCTCTGTTCGGTCTCGAAATCGATGGCAGGCATCATGTTATTGGTTCCGAGGGCTCGTCTGACGGTGCTTGCGATCAACGATGCCACCATTCTTTCATCGCGAAATTTAATCTCGGTTTTTGTAGGATGTATGTTGATGTCGATTTCCGACGGGTCGATGTTGATAAAAATGAAAAAGCCGGGAAAAGCGTCATCGGCAATAAGTCCGGAATAAGCATTTCGGATTGCAGATTGAATATATGGGCTTCGGATAAATCTGTTGTTGACGAAAAGGAATTGCTCACCTCTGGTCTTCCGGCTATATTCAGGTTTAATCACATGGCCTGTGATGCTGACGTACTGGGTGTCTTGACTTAATGGAATAAGTCTTTGCTGGTAGGCTTTCCCGAAAACCCCCACTATGCGCTGCACAGCGTTTCCCGGATCAAGAGTCATGATGACCTTGTTGCCATCGAGCAATCGAAAGCGAAGCTTGGCATTCGGTAAAACCACATGGTGAAATTCATCGTATATATGGCGCATTTCAACCTGATCGCTTTTAAGGAACTGCCGTCGGGCTGGGATATTATAAAAGAGATCCTTTACCTGCAGATTTGTACCTGAAGGACAGGCGCATGGCTCCTGATTGATGAATTTTGATCCTTCAATGACAATACGTGTTCCGGCTTCGTCGTCAGGCTGGCGTGTTTTTAATTCAACTCTGGCCACCGATGCGATGGAAGCAAGGGCCTCACCTCGGAAACCGAATGAACGGATGGCAAACAAATCGTCGGCACGTGATATTTTCGAGGTCGCATGTCGTTCAAATGCCATTCTGGAATCAGCAACACTCATTCCAGCACCGTTGTCTATGACCTGGATCAGACTTTTTCCGGCATCTTTAATCACCAAATCAACAGCTGTTGCTCCGGCATCGACAGCGTTTTCCAGCAGTTCTTTCACCACCGAGGCTGGACGCTGAACAACTTCGCCTGCTGCAATCTGATTGGCAACAGCATCGGGCAATAAACGAATGATACCTGACATAGAAAATCAAAGAAAAATAAACAGCAACAGCACAACTACCAAAGCGACATACAACAGAATATTTATGCCTTGTCGCCTTCTGAGACGGTCAGTTTCCCGGTGCCATGATCTAAATGCATCGGATCTGCTATCGCGCGATGCAGAGAATGTGTTTTCTTCTTCCGGATTGTAAAACTGCGGCTTGTAATTAAATTGCCGCGGCTTGGGAATATGGAACATCTTAAATTTCATGGCCTCAATTATTGCTTACAAAGATAATAAAAACCATGCAAACCCACAAATCCGACACAATGACACTCATTTACGCCAATTTGACACAGCGAGATTTATACAGTTGTCTAAACACGAAGGTAAACATCAGTTTTTCAATTAAATAAGCTTAGCATTTCATTTGGTGTGGCATAAAATTCATGGTTGAGAACAAAAATTGACGGACATGGAAGAAATTACATCGAAAGCCAAACTTGACAGCAAGCTTGAGCAGCACGAATCGATGTTTGTGCTGTTAATGAAAAGCGGAAGCGAACAAAGCGAATGTGCGATAAAGCATTTTCGTGAATTTTCATCAGAAAGCAGCGACCACACATTGTTCTATGTGGATGTAAACAATACACGCGATATTCACAGTGTGTACAATATTACTTCGGTTCCTGTATTAATGGCATTTCGTGACGGAAAACTGCTCAACACATTTAAAGGTTGTAACAGCGCGGTTTTTTACCGCAATGTTGCAGAAGGTGTTTCATTCAGGGCTGTCAGTGATGGTGAAAGTTCCCAGCCTGATGTAACTGTTTACACTACCCCAAGTTGCAGTTGGTGTACACGCCTTAAGAGCTATTTCAACAAAAACGGCATTCGTTATACCGAAGTGAATGTTGCTGCAGATCCCGATGCAGCCGAAACGCTGGTGCGTCAAACCGGACAACAGGGAGTTCCTCAAAGCAATATTGGTGGTGAATGGATTGTTGGTTTC
>CAZLHV010000282.1:0-3264 GCA_964559205.1 uncultured Bacteroidaceae bacterium
GAGTTGCCCTAACGTGAAGTCGGGGGGCATGGCTTTTGGCACCAGCTGTCCTACTCTTGCTGCGGTGGTTAGTGAAGTCAGAAAAGTTTATCATAAGCACCTGATGGTGAAGCTTTCGCCCAATGTAACCAACATTGCGGAGTTTGCAAAAACCGCCGAAGACTGCGGCGCCGATTCCGTATCGGTCATCAACACCCTCATGGGAATGGCTATTGATGCGGAAACCCGCCGACCGAAACTTTCCACCGTCACCGGCGGATTGTCGGGCCCGGCCATCAAACCTGTGGCGCTGCGCATGGTGTGGCAATGTTCGAAAGCGGTTAAAATTCCGATCATCGGACTGGGCGGCATCATGAACGCCACCGATGCCATTGAATTCATGCTGGCCGGCGCCACTGCCATTCAGGTAGGCACCGCCAATTTCATCAATCCATCCGTTGCCGAAGAAATCGTGAATGGCATCAACGAATACTGCGACCGCCAGGGCGTGAAACAGGTGTCGGAGCTGATTGGAGCGCTGAGAGTATAAAGTGGAAAGTTCATAAAGTTCGTAAAGTTCAAAAGTGTGGTAAATGTAGAGGCGCGATTTAGAGCGCCTAAACAACCACACAGCTATTGTATTTGCAATTTCATGTGAATCATTCGTGCATATGTGCTGACTTTTTGCGAGAAGAGTGTATATTTGTGGAAAAATCATGATCAGAGTATCGTTTACTTCTGTTTTAGCTTTAATCGCTATCATTTCAATAGCTCAGCCTATTGGTGGTGCTTGGTATTTTTCATATCAATCAAGTTACTCAATAGGATATGTCAAACTCAATCACATTAAAGATACGACAATAGGCTTAGAGAATTTTCAGGTTTTGGAAAAAATTAAAATTGAGTATGCATGGCCTGGAATTTATGATACGACATATCTTGATAATGAGTATTTATTATGGAAGAATGATAGCGTTTATCGGCTTATTGACAATCAAGCTGTTTTATTGTTTAATTTTGATGCAGCGGTAGGAGATACTGTTGTGTTCAGAAAAAAGAATCCAATAAGTCAAAGTTGCGATTCGACAGGAATGGCAGTTGTTGATAGCATAGGACTTCAGCTAATTCAGGGGTCTAACCGAAAATGGATTTCTGTAACTCCTGTTTTCGGTTCTACTGTTGGATTACATGGAAAAATAATTGAAGGAATTGGTCCTGTTGATGATTACTTTTTTCCTGAATACATTGATTGTATTGTTGATGCAAACGAAGGCGGTGTATTTAGATGTATTTCTGATAGCATTCAGGTACTATACAGTACCAATGCTGTAGAATATTGTGACTTTGTTAATTCTGTTTTAGATAAAGACACGGAACAATACGTTATTTATCCAAATCCTGCATCCGATATCATCAACTGTGTATTGCCGGAGAATGGTGAATACGATTTGTTTGTGTATGATGCATTGGGTTCAATGGTCTATCCTTTGACTCCGCTCAGGATGACAACTGAGAGTGGGGTTTACAAAATAAACATCAGTGAGTTGCCGGCGGGCATTTATTTCATAGAAGCGCGCGGCGAAAAGGTTTTGCGGGGGAAGTTTGTGAAGGAGTAGCGTTTTGCCACAAGGACACAAAGGCACGGGGTAATTTTTCTTGTAGCAAAAATGTGAAAAAATGATTATCCTGTTTTGTGTCTTCGAGCCTTTGTGGCAATCAACCAATTTCGTATCTTTGCATAAAACGCTGCACATGTATTTCGACAATTGGCATGAACATCAGCCATGCACGGTAACGCCCTCGTTGCTGTGGGAATACAATATGAATAATTTCGACTGGAAAAAAATGCGCGTAGTGGTCGTTCAGCGCGTGATTGAACGCGGATGGCTGAATGATTTTTACGCCATTCTGCAGCTGTATGGTGGCCTGGAAAACATCCGCGGCATCATGCGCGAAATACCGCATTTGTCCGACAAAGACATCACCTTTGTATGTGCTTTTTTTGGATTGAAAAAAGAAGAATTGAAATGCTGCACACTCAAACAATAAATGCTGCAACATTTGCGCTGCTGAAGCAACTGATGAACGACCAGAAACTTGCATCATTCAGTCTGGCCGGTGGAACAGCGTTGTCGCTCTATATCGGACATCGCGTGAGCATAGATCTGGACTTGTTTTCTGATCATGAATTCGATGCGCCGGTACTCGAAAATTATTTGATTTCATCGTATAATTTCAAAGGCGACATTCTGGAGAAAAACGCATTGAAAGGATCCATTGAAGGTATTAAAACAGATTTTATAACACATGATTATCCACGTTTACAGGAAAATTTTATCGAAGAATTGACTGTACGACTATATTCCATGCCCGACATTGCTGCTATGAAACTCGCTGCCATAGCCGATAACGGAACACGTTTAAAGGATTTTATTGATATTGCATTTCTATCAACAAAGCTATCACTCCGCGACATGCTAGATGCCTATCAGAAAAAATATTCAAATTCCAATTCAGTCCGCGCTTTGAAAGGATTGATGTATCATCAGGACATTAACTTCGAAGAGCCAATCCGGCTGATTTTCGAAAATTTTGAATGGAGCTGCATTGCAAATAGACTTACGCAAATGATTCAAAACGAAAATACCGTGTTTTCTCAGCCGCCCTGCAAATAATGATCAGCACTTTATCGATTCTGATTTTAAGTGTCCGTGCCTTCGAGGCCAAAGCTCATTTTCATTGACGAAGGTAAAGGCCATTCCATAATTTTCTTTTTTATAAGGTAAATTAGCGTACCTTTGCGCCCTGAATTCTAAAGCTTAATTTCTGTTTTTCAATATGCAGGGCGTAAAAAAAATTTCCTCAGCACTCATTTCCGTTTACGACAAAACGGGGCTTGAACCAATCATTGAACGTCTGCATTCGCTAGGCGTAACCCTGTTTTCGACCGGTGGCACATCTGATTTTATTCAAAAACTGGGGGTTCCGGTCACCGACATTTCTGAATTAACAGGCTATCCTCCGGTGTTTCATGGACGTGTAAAAACCCTGCATCCTGCTGTTTTTGGCGGGATTTTGTATCGCCGCGACAACAACGACGATCTGGCGCAGGCAAAGGAATTCAACATCCGCGCGATTGATCTCGTTGTGGTTGACCTGTATCCCTTCGAAGACACTTTGAAAAAAACGAGCGAAGAAGCCGACCTGATTGAAAAAATCGACATTGGCGGCATCAGCCTCATTCGTGCCGGAGCAAAAAACTTCAACGATAGATCGGAAGAGCAC
>CAZLHV010000283.1:103-1756 GCA_964559205.1 uncultured Bacteroidaceae bacterium
CAGGAGCAGCTTTTTTCACAGCAGCTTTCTTTGCAGGAGCAGCTTTTTTCACAGCAGCTTTCTTTGCAGGAGCAGCTTTTTTCACAGCGGCTTTCTTAGCAGGAGCAGCTTTTTTCACAGCAGCTTTCTTTGCAGGAGCAGCTTTTTTCACTACAGCTTTCTTTGCTTCTTCTTTTTTAGGTTCAGCTGTTTTAACTTCAGCTTTTACAACAGCGGTTTTTTTAACGGCTGCTTTCACGGTTTTGGTTTCTGTTTTTTTCATAAGGGTTTTTGTTGGTTTGATTGAAACAGTATTTTGGGCCTCTGCCTTCTTCGCAGCCGACTTTGATATTTCGGCTTTCATCACCACTGTTTTAGCGGCCTTGGTTTTTAATTTTGATTTCTGACTGCCTGATTTCACTTTTCCGGCTTTAATTGCAGCCTGAGCAGCAGCCAGTCGGGCAATCGGTACACGGAACGGACTACAACTGACATAATTCAATCCGGCATTGAAACAGAATTCAACAGAATTGGGTTCACCTCCATGTTCACCACAAATGCCTAATTTCAATTTCGGATTTGTTGTACGTCCACGCTCCACGGCAATTTTCACCAACTCGCCTACGCTGTCGCGGTCAATGACCTGGAAAGGATCTACCGGAAGGATTTTCTTATCAAGATAGTCGGGTAAAAATCCACCGATATCATCGCGTGAAAATCCAAAGGTCATTTGAGTAAGGTCGTTGGTTCCAAAACTGAAAAATTGTGCATAGCGAGCCATTTTATCGGCATTCAAAGCTGCACGTGGAATCTCAATCATGGTGCCCACTAAATGAGGAATTTCCTTCAACTTATGGCGTTTTAATGCATCCTGATACACCTTGGTAATAATATCATACTGATGCTTCAATTCAGTTTCGACACAGGTTACCGGTATCATGATTTCGGGAAATGCCTTCTTTTTCGATTTCAGAAGCTCAGCTGTAGCATCGAAAATTGCACGGATTTGCATTTCGGTAATCTCAGGATAAGTAATGCCAAGTCGCACACCGCGATGTCCCATCATCGGATTATTTTCGTGCAATAAATCTGCCCTCTTGCTGAATTCATCGAGAGAAATATTCAGACTTTTTGCGAGCTCTTTTCTTGCTTCTTCTTTGTGAGGTACAAATTCATGAAGCGGTGGATCAAGCGTACGGATCGTAACCGGATAGCCCTTCATTGCCTCAAGTGTACCTTTAATATCAGCCTTGACATATGTATACAATTCATCAAGTGCTTTTTGTCTTTCAGTGCTTCCTGCACTGATGATCATTTTGCGTAGAGCAAAGAGTGCCTTCTCGCTTCCTTTACCATAAAACATGTGCTCGGTGCGGAAAAGTCCTATTCCCTCAGCACCAAACTCAATTGCTTTTGCAGCATCTTCAGGTGTATCAGCGTTTGTGCGTACATTCATGGTGCGGTATTTATCAACCATTTTCATGAAGCGTACAAAATATTTATTTTCGGCTGCACTCACCATCGCAACTTCACCTTCATAAACATGACCCTTGCTTCCGTTGAGTGAAACCACATCACCTTCTTTGTAAGTCACACCAGCCGATTTCATGGTTTTTTTGTGAACATCAATCTGGAGTTCACCGGCACCAACAATGCAACACTTTCCCCAGCCAC
>CAZLHV010000283.1:1766-3253 GCA_964559205.1 uncultured Bacteroidaceae bacterium
GCATTTCTGGCCTTTTTTCTGAAACTCAATGGCATCTTTGGATGTGAAGACAATTTTTCCTACAGCGCCACCAGGACCTGCAGGCAAACCTTTGGAAATGATTTTTGCCTTTTTCTCAGCAGCAGCGTCCAAAATAGGGTGAAGTAACTCGTCGAGCTGAGAAGGGTTGACACGTAAAATTGCATCCTTTTCAGAAATCAGTTTTTCATCAACCATATCAAGTGCCATTTTCACAGCAGCAGTTCCATTTCGCTTTCCTACCCGGCACTGAAGCATCCACAAACGTCCGTCCTGAATGGTGAACTCAATGTCAAGCATATCTTTGTAATGCTTCTCAAGTTTCTTCTGAATTTTGTCGAGTTCTTTATATACCACAGGCATGCCTTTCTCAAGACTGACCTGTTTGCGGTTGTGTTCGTTTTTTCCAACTTCGTTAATCGGGTTAGGAGTTCTGATACCGGCAACCACATCTTCGCCCTGAGCATTGGTTAACCATTCGCCATAAAAATAGTTCTCGCCGGTGGCAGGATTTCTGGTAAATGCCACGCCGGTTGCCGACGATTCTCCCATGTTACCAAAGACCATTGCCTGCACATTTACAGCAGTCCCCCAGTCACCCGGAATACCTTCAATTTTACGGTAACTGATGGCGCGTTTTCCATTCCAGCTTCTGAACACGGCAAACACTGCTCCCCACAACTGCTCCATCGGATCTTCAGGAAAAGGTTTTCCGAGGACTTCCTTCACTTTCTTCTTGTAGATGTCAATCAGCTTTTTCAAATCTTCTGCGTTCAGATCTGTGTCAGATTTCGCATGTTTGGCTTCCTTCATTTTCTCGAGTTCCTTCTCAAGTTGATGGCGAATTCCTTTGCCCTCAGCCGGCTCGATTCCGGCAGCCTTCTCCATAACCACATCAGAATACATTTGAATGAGTCTGCGCTGGCTATCATAAACAAAACGCGGATTCTTGGTTTTTTTAATCAATGCATCTCGGGTTTCATCATTTAAACCAACATTCAAAATGGTCTCCATCATTCCGGGCATCGAAGCACGTGCTCCGGAACGAACTGATAACAGCAAAGGATTTTTCTTGTCACCGAATCCTGCATCCATCACCTTACCGATATATTTCAGCCCGTCAGTGATTTCCTTTTTTAAAACATCTTTCATCTTCTTTTCACCAAGGGTGTAATATTCATTACACACCGAAGTGGTTATGGTAAATCCGGCAGGAACCGGTAATCCAATCAGATTCATCTCAGCAAGGTTCGCACCTTTTCCGCCAAGCAGATTTTTCATGTCAGCTTTTCCTTCGGCCTTTTTATTTCCGAATGTATACACACGTTTGATCGTCGCCATATTCGTTCTGTGATTTTTTGTTTTGATTGTCTGCAAAAGTAAGAAAATTAGTTTCTTACAATGAATAAAAAGCAACAACTATGTAACATGAAATGTTTAATAACTTCATCTTTTTGGCCTTTAATGCG
>CAZLHV010000284.1:0-3241 GCA_964559205.1 uncultured Bacteroidaceae bacterium
TCGCTGTGTTCAATCACCAGCAAATAAATGCCACGGCTGATGTCGCTGACCTGTACAGTGACCCTTTTGCTGCCTTCTTCAAGCACAACCTGACCGGCAAACACCCTGCGTCCTGCAGCATCATACAACATGATCCGGCAATCACCACCTGATAGGGTTTGGATGTCGAAGCCAATTTCTCCTTCAGGGCTAAAGCTGATGTTGCTCACCTGAAGATTGTTGCTGCAAAGACCGGTGCTTACGGCTACCGATTGTGTAAGGGTCACGGTTCCGTCAAAATCAATCTGACGAAGACGATAATAATAATCTCCTTCATGATTCAGGGTGTCGCCTGCTGAGTATTGTTGCACTGTATTGCTGTTTCCGGCGCCGTCAACGGTGCATACCGGAACAAAATCTGTGTTGTTGTCACTTCTTTCTACCACAAAATAATCGTTATTGCTTTCGCTGGCGGTAGTCCATGAAACCGTGGTGGTCTGCGACGAAGTACAAGTGGCCTGAAGCGAAGTGAGGGTCACAGGTAAACAGCTTGAACTTGTAATGGTTACTTCGTCCGAAATGCTTCCACACAAATCGGTCGTGGTGGTCCACTGAAAAACATTGGGTCCTAATCCTAATCCTGTTACTGTGGTGTTGGGATCATTAGGATCGGTGATGGTTCCACTTCCACTGATACGTGTCCATGTTCCGGCGTTCAGGGTTGAGGTTGCAGCCAAGGTAGCTGTGGTGGTACATACAGCCTGATCGGGTCCAGCGTTGACCACAGCAACTCCGGTATTGACACCGATGGTATAATCGCAGTTATCGCCAGCGTATCCATCAATCAGCAGATAATACGTTTCTCCAACCGTCAATCCTGTGGCGGTAACGGTAAAGGCTCCCAGCTGACCTCCGTCGGTGAGTGCGCAGGGCGATTTTAACGAGAAAGTCGAAGTGGCTGAATTGAAAGCCATCACACCCACCTGTATTCCTGACATACATGAGCCGCCTGTAACATTGAAATCAAAAGTAGCTGATGTGGCCAATGCCTCAAATTTCAGCCATGAATTATTTTCGATGGTTGCACTAAAAATGCCATCATCCGGTGCCGGACAAACGCCGCCGCCAATCAGGTTGTACGGGGTGTCTTCACCATAATACGAAGAAGTGGTGCCGCAATAGTTTGCAATATTGCACATGGCTGTGGCCTGTCCAAAAATATCAGCTGCCGGTGGATTGCTTGCACAAATCGGTGGATTGCCGCAGCTGATGGATGCTGACCAGCCTGCATCGGTTCCGCTGGCATTCGATTTCCAGCGAACGGTAACAGCAGGACTCAAAGTGTTGATGACCAGCTGTGATGAATACGTAGTTTGGGTATTATCATCCAAATAAGTGAGAATGGCAATCGGTGTTCCGGTAGCGGCCATGCCATCGTAAAAGAATAAGGTATCGCCTGCTACGTCAATATCAAAAGAACCCGCCGTGCTGAAATCGAATTTCAGGGGCAGGCCTGATGATGACACAAATGTCGCAGTAAAATTCTCGTTATTGCCGTAAGCGGCAGCGCCACCAGCGTCGGTGAATGTACCCGAGCAGGTGTTGATGATCGAACCGTTGATGTTGTCCATCTCGTAGGGTGCTGCCAGCGTGAGTGTGGTCGCTGCTGATGTGGCTTCGCTCAGGTGGTAGCAATTTGTGGCTGAAAAATAGGTATACACCGAAATGGTGTAATTGGTGGCACTGGTAAGTCCCGTTAAGGTGAAACTTGTGCCGCCACCTGAATAGACAACATAATTGCCTGTTCCGGTGGTCGAGCCCATGCCATAGACATTGTTTGCCGTGTACGATGTTCCGGTTGTGGGGTCGGCCTGCAATGTGGCGGTAGGTCGTGCAACCACCAGTGTAGCATTGCCATTGCCGTTGGTCCAGCTCACATCCATGCTGTTGGCTGTAATTCCCGAAAGCGTGACTCCCGAACACTGAGTGGTAGGTGGGGTACAAAGGGTCGATCCAAACAGCTCGCTGGTGTTATACCATGGGCAGGCCGAATTGTAGGCATAAACGGCAAAATCATGGTCTGTTCCGCTGCTGAGTCCTGTAATGCTCAACGAGGTTCCGCTTCCGTTATACACCACGTAATTGTTAACACCGGTGGTACTGCCCGATCCATAATTGGCGTCAGCAGTGTAACTGGAGCCTTTCACCGGATCAACCAGCGAAGCCGTGGTGGGCTTAGCAACCACAAGCACCATGTCACCATTGCCATTCGTCCAGCTCAGATCAATCGATGTGCCGGTGTAATTGGTCAGAGTTAGTCCGCTCGCCTGAAGCGTGGGATATCCTTCAACACCGGTAATCAGAACGTTGTCGTGACGCATCGATCCGGTTGAACTGGTTCCCCAATATGCAATTCTGATTTTAATGGTAGAACCTGAAAGACCTGATGCTGTTCTTGTTGCATTGGCTCCATTTCCGGCAATGCTTGTCCCAACCGCTGTAAAGGCACCACCATCGAGCGAATAATACATTCTGACGTAGTTGGAACTAATACCGCTGGTATTCACAATTAAATCGGCCGAAACGGTGACATTGGTATAACATGAGATGTCGACGGTGCTTGATTCCCAGTAACAGGGATTGGCTTCGCTAACGCCATCAGCATCCTGCACAAAAAATTGGCCGCCTGTTACGTAAAAGTAGTCGCCTGCTGCAAAGGGTGCACCGGCCGCCACGTTAATGCTCCAGTTGGTCACACCTGTCATGTCGTAGGTTGCCCCGTTCTGGCCCTTGGAATCGATCAGCAGGTCTGAAAAGTTTTCGGAATACAATGTCACCTGCGACACCGCTGTTCCGGCTGTGAGCAGAAGTCCCCAACAAACTGCTACACAAAAGATTTTTGTCATTTTCATAATAAGGTTGTTTGATGCAATGTGAAGGTAAAATTACGCCCAATGTATCGCGTGAACAAGGGTAATGGGCTGTAACGCAATTGCTTGTGACAAAAGGTTGTGGCAGGGACGAATGGTTGGTTTTCAGGGGTGAACGGTTGGTTTTGCTTTTGCCTGTTTAATGTTTCATTCACAAATTGAGAAGGATTAGAAATCAGAATATTACTTCAAAAATCTAAGTGAATGTCTGAGAATCATTCTACTTTTTAGCACAAAGACCTCCAAGAATCGCACAAAGAACTCAAAGTGAATTAGGAATGCAAAAGCCGTTATCAATGGTTGTTTCTGCAAATTCCCAAGCTTGCTTGCAA
>CAZLHV010000285.1:0-3221 GCA_964559205.1 uncultured Bacteroidaceae bacterium
GAACAAATTATAATTCAACTCTTCTGGAGAGTACATGCTGTCTTGTTGCAGTGTAAGCAACAACGGTACATCGTTCATTTGTAATGACAACGTGCCGAGCTTTATTTCAGGTGAAAGATAATCTGAATAATCATCAAAATACTCGATCACAGTATCGGCAAGTATGATCCAATTATCATTGGAAATGTATGATTTATAGCTCAGATCAACATTAGTAACACCACCACAACATGGATATACAGAAACATGCAAAGAAGGTCTGGGATCGTGAGGTTTAAGAACAATTGCATGTATGGGTCCGGCAATCAAAGATGGTGATCCGATCGAATCGCCTGATATTCCGGGAAAAAAGAAGTAGTGGTACTGCCCCATCATCATTTGCGCAACCATTAAATCAGTAAAACCATCGCTATTCAGGTCACAAAAAACATTCATGCCCGGTTCATCACGGAAAATTTCCATGTACATATCAGCTTTTAATGCGAGGGTATCGGCCTGATTGAAATATTGAACTGCCTTAACGCTATCAACCGAAACCAGAAATGGTTCAAGCGATTTTTGAGCAGAAACACCATACATGATATTGCAAATGAGAACGGTTGGCAAAAAATATTTAAGCAGCATTGTTTTTTTTATGCAAGGTACGATTTTTTTCGAGGGCTATCGATATTGATTATCCGGTTAAACTCATAAGAAGAAATTTTTCACAGAACACACTTTTCAAACATCTGTATGTCTGTATATTATATTGCATAGATATCATCCAACTGCATTTTTAGGATAATATTCGGATATACAATAACTGACAATCATTTCACTGTCCTTCATACCATATCGTTGGATAAAAAAATCGCAATGCATGTTTATTTAGCACAGCGATTCAAAACATAAATACGAAAGAATTCTTAAAATGTCCAGCCAATACCAAAATTAACCGTTGCGTTTTTCATATTCACCAAATTCACACCAAACAACAATGAAATGTCACGACTATTCAACATAAGACCAATGCCATTTTCAACACCATCTAAGGTTCTGCTTTCATCCCGAATCCATTTTGTTTCATAGAATTCTCCATTATCATATTCATCAACTTCCATGATAACGTTCTCATAATAGTATCCCATACTCACCCAGGCGGAAATTGGATAGCTCATCACAACAACCATTCCTGCTGATAATGAAAAACTACCTTTTATCTCATTCCCAGTAGGTCTTGGTTCAAAGACATTCCCGATAAAATTATGGCCATCGTAAGTATAGTAAGAGTTTCCATGAAGAACGCCCGGATTAAACTTCAAGGCTAAAAATGCACCAACGCTTGATTTGTTAGCTACACCATATGCAATGCCTAATGGAGAACGAATTGTTGCATTGTACTGGAAGAATTGCAAATCGGGTTGGTTTTGTTTTCGAATGATTCTTTCTGCCTGTCCTTTTTTCAGGTTAGCATCGCTTGTAAAACTTCCTTCGCTGCTATAAAACAAATATGTTTCATAATTCTTTATTGCTTCAGAAAAACTTCCTTTTGCAAAGAGCAGTTCTCCTTTATAAAAGCATGCATTTGCGTATTTTGTCTTTTTCAGTTCCATTGTTCGCTCGTCACTTGGGTATTCATTGATCAATCGCAAATAGTATTTTATTGCTTCGTCAATATACTCCATAAGTTTAATATTCATAGGTGTTTCACCTTCAGCAATGGTAGCTCCTTTGGAATCAATGAACAACTGATAATTTTTATTTCCCCAGTAAACATATGCGCTAATGAGCTTTTCATTTGCCTCATTGACATGCTTTCCGTAAGGATAGCTACTCAAATAACCCGTATAAGAACCAATGCTGTTTGTTTTCACTGCTTCGAGATATTTCTTATGATCATTTGCCTCTCCGGAATATTTTCCATCAGGATAAATCCTTAAATACTCGGAATAATTTTCAATCGTGTTTGCCGATTTTACTTCCTGCCATAAAAAATCCTCATATTTTGCATATGCCTCTGTTAAATGAGCAGCACGATATGGATTCGCATTAACAATGTATTCGGCATATGATTCCATGGTTCCCGTTTTTTTGCATTGCTCCCAACGCAGTTCATCAATACGATCTTTTGCCTTGTTATAGTAATCAGTGTCCTCATACTTTTCGCAAAATTCTTCAAGCTTTTCAATATCATTACTATATTTTACAATTTCCCATTCGGATTCACTCAATAGTATCAATATACTTTCATAGTATTTTCCATAAGGCATTGTGTTTAAGTAATTCTCATATGCTTCACGAGTTTTTGATTCAACCGCTTTTTCATACAAACTGATGTCGGTTGCCTTTACATTTTTCCGTTCCTGAAAATACAAATACGTAATTTGCGGATCCAGAACCTTAAATGTAAAACGAGTACTGTCCATATATTCGATACGACCACTCAATTCCTCATCAAAAAACTCTTCATCTTCATCTTTGAGAACAAGATATCCATTGCTATATTCCCATTCAAAGGTATAATCCTCATCTTCTGTTTCCGAAACATAATTGATAATTCCGGTATTTCCATTTTGAAATCTGAAGTATCCCAAATCATCATACTCATAGTATTCCTTTTCGACTGATTGTTTTTCTGCAATGAGTACCCAATCGCGGCCGGTCAAATATTTATTTACAATTTGATCGCTGACTTGCGCATCAACACATGAAATAATCATCAGACAGCAAGAGAAAACAATAGTTTTCATGTTTTTTCCTCAAAAATATAAACAAAAATGAACCATAATTCAATTAGCAAATGTTTAAATAATAATTACCACTTTTGTGAGAACATAATCGTCGCAACACACTATAGGCATACGCAACAGAGATCAAGCTTTGTAATTGGCTTAACACCCCATTAATTGGAAAGGATTATCATGAAGATATTATCTTAAACACTGTACTCCAGCCTTTTGTCATTCTGAACTGGTTTCAGAATCTAACAGGCTGGTAATCAAAAATCTCGTACAAACCTTCGAAAACCCGCTTTCCAGATCTTGATCGGCATCAGGATGACGAAAAGCGGGTTGCTGCGACACGATATATTAGGTTTTTCAATAATGGATAATGGGAAAGGGATTAAATTTAAACAAGTTTTTGAGATTGGGATGGAAGGGAATTGGAGGATGAGGGTTGGTGGGTGTAGGGCAGAGAATTCAAAGAATTGGTATCCCATCATCTTTCCATTTTTTTTTCAT
>CAZLHV010000286.1:0-3201 GCA_964559205.1 uncultured Bacteroidaceae bacterium
CAATGGTGTGATCCAAATTAGCATTAGCAATTTCATAGGCAATGAAATTATTTCGTTCTTTGACCTTGCGGGAAGAGAATTCATGACAGTTAAGCTATCAGAACCACTTCAAACTATTGTTCTCCCTGACAACTTCTCAGGTTTACTATTCTACAGAATAGAAGGCGAAAATGGCCATATTGCCAATGGCCGGCTTGTGGTTGAATAACAAATGTTACTTCCGAAAGGTTGCTGGTTTACACCGGCAACCTTTTTTTATTTTTCATAGGTATAACTATATTTTTATGATGAACAATGTTTTTTATCATATTTATTGGATTTTGATTCAATACAGAATTATTTTTGCATAAAAAGCCATGAAAAAGATATTCATTCTTGTTCTTGTGCTGTGTATTCAGCCAAATATGTCAAGCGCTCAAATCATTGGTTTCGATGGCAATGTTGGATACAAAGTTGATTTCGAAGATGAAACGGTAACTTTTGAAATCGACCGAATTGAAAATAACAATGATGGCGGCCATTCAGGGACTCTGGTACTTAAACTGTATTTTTCAGAAGAATACTATTCGGGCGATGACCTGAGTGCATATGCCGGAGCTTCGTATCGGCTAACCGATGTGCTGGAAGGTGGCGAGTATTTCTATGATATTGATCGAACTGTTGATTTCACCTGCCCGCCCGACGGATTCTACTATCCTATTGTGGCGCTGCTGGAATGGAAAGGCGACGATTACTACATCATCGACTATTCAACTTTCGATCGCATTGAGATTGGCACCGAGGATGATGGAAGCCGGGGGGTGGTTACTGATTGACCTGCTGTCGCTGCAAAAAGACTTCAAATCCGGCCTTAAGTGATAAAGATGGCGAGGTGCGGATAAATACAATAAGCGACCACAGACATGTTGCCCCATAACCTGTGCTGGTAACCCAAGCCGATGTGATGATGTTTCCAGAGCTAATGAAAATGTATCCGGCGGATAACACAGTTAACATCCCTGCTGCTGAAGCCATTAAATTGACCTTAATGAGACCGGTTCCGCTGAAGTAATGACTCAGGATGGTGTTGATGGCAATAGCCAGAATGCCCGGAAGTACAGCTCGTACAACGGGGGTCAACTCATTAAATTCGCTACCAAAAGCCAAAGCATACCACTCATTGGGGATGAAATATAATACGGCTAATACCATGGTGCACAAGGCGGTTGTAAGCAGCATCAAAAACCAAGTGAGATTTGCCGAATGCGACTTGCTTTTCAGATTTGCAACTTTGCTAAACTGAACCATGGCGATACTGCGTGGGATAATCCACACAGATTCGCTGATTTGGAAAGCCACTGAAAGCATTCCCAATGCTGCAAGTCCTAACCATGCTTCGGTATAGAAGTACGCAAACCGATAAGTGAGCAAAGCTAAAACCGAACTAAGCTGAACAAGACTTCCATAACCAAAAAGGATTTTGAGCATTTGCGATGTGCTGCCCTGATTTGCAACATTTTTGGTTTGTTGAGCTACAAGAAATGAGCCGATCAACGTGCCTCCATACGAAATATAAAGTGCAGCAAAATAAGCACCGATATTGTTTATTTCGAAAACAAAAAGCACCGTAACCAATGTGCCAACAAGCAACAAGGATTGAAGAAGTGAGATGAAATTATGCTCCTTTATGCGTTGTTGAACCAGTAGAATGGCAAGGTTGTTTTGCAGAAGTGAACCTATGGTACCCAGTAAACAGACATGAATGAAATGTGACCATGGGAAAACACCACCTACCCACAAAATCATTGCGGTGATTGTTCCCGAAACAAGCGCCCACATTTGCGATACCCGAAATAAAGGTGCCTGCGCATGACGTGGTATGAGGTAAACAAGGGCAGAACCACCTGCCAATCCGCCCACCAAATGAATCATGCTGATGGAAACCAGCACCAGACTAATTTCGCCAAGAACCGAAGCGCCCAAATGTCGGCCGGCAAGTAAAACCACCAGCAAGCTAATAACTGCCGTGATCATTCGAATGATTATCGTGCGCACTACATTGCTAATCATTTGACACGGTTTTTCTTCTTGATTGATTCCACCTGAACCGAAATGCTGTAAACCCGATCTTGTGTTGCTTAAGATCTACGGCAAAATAACCTTCGCACATTGAATATGTGTGAAGACCATGATACTGACCACCAAAATGGGATGGATCAATATCGCTGTGATGAGACTCATCAAATTGATGAGGTGAAAGCGATAATATCTTATTAATCTGTATTTTGCGACCGTAAAACTTGTCAAATACCTGAGCCGGTCTGTACCACGAATTTTCATGTTTGAAAAAACTACCTCCGGGCCGAGATCCATGAGGATCAACTTTCACTGGATTCAAATGATGTGGCTTAAAGGGGCCTTCGGGTTGATCGGACCAAAAAACAAATAGCTTTTCATTTGGCAATTGATCTTTTAATCCGGCAAACAAATAAAATCGCCCTTCAAATTCAATCATTGATGGATCGACCAACGGAAAGTCGCACAAGGTTACCTCGCGCTGTACTTGCAGATCAAGGTTGGCGATAAATGCCTGACAATGACCACTTTCGGCTTGTTCCGGAATAATAAAAAAACGATCCTTATAACGAAAAATGAAAGGATAAGCCATATGGTTTCCCTTCAATTTCCAAGGGCGTACTATCTTCTTTTCATCGGCCGAGGCAATGTGTCCGATTTGTTTCCGATAAGAGAAATGCTCAAATAATATCACCGGAAGACCATCGACGATCATTGGAAAAGGATCGGCATAAAATTCAGACCGACTTGATGGATGGACATGTTTTACCGCAGACAAATCAGGCGCAAAGGGATTTGAATCAAGCTTTCCGAAGGCGATATGCCAGTATTCGAATCGAAAGAGACGATAGAAATGAAACGACAAACGTCTGAAAAACAGAGACATTATGAAAGCAAACGTCCATGGTGCCGATGGAATTTTGTAAACGGGAGCATTGGTTTGCGACGCTTCAGGAATAGGCTCATTCTGAAGAATATACTTTTTAAGGGCAAGCAGAGGCATATCAGTATTTTCAATCAACAACCGCTGTCGCATTTCTCGGTAGCTGTGAAACGAAGTGATATAGGAGCGACGCAGAAGCACATGGCCAGCATCGAGTTTTTCGGTAAGTTTTTGAAGAATCACACCTGTTGAAGGCTCTTTAC
>CAZLHV010000287.1:0-3198 GCA_964559205.1 uncultured Bacteroidaceae bacterium
AATATTGCGTCAGGCAGAAGAAGTAGTGCGAAGTGTGATAATCGACGATACATACCGTGTTGGCTATCTGGTATTACCGGCTTTTTACAACGAAGCAGGAGAAGGCCGTTCGGGTTGTGCCAATGATGTGGCAAAGGAAATTCTGAAACTAAAAAAAGACAGCATTGAAGGATTGATCCTTGACCTGCGATATAATGGAGGCGGATCCATCGAAGAAGCGCTTGATTTGGCAGGAATATTCATTGATGCAGGCCCGGTGTGCATGATAAGCGACTTGAGCGAAAAACCGGTGACGCTGAAAGATATGAACCGGGGTTTGGTCTGGGATGGTCCGCTTATGATTCTGATTAATTCGCATAGCGCTTCTGCCTCTGAAATTGTTGCAGCTGCATTGCAGGATCATCACAGAGCCCTTATTGCCGGCCAATGCAGTTACGGGAAAGCCAGCGGTCAATTGGTGATCCCCGCCGACACCCACCTCTTGACTGATTATTCGAATATACACCTGCTGAAAAAGAATAAAGATTTCATCAAACTGACCATCATGCGAATTTATCGTATTGACGGCAGCAGTCATCAACAGGTGGGAGTGGTGCCCGATATTATTCTACGCAACTACTTCTTCAGCGATGCCTCAACCGAACGCGACGATCCATATGCCCTGCCAAACGATTCTATTGAAAAGAAAGCATACTACACAGCTTTGACAGCCCTGCCGGTTGACACACTGAATCAGCTTCATGAAAACCGCATCATGCAAAACGAATGGCATGTATTGGCACAGTTGTACACCGACTCAATCCATCATGCAATCGATACTCCTTTTATTCCATTTAACCTGACTGCATTTCGCAACTACACGCAGCAGCTTTTAATTCTTGAGGATCAACTCGACCAGACAACGGAACAGATCAAAGGTTCATTCGAAGTAAAAAATCACAGTTACGACAACATCCTGCTTCAAACGGATGAGTTTATGCGATTCTCGAATGAAGAATTCATCCGACAGACAATGCAAGACATCGAAATTGTTCAGGCTGTGTACATTCTGAACGATTTCATCCGGATACAAAAACCAACCAGATAAATGCTTATGAAAAAGATGATTTTACTGTTTGCCCTGTTGCTTCCGTTTGGAAGTACACTCATTGCTCAGACATTCAACAATGCTGGTGAATACATGCAGTATATTTCGAACGAGCAAACACGCATTAAAAAAGACCTGTGGAATTATATGTCAGCCATGGCGCGGGGCAAAGGTGCCCGCGTGGTTGAATCGAAAAGGCAGGAGCTGATTTCTCAGACTGAGACCGCCCTGAAAAAGGTTCAGCGAATGGGTGACTGGGAAGACAACACCGAGTACCGCGATTCGGTAGTGGCGTATTATGATGTATGTACAAAAGTTTTAAAGGAAGACTTTGCCAAAATTGTGGATATGGAAGAGATTGCCGAAAAATCTTACGACGCCATGGAAGCCTACCTGATGGTAAAAGAAGCCGCGAACGAAAAACTCGATGCTGCCGGAGAAATGGTTGTTGGCGCACAAAAGAAATTTGCAGATGAATTTGGAATTACATTAATTGATGACAACTCTAAGCTTGATCAGAAGCTAGAAAAATCTGCACCTGTCTTTGACTACTACAACACCATTTATCTCGTATTTTTCAAATCATACATTCAGGAATTCAACATGATGCAAGCCATTCAGGCCAGCGATTTAAGTACTGCTGAACAAGGTAAAAACGCATTGGCACTGTATTCAAACGAAGGCCTTGCAAAACTTGATACCATGCAGCCATTCAAGAGTGATGCATCGCTTATTGCAGCCTGCAAAAAATATCTCACTTTCTGCAAAAGCGAAGCTGAAGAGAAGATTCAGGTGATTCTTGATTTTCAGCTTAAAAAAGAAAATTTCGAAAAGCAGAAAGCCACTTTCGATGCCATTCCGAAAAACAAGCGTACTCAGGCCGATGTGGATAGCTATAATACTGCCGTGAATGAATATAATGCATCGATCGAAGGCTACAACAAGGTCAACACCGAATTGAACACCAACCGTTCAAAAAATCTGGAAGCATGGAATCAGGCCGTTGAAAACTTTCTGGGAAGGCATATTCCTCAAAAAAGGTAATCATTGTCTACTCCCTTTTATGAAATCGGATTTATCCTCTGTGCTTAAACAGCCATTCTTTCTCTTCGCGGCTCAGTGATTCGTATCCGCCCTTTGAGATTTTATCGAGAATCGCATCGGTTTTTTGCTGGTCACTTACCCTGCGCTGCCGATACTGGTCGTCGGTTTCAGGACGACTGTTGCCACCGGTCTTTGTTTTCATTCGTGGTTTGCGTCTGAACAGCGGTTTGATGTGAAAGGAAATTCTCCGGCGAAGTAAAAAACCATAAACAGCGCCAAAGAAGGCCCCTCCAAGATGAGCAATATGCCCTCCGGGATTGTCGGCACTGATGCTGAGCAAATCGATTAACACAAAAACCAGTGCAAGATATTTAAGCTGCATTTGACCAAACAGGAAAAGCCTGATGGTGTAGTCGGGTGCGTAAGCAACCACAGTAAACAATACGGCCATGATGGCTGCGCTGGCTCCTATGGCATAACTCAAGGGCAGCTGATCCTCGAAAACGGGAAAGAAATTGTAAGCAGCAATAAAAAACACAGCACCGCTGATGCCACCGGCGATGTAGGTAACCCAGATATGCTTTCGCTTCAGAATGGTTGAGAATATGACACCGCTGAAATACAACATCAGCATATTCAATGCAAAATGCAGAAACTGATAATGCACAAACATGCTTGTTACAACGGACCATGGCCGAACTGCCAGCTGGGTGATTTCGGCAGGCATGGCCGACCAATAGACTATGGCAGGCAGCCCCGAAGGCAGCGAAGGAGTGAGATTAAACAGATAGAAATATAAATTGCTAAAACCTATGGTCAGCAACACCAGCGAGTTGATGAGCATTAGACGCGCAACGGGATCGCTGCTGAATAAAAATCTGAAAAGGCGGTTGATGAGTCCTCCGCCCGACGAAGGCTGATAAAACATGGTCAGTCTCTCCTTTTTCTGAATTTATACCTGTTTTTCCAATACAGCAGCAGCAGGAAGCCAAAGATCATTCCCCCAAGGTGTGCAAAATGCGCGATGCCGGAACCCGGGTTGTAAACGCCGGCAAAAAATTCGATGG
>CAZLHV010000288.1:0-3196 GCA_964559205.1 uncultured Bacteroidaceae bacterium
CTTCAATTCGGACATTGATGTTGTCGAATCGGGCAAAAAGCTTAATGACGATCGTCTCTTCGATAAACGACCGTGTGAAAACCGCTTCGGTATAATGAATGTCGTTTTGCTGCAGCAGGGTTTGCAAATGATTGAGCATCAATTTTCCTAATCCTTTGCGGCGTTGCTCGGGCTTAACAAACACCGACAAAATGCGAACACTGCGATTGGCCTTGGCTTCGAAAACCAACAGCCCAAGCGGATTTGCTTTGCTGGACGAAACAATCAGATTCAGGTTCTTGCTTGTGTCCGAATTTTGAATGGCTTTCATCAGGTCTTTACCCATCATGTTTCCAAAGAGCTTTTGCAATTCAGCCGGAGCAACGTTTTTCATCACCTGCAAATGAACAACTTCTTGTTCTGACTTTTTATTCTCGGGTTCTTGAGGATTTTCTTTTTTATCTTCAGCTTCGGTCCACAACGAAGTTTGATGAAACGCAATGGCTCTCTGATGCACTTCCATTTCGGTTGAAACAATATTGGGGCGCAGTTTGCCGGGCAGCACTTTTACATCGTAGATTTCTTCAACGCTGCTGCTGTATTCAAGTGTGCCTGCGATGGTAGCGCTGGGCAGATGTACGGCAATTACGCCTGCAAATGAAGAGTTGGCAATGGGTAAATTCATGAAAACTTCGTTGGTGTGACGCAATTTCGAAACGCCAATAAACAGATAATCACCGATGCGATCCATGCCGCGGGCGAAGCCCCCAAGATTGACAAGCACTTTTGTGTGGCCGGTTTCACGATTAACTTCGAGGAGTTCGCCTTGTGCCGAATTAAGTACATACAACTTTTCATCGTAGATGCGTGGCGAATGTGGCATGGATAGTCCCTCTTTCAGTATTTTCCCCGAAGGGTATTCCATCAATATGCCACCATGAATTTTATTTTCGCGCCAGCCTTGCGTGGTATTGGTCGCGCCAAGCGCAGTCAGATATTTTATTTCACCATTCTCAACCGCCATTCCGTTCAGATGGCAGCGGTCTTCGGGCATCAAATCGGTAATAAATGGCGGCTGCCAGAACGGGCTGAAACTCTGTGCCTGATCGATATAGCACAAAGTAGAGAAAAGCGTGTTGACTGCAATCAGCTTGTTATCAATGAAACCCATGTCGTGCAAGGCAAGATATCCCGTATGATAGGTCGCACGGGGCATGTAAAGGTTGTCGTATTCGTTTGGCTTGTTTGGATATGTTGAGGCTAAGGCCGGGACATTTTTTAAAACCTCTACACATTTTTTACTTGCCACAGCCAGACATTCGCCTTCAACGGCCATTCCCATCGCGCTGGGAAAGGTGCGCGGCAATTGAATGATTCGCTCTGAACTGAGCGGACTTAAAAGAATGACCTTTCCTGCCTGATAGGTGCTGATGGCCAGCGATGCACCCAGTTGATGCAGTAATGCTGCAAATGGCGGAGTGTAGCTTACTTCGAATGTGGCTGAATCGTTCATGAAATGGTAATCTTGTTGCTGGTTGGAAATGGGTAAGTCATTTCAAAAGTAATATAATTTTCAATGACGAAACTTCCACTTATTCCAATTTGAAATATATGATAGCCCAAAGGGATGTCATCGTATTTCATTTTTTAAATACCGACAGAAACAATTCTCGTCGGTATTGTTTTGATGGCGAGCAGCATCGGCTGTAGAAACCGGTATTTATGTGGGTTCATTATGAATGTCTTGCATCTACGCGAATTGAAAAAATCCTTTCAGATTAAAAAATATTTTAATTTTGGAAACAAATAATTCGCATTTACCTTCGGTGCTTCTTTGTGGTGTGAATTGGATTCAGCCATAAATAAAACTTAAATGAAAAGTAAACTTCTGCTTATAATTTTGTCATTTTTTTTGACAAATGTAGAATGTAAAACTCAAAATACCGCGTGTATTGAAAGTCTTACAAAAGAAGAGTTTGTTAAAGTAGTAAATGAATGCTTAGTAAATAATAGAAACATCGTGTTTTGTGACACAACTCTTTTTATAAAGAAACTCTTACAGGAATTTTATAACGATAATTCTCATTGCGATTTTGGATTTTTAAAAATGGACAAGCCTTTAAATGGCCTTTTAAATACTGTATATGACCCTGAAAATGGATATGTGATGAGAAGAAAGGATTTTGGAGTATTAATATATGTGCATTATTTCATCATTCAACGTGATGAATTTGATAAAAATAAAGCTTTTTTCATAAGTCATCAGAAAGAATATATTCTTGGTAAATGGGTTTTTGATTCTGGCCGTGATGAGAGAAGGGATTTGAAAGATGAATCAAAAAAAATGAAAAGAATTTATAAAAAAATGATTTTTTGGATTAAATATGTCAAAAAGAACAATCTTAGTTTAAACTCTGAAAAAGCAAAAAAAACATATCCTTTTAATTATGAATACAATTGGGTTAATCGGTAGGGTATGTTCCAACCTGCACCTGCTCCCATTCAAGCCAAACCCTTTATAAGCAAATCAAACAATGCAATTCAGGGGCTTGTAGTCCGCGCGAGCTTTAACATAATATAATGTCAATGCTGCGCGTAATGCTCCCCGCCCCCAAGCGTCCGCGAAAAAAGCCACCCCCAAATAGCAATTATTTGAATTTAAGTATGGACCCTTTACTGAATCATTTTCACAAAGAGAGAAGGGTTCTTTTACCCCATTTGAAAAATTATTCCTAATTTTGAAAAACAAATAAGTCGCATTTACCTTCGGTGCTGCTTTGTGGTGTGAATTGAATTCAATAAGCTATGATAAAGTAAAGTAGAAAAGAAAGGTTAATCGAGATGAAGAAAACAATTATTATTTTATTTTTAGTTTCTTTCAAATCCACATTGTGTTCACCGGCTGTTGTAGACTTTTATCTGAATGAAAAAGTTTTGACATGTGGAAAAGTGTTTGTAGTGTATTCACAACAGATTGAAGAATATATAATTACCGATACATTAACCACCATCAATTTTGACACTGTGGCTCCCATTGCTGTTATATTGAATTTCAACGACAAATTCTATCTTCATCCATCCATCCCTATTCACATACTTTATTATGATAGAATCCGATTTAAGTTTTCTGTCGAAAAGGGATTATTTACACGTGCCGTATCCTACATGATTTCTTTCCCATCATACAATGAGATGGTTGTGTTTGGGTATATTTCAC
>CAZLHV010000289.1:0-3187 GCA_964559205.1 uncultured Bacteroidaceae bacterium
GCTTCAGCTCTTTTCTGGCTGAATCCGTTTTTTTGGCTCCTTTTTCGCGACTTACGCATGAATCATGAATTTGAAGCTGATCAAAGGGTTATCAGCAACGGAACCGATTCAAACTTCTATCAGTTAACCTTGCTTGAGGCAGCTCTTGGCTCTTTCAACAGAATGCCTGTGAGCCCCTTGCGACAATCAACAATAAAAACCAGAATAAAAATGATGAAAATGAACCCAAATCTTCGAGCTTCCGCATTCAGGCTTATTCCTGCTATTGTGTTTATGTCAGCTGCAATTTGGCTGGCATCATGCGGATCAGATTCTTCAAAGAACGACAGCGAAACAGACAGTTCGGCGGTTTCAAAAAACGATACCGTTCAGGGTAATTCCGATGTTGAGGATCTCCCTTCTGAAAAAGAGAATTACAGTGTCGTCTCAAAAATGCCCGAATTCCCCGGTGGTCAGGATGCCATGACCAGCTTTATGATTAAAAACATAAAATATCCTGCTGAAGCCAAGGAAGCAGGCATACAGGGAACTGTTTACATCGGCTTTGAGGTTCAGCCCAATGGAAAGCTGAGTAATGTGCATGTGCAAAGGCCAGTACATAAGGCACTCGATGCCGAGGCTTTGCGGGTTGTGAAAATGATGCCCGACTGGAATCCCGGCGAAAACAATGGTGAGACTGTGCCTGTGCAAATGACCCTGCCGGTTTCATTTAAGCTGAGTTGATTTTCCGAAAAAAAAGGGTGGGTTTCCCACTCTTTTTTATTTTGTAACCCACTCGATATCTCCGCTTCCATGAGCATGTGCTTCCCAGCGTGCCAAAACGAAAAAGTAATCGCTCAGCCGGTTGATATATCGCAGAATTTCAGCATGAACTGCTTGTTGGTCGTTTAAGGCAAGAATTGCTCGTTCTGCCCTGCGGCAGGTTGTTCGGCACACATGTGCCAAAGCAGCGGTTTCACCGCCTGCTGGAAGAATGAAACGGGTCAGATCGGGTAGGGCTTCATTCAGCCGGTCGATTTCGTTCTCCAGCGAAAGAGTTTCACCTGAATTAACTTCCGGAAATAATGGTTTGATGTCTGTATTAGGATCAAAGGCAAGATTCGATTCTAGCAAGAAAAGTGTATTCATTATACTTCTGAGAAATAGTTTGTTCGCTTTGTCGCTGGTTTTTTCATGCAGCAAACCAACGAACGAGTTCAGCTCATCGACCGAACCATAAGCAATCACTCTTATGTGGGTTTTAGGAACGATGGTTCCACCAATAAGCGTGGTGTTCCCCTGATCACCTTTTCGGGTGTATATTTTCCAATCGGCTTTGCTCATGTGATTAGTTGTTGTTGTCCGGCTTCAGACTTGCAAGCACATCTTCATATCTGGTGATGCTGCGGTTTATTTCGTCGCTCTCCACCAAGCCATCCCTGAGCCTGATAATGCGATGAGCATATCGGGCAATGTCTTCTTCATGAGTAACCACAATGATGGTGTTGCCTTTTCGGTGCAACTCATCAAATAGTCCCATAATTTCAACTGAAGTTCTTGTGTCGAGGTTCCCTGTAGGCTCATCAGCCAGAATAATGGAAGGGTTATTTACCAAAGCCCGAGCAATTGCAACCCTTTGCCGCTGGCCACCCGACAATTCATTGGGCTTATGATTCATTCGGTCGCTTAGGCCCACATCGGCCATTGTTTTTTCAGCCCTAGTCAGGCGTTCGTCCTTTCTAACCCCTGCATATATTAATGGTAACGCCACGTTGTCGAGTGCAGTGTACCTTGGCAGCAAATTGAATGTCTGAAACACAAAACCAATTTCTTTGTTACGAATTTCAGCCAGCTGATTGTCGTTGAGTGAACTGACATCCTGATTATTCAAAATGTACTGACCGCCAGTTGGAGTGTCGAGACATCCTAAAACATTCATTAGCGTCGATTTGCCCGATCCCGACGGACCCATAAGGGCAAGATATTCACCCCGGTCAACGGAAAATGAAATGCTGCTTAGGGCCTTGACCAGAACAGTACCTACTTTATAATGCCGGCTGATTTGATCAAGCCGGATAATTTCCTGCATGGGATTATTTTTTCACAAAGTTAACCCTTTCATGTGAATATCCAAGAGCGAAAGGATTTTTATCATGTCCTATTCTAAAGGGTATCCAGCACAATCGAAAACTCAAAAAGGCCAGCATCTAGCTCTCTACCTGTAAACAGAAGGTTGGTGTCGAGCTGGCGATGAATTGTGTCATTTGGGATGCAAATAATGCCAAAACTTCTGTCGTTAATCCCTGGCCAATTTAAGCTGCTCATACCCGCAACATTGCTATAAGTAACTAAAGTGTCTTCAGGTTGGTCTGGGAAAATCCAGCGGATTTCCACACTATCAAGCGCTTGAAGAGAGTCCTCTCCAAGAACGGTGCAATTCAGAACAAGATTCTCGTGCTGATAGGGATGTGGCAAGGGGGTTAGGTAGTAATCATCGTTGTTGTAATCGCAGGAACCTGACAAAATACTGACTACCAGACTGGCAAACAGACCCAACTTTCTCATATGTAGTGTTTTAAAGTTGCGCTTATTTGCAAAAATTAGGCCACATCATTCATCCATTCATTTTTTTCTATTTTTGCATTCGCACAATATTCTGCAAATTTGTCAGTTATTTCCCGGCGGCAGAATTGTTGAGTAATTTAACCGGAAAAACTTTCATCATGTCAGGTGTAATTGATATTCACGAACTTAACGAGCGAATTGGAGCTCGCAGCGCATTCATAGATCAAATTCGGTCCGAAATCGGACGCAGCATTGTTGGTCAAACTCACATGGTCGACAGGCTGCTCATTGCCTTATTTGCCAATGGACATTTGCTGCTCGAAGGAGTGCCCGGCCTGGCAAAAACACTTGCCATTAAATCGCTTGCAGCCACCATCGACGCAGGCTTCAGCCGAATTCAGTTTACCCCCGATCTGTTGCCGGCCGATTTAATCGGAACCATGATCTACAGTCCCAAGAATGAGCAGTACAATGTTCGAAAAGGCCCAGTGTTTTCAAATTTCATTTTGGCCGATGAAATTAACCGTTCCCCTGCAAAAGTGCAAAGTGCTTTGCTTGAAGCCATGCAGGAGCGTCAGGTGACCATTGGCGATCAGACCTATAAGCTCGAGGAGCCTTTTCTTGTCATGGCTACTCAGAATCC
>CAZLHV010000290.1:0-3145 GCA_964559205.1 uncultured Bacteroidaceae bacterium
AATTTTTACCTTCAGGGCTCAGCACCGTGTTTGGTCGGGTTATAACACTGTTGTACTTAATATGGGTGTGAAAGTGAATTCAACCACCCGGAGCATTCGTTGGTATGAACTCAGGCAAGATCAAACATCGGGCGATTGGAGCATCTATCAGCAAAGCACATATTCACCTGACGCAAATAGCCGTTGGTGTGGTTCGATTGCAATGGACGATTACGGTGGAATCGGACTTTGCTATGCAAAATCGAGCAGCTCGGTGAGCCCAAGTTTGTGTTACACCGCCAGAAATGGATACGACCAGATTAATCAAATGACCTATACCGAAGAAACAGCTGCTGCTGGTTCGGGTTCACAAACCTTTACAAATCGTTTTGGCGACTACAGCCATACTTCGCTTGACCCAACCGATGGCACCATTTTTTGGCACACAGGTGAATATCTCTACAGCGGCAGTCAACGAACCAAAGTGTATTCTTTCAGAATCCCTTATAACGCTTCGGTAGCTGAATATGGATCAGCTGTGATCAACGCCCGCTACGAAAACAATGAAGTGATTGTGGGTGGTTCGGGTTTGCCCGACGACAGTGAACTGGTTGTTGATCTTTTCGACATCAATGGCAAGCTTATTGACGGTCAGAAAGTGTCACCTCAGTCAGGATTGTTCAATAGTTCTTTTTCAACTAAAAATCTTTCGGCTGGTGTTTATCTGGTCAGAGTCGGAAAAAACTATTCAACATTCCAAAGGGTCATGAAGGTGGCCATTCAATAATCTGAGCTATGAAATGGATTGTGTTGTTTATTTTTGCTTCTGCAATCACCTTTGCTTCATGCAAAACCTGCCGGCATAAAACGGTACCTGATGTCAACAATATGACAACCGTAACTGGAGCCACTACCGGAACGGTCTCTCATCAGTTTAGGGCAGACGGTTGTTCAACCGTGATTATTGTCGCTGGTGAAGAAGATTTGATTCTCATACCGGTCAAAGGTCTTCCGGCTGAACTTGATGTGGATGGCAAAGTGCTGTTATTCGACTATGTGATGCTAAGAATGCCGCAGCCTGAAGGTTGCATGAAAGGTCTTCCGGCAGAATTAACCAATCTTAGCGAGAAGAAATAATTGCAAATGTTCAAAAGAGCCCCGAGTATGCGGGGCTCTTTTTTTTTATTACCGGGCATCTTTGCCACCCCGTTTTACCGCATCTGTCAGCCATTGCTTCCGTTTCTCCTGGCTGCTGTTTTTTATGGGACTAAACACCACACTTTTTACAGGTTTTACACCGCAGAAATGCAAAACGCATCGCTTCATGGCATTGTGCCCCGGTGCCCTGAACCCAAGTTGGTAATACCACACAGGTGTATCCATGGTAACCAGCAGCAGACCCGATTTTTGTTTCAAAAGCTTTTCCCATCGCGATGAATTTTCACCGTATTTAAAGGCAAAGCCCGGAAGAAATACGCGGTCCAGAAAGCCTTTCAGCAAGGCCGGATAGGTTCCCCACCAGTTGGGATAAACAAATACCAGATGCTGTGAGGCCGCAATCCATTCCTGTACCTGAATCAAATCGGGCTCAAGCGGCATTGGAATCCGGTAACCAGCACCCAACATGGGGTTGAATTCAAGTTCATACAGGTTCACCAGCCTGCAGCTGGCTCCGGCCTTTTCTGCCCCTTCCTGATAACTCATAGCGAGCGATCGGCAAAAGCTTTCCGGATCGGGATGAGCGTTAATGATCAGAATATTTTTCATGGTTTCGATTGAATTTGATGAATCATTGTTGTAACAACATCAGTGCGAATGTGTGACACGGTGCTCTTATGACCGGTAATTTTTCTTACAATGAGTTTCTCGAAGAAACTCATATGTTCGAAAAGAAATTCACCACCTACTGCATACACGCCTTTTGCATGACGGCGGAGCAATTCTGGAAAAGCATTTTTCATCTGCAACGCATCGTCTTTTTCATTCATGCTGGTCATGAACATGATGAGTCGTTTTTCGAGAAGTGCTACCATGTTTCTGTCGAGAAACGTGCGAAGTTTCTTTTGCATCTTTCCGGCGTGAATGGAGCCTCCTGCTACAATCTGATCGTATTTTTCGAGGGGGACCAACTGGGATTCTTTCAGGTTATAAATGTCGCAGGGTGCTCCATCAGTTGCCTGTTGAATCATGTTTGCAATTTTCGCACTGGTACCGTGCGTTCCGGCATAAACAATCGCTGTTTTCATTATTGTAGTTTGTTACTGTTAAAATGGGCTTCCTGAAGTTCAAAACGGCCATACACCAATGGGCCATCGGGGCGGTGCCATATGGCTTCACCGTAGGATGGAATCATGCGCCCGTTAATCTCACGGTAGGCTCTAACCGGTGTACTCCAGCGGTATTTCTCATAGGTTTTACCGTCACTGCTGGCTAGCCGATCATCGCTTGAGAAATCAATGAGCTGCCCCGTTTCATTAAAAAACAGGGTTGCCATGACGCTTTGTTCTCCATTGTAAAAAGTGGCATTCACGGTCAGCGAGTCAATCACTTCCCATTCAACCGGCGCAAAGGCCAGTGCAGCCGGTGCCATCAGGCACATATCGTTGAACACCGTCACGGTTTCGGACTGATCCATGATCGGGCCCGAAGCATCGGCAACGGTAAACAGTCCCGCTACACGAATACGCATGCTTGCGGCTGCGTTTTTATAAACATGTAGTCCTCGTGCTTTGATTCCCGACTGCCGCAACGTCATATAGTAGAATCGTGCGGGGGCATCGAAAAAATTGTATTGCTCGGCCCGAAATCGGGCATAGGGTCTTTCGGGTGCTGTTTTGAACCATCCCGTGAAAACAAGATGAATGTTCGATACAACAGGCTTTCCCACCGCACCGGTGTAGCGGATGTATTTTTTTACCGGTTCGGGTAATGAATCAAGGTCGCTTTCTTCCAGAATGCGCATGTGCGGTGTCTGTTCAAGTCTCGACAAACATTCCTGTTTCCATTGATGATGGTAGCTTTGAGAAAAAAGTGGTTTCATGGTAAGTAGAATAAGTAAGGCGAATATGGTTTTCATGACTTCGGTTTTCACGATGCAAAGAAAATCAGCCATCGCCGGAACGAAGTATCAGAAAAAATTCTTTAGGTCTCAGAAAACAGAAACTGA
>CAZLHV010000291.1:0-3138 GCA_964559205.1 uncultured Bacteroidaceae bacterium
AAGGAATTTGAAGCTGCTCGCGAAAAATATAACGAAGAGTAATACAATTCTGCCCTTCAAAAAAAAGGCTGCCTTCTGGCAGCCTTTTTTTTTAATCTTTTAATCGGTAACGCTGTGCCGGGACACTCGTCCCGTATTGTCCATTGCCAAGCTTGAATTTTCCTGAATTGGGACCCGCAGGAATCATATCGCCAATGGCAATATTTTTCTCCGGATCATATCCGTATACCTCCCAATCGTTCGGCCACCTGAACACCTTTGAATAATCGGGCTGATTCTTTGCCTTGGCAGCAATTGGTTCCTGATCACCTTTAATAAATGGGGCTCGCCCCTGCGGGAAACGACCTTCTCCATAATTCGTTTTGGGTCGCACAATAATTTGAAAATCGATTTCGCCTGAATGAGTTCCCCCGTTCATTTCCACGATATCAAATCCCGATGCAGACTTATTGATCACCGCAACCCCGTTGCAATACTCCATGTTGGGCTGGCAAATCACTTTAATCGGGTTTAACGAGTCAATAACACAGATCTCAACTAATATAGGATCAAGGTTAACGTGAACCTTGCCATTAACCATAGTGGCTGTTCCATAATCTATATACCAATATTCAGGCGATTCAGGTGTGGTTAACATCACTCGGCCGTGATTTTTGGTTGGAACGATTTCAGATACAGCTGCACCTGTTCCAACAAGTTTTCTGTTGGTTACATGATCGGCAACCCAATCATAATTATTGGTTACCCCATTTGTTGCATAGAAAAATCCTCCAGCCCGCTCACCAGTACCTGTACCATTATAATAACCATAAACCCCATAGCCATCTTCAGCATTTGCTGAGGCAACACCGGTCACACCAATGGTATACCATACATTTCCTGCTGCAGTTCTTTGACTGTATCCTTTTATCGCTTCGTGGTTACCCGATACCGTTCCACTGGTAACTAATTGAGCATATAAGGCACTTGGATTAAAAGTAGCTGAGGCATTATCCGTCCAGTTATATGATGCAATCCAAACATTGGAGTAACCCAGCATTGCTGCCACATCTGATGTGCCCGCTGTTCTTCCATAAACTGCTGTCCGGTTCGGATCATCAACCCGCCCATGAACCGCCGCCCCACCTACGGTAGTCGATCCCACGGTAATGTTGTCATTGTAACCCAAATAGCCATAGGTTTGATTTCCGGTCACATCACTGAATCCCTGAACCGCCGCAGCGCCAAGAGTCGCATTGGTGATTCTGAAATAACCACCAATCAGGTTTCCTCCTCCATCGTATGCTATGCCATAATTCTGACCATTATCATAAACACGAATGAAGTCATTTGAGATTGGCCTGATATATAATGCAGCTGTCGGCCTAATCCACCATTCCACATTACCCGGAATAGCTGGCATGGTGGGGAAATCGGCCCAACTGCCGCCCTTGTGCTTGTATTGCATGCGACCGTTCCAGGCTCTGAATCCATAACCGGTAACGCCTTTTGTACTGCTGAAATTGGTGTACACATAGTCTACCGGATTCATGAGCATGATGCCTGAATCGGAGGCAATGCGAAATTTTTCAACGTTGTTTGTCAAAAATCCAATGTCAGCCGGCTCCCGGTTGTTTAGCAGAAAATTTCTGGAGCCATCAAACGAAAGCTGAAAGCCATCCGTTGTGGCACTGCCGGTGGTGGTGTTGCTTGCCTGAAACAAAATGCCGCTCCCGGCTGTGTGATGAATGTGCAATAGGTAATTCGGCGTGAAAATCGTCGATCCGATTCCGACGTTCTGTGCATTAAGCGTCATCGAAATCATCACCGTTACACAAAAAAGAAAAATAATTCTCTTCATGATTCAATGGGTTTATTGTAAAAAAAACTTTTTGCTTTCCTGAATATCATTGCCGCTGAGCCTGAAAAAATAAATTGCTTCGCTCACAGGCAAATATATATGCGAAATGGAGTTGAGACCCTCCACTGCTGATGCATCGCTCGAAAAAATTAATCGGCCAGCCAAATCAAATACGTCAAGCTGTACCTGCTGAGGATGATCGCAACTGAAACTGACATATACCTGATGTTCACTGTCTGAAAAAATATTCATTCCAAAAGAACCGTTATTTGCAGTCTGCTGACACGACACGCCACGGGTCCCGATCATTGTTTGAGTGCCATCGAAGTCTTTTTGAATCAGTCGATAATACCAAATACCCTCTGGAGCAGCCTGATCATCGTAGTAATATGCCAATGGCGAGTTGCTGTTTCCCGCTCCACTGATAAAAGTTACTTCATGCCAATACTCCTGATCGGCCGATCGTTCGACGGCAAAACCGGCATTATTTGTTTCGCTGGCAGTCGACCATTGCAGGCGTGGATGCCCCTCACTGTTGCAAGAGATATCGAATGAGCTGAGCTCAACAGGCAGGGGATGTGAACGATCGACCAGAATCCATGTATAAAGATTGCCGTTGGAAGAAGCATCAATGCTGGTCACCCTGTTGTTTGCAGCATCATTGATTCCGGGCAATGCCGATCCTGTATACCATCCCGGACTCCATTGGTTGGTATTCCAATACTGCCCGGATAAGTTGGTCTCGGTGATCGTATTGCTAGCCGCAGTCCATTCCACATCAGCATATCCAAGCGTCAGGTTTGATGAAGGCCGGGTAGCCCAATCACCGTTGCTTCTAAGCACATAAAACCGGTCGACCACATACTCGCTAAGATTATCAGTCGGAAAATCCATAGTCATGGTCGTAACCACAGGCGCATATACCGATGGCATCGGGGTATTCTGCCATGCAGTGGGATAGGTTGATGCGACCAATGTGCCTGGATTGCTTCCTGCAGCAGTAATGTTGTATGTCATCGGAATAACATTGGCTAAATCACGTCCAAACGGAATGGTATAGCTTCCGGTAGAATTGTTAATGAGCCATGCCACCCTGTCGGTTTCAGACTCCGATAAAATAACACCATTTGAGGTGCCGGTTCTCACAATTCCCGATGCATTGCTCTGTGCAATCACAATCACAGCTCCGTTCTCAATATTCACGGCTACAGCATTGTGCAGAATCAATGCATTGTTTTGCGCATTCAGACTAGAATACAGCCAACAAAAGAAAGCGGCAGATAAAATAATTCTCATAT
>CAZLHV010000292.1:0-3084 GCA_964559205.1 uncultured Bacteroidaceae bacterium
TTATTGATTTCTTTTCCTTTTTCTTCTTCGTTGAATTGTTTTTTCTCTTTTTTCATAGGTATGTTTTCATGAAGCAATTTTGTCGTTTACATACGCACAAAATCTGTAATTTTACCGTAAAAGTACGAAAAACCCATGAAACAGGAAAAGGTAGTGATCTTTTGGTTTCGCCGCGACCTTCGTTTGAACGATAATTGTGGTCTGTTTCATGCGCTGAACACTTCGCACAGGGTTTTACCCATTTTCATTTTCGATCATGATATTTTGCAAGAACTTGCATCTGACGATCGCAGGGTGAGTTTCATTTTCGATGCACTGATGGCTATAAACGACAAGCTTTTGAAGCATGGCAGCAGATTGCATGTCTTTGAGGGAACTCCGGTTGGGGTATTTGCTGAGCTCATCGAGCAGTATGATGTTCAGGAAGTTTTTGCCAATGAGGACTATGAGGACTATGCCGTTCGGCGTGATAAGGCTCTTGCGTCATTTCTTCAAAAGTCGGGGATTTCGCTCCGTTTGTTTTCGGATCAACTGTTGCTGCGTCCGGGAACGGTGTTGAGTGCAAGCGGAAAACCCTACACGGTGTTTACTCCATTCAGCAAAGCATGGAGGAAAACGTTGAGCGATACCGGCATTGAAGTGTATGCGAGTGAAGCGAAGTTAGACCGCTGTTTCAGGTCAGAACCGGCTGTATTTACGATGCCGAAGGGATTTGAAAAGCGTTCGTATAAAGTACAAAAAGCCGAAATTGATGTTGGGGTCATCAGGAGATACGAAGAACGCAGGAACTTTCCTGCTGCTGATGCCGGTTCGGGTCTCGGTGTGCATCTGCGCTTTGGCACCATCAGCATTCGCAGGGCATGGTTGCAGGGAGCTGCATTAAGCGATGCATGGGGGAATGAGTTGATCTGGCGTGAGTTTTTTATGCATGTGTTGTTTCATTTTCCACATGTGACCCGACAGTCGTTTCGCAGGGAATACGATGCCATCGCCTGGCGAAACAATGAGCAGGATTTCGGCCGGTGGTGCAGGGGAGAAACGGGCTTTCCGTTGGTGGATGCGGGAATCAGGCAGTTGCTGGTCACAGGCACCATGCATAACCGCGTGCGCATGGTGGTGGCAGGTTTTTTATGCAAGGATTTGCTGATTGACTGGCGTTGGGGCGAGGCTTTTTTTGCTTCACATTTGCTCGATTATGAATTGTCGTCGAACAACGGCAACTGGCAATGGGCAGCAGGCACCGGCTGCGATGCAGCACCCTATTTTCGTATTTTTAATCCATCGGAACAGCAGAAAAAATTTGATCCTGATTTCGATTACATCAGTCAATGGCTTCCCGAATTCGATAAACCTTATTATCCTGCGCCCATGGTCGATCATGCCATGGCACGGGTGCGATGTCTTGCGGCATACCGATCAGTGAAAACAATTTGAAGGTCAACAATTGACAGGTTCAACCAGAGCCTGTCCTTTCTTAAATCTGGCAATCCGACAGAGCATTGGTTTGCGTAATGATTTTTCCTTGAGGTATCTTTCAGACATAAAAAACACTTGACCATTTACATCGCGCATTAACCAAAGAATGTGGCGCTGACCCAGTGCTGGATGTCCCTGTTGAAGAGACTCAGGCATGAGTTCCAGGATCTGACCCTCGGCCAGATATGGGTGTCGTGGTTCAAGTGTCAGTGTGCCACCCTGTCCGATTCGTGTCACAGTACAATGAATGGTTTCTCCAACAGAAATGTGGTAGTGACTGTAGTTTTCGGCAGGCAGTAAGAACATTCTGTCATGCTCATCAAAAATCAAAAAATTTTCATTATGGTAAATAATTTTTTTTGCAGCGGTCTTCGGCCAGTTCCGGATCAATCAGCAAAGGAATTCCTTTTCGGACACCGATCACTTTGAGCGTCACCATGCCTTGATGATCGATAGGGATATTGATCCCTGCATGTACTGTGATACGTTGATGAAACATGTCTTCGACCTGAATGAGCTGTTGTCTTGCGCCATTTTCCAATATCGCAATCAACTTAAAAACAGCGGTTTCGCCGGCTTTATACAGTGGATGAAAAGGTTCAAGAAACACCTTCCCACTGCAATTGATTTTATCCACTTTTACATCAATGGTATTACCAGCCGCGAGACCATAGTGAACGTATGGTTCGAAATCGAGCATCATTTTCTCGCCGGCAGGAGTTTGTAAAAGCCAGTATCGTTCGGCAGGAGACCATTCGACCTCTCTGATAATTTTCACTTCAAATACATCGCCCTCGTTCATTGCTGCTGATTGTTTACATATTTACAACAGAGTCATTCTTTCATTGCATAATCATTTATCAGTGTAAAGGTACATAAAGACTTTGATTTTAGTAACAGTCAGGAATATTCTTTATTTTTGTCGTTCATATTTACAGATTATCTGAAAACATCAGTCGTCATACTCAATTGGAATGGCAAGCATTGGCTTGAAAAGTTTGTCCCTGTAGTGAAATCATCGCTCGGCAGTGACGCTGAACTTATTGTGGCAGACAACGCTTCGGAGGATGATAGCATCTCGTATATGCAGGCTCATTTCCCCGATGTCAGATTGATCTTATTGGACAGGAATCATGGTTTTGCAGGAGGTTACAATCTCGCCATCAATCAGATTGATAGTGAGTATTGTGTTTTGCTAAATTCTGATGTAGAAGCATCTGGTCAATGGCTTGAACCCCTGGTGACTTTTATGGACGCAAACCCTGAATATGCCGCCTGTCAGCCAAAGATCAGATGGTTTGATCAACGCGATATGTTTGAGTATGCCGGAGCCAGCGGCGGCTTTGTTGATATTCATGGTTATCCGTTTTGCCGTGGACGTATTTTTTCGACCCTTGAAAGAGACCATGGTCAATACGATGATATCACCGATGTGCTTTGGGCCAGTGGTGCATGCCTGATGATCCGAACATCAGATTATCAATCGGCCGGAGGCCTCGATGATCGGTTTTTTGCCCACATGGAGGAAATTGACCTTTGCTGGAGACTTTGGAACAGCGGAAGAAAAATTGCGGTTGTTCCTTCCTCTACTGTTTTTCATGTTGGAGG
>CAZLHV010000293.1:0-3054 GCA_964559205.1 uncultured Bacteroidaceae bacterium
ACTGATGATTGTTCAATTCGCATTCAATGTCAAGATTTTTTACAGCGATGCACCAAAATGGATTATAATAATAGTTATTCTATTAATAGGATTGTCTTGTTATTTTCTCTTATTTCACAACGAAAAGTACCTTCAAGCGGCCATGAAATTTGATGATGAACCAAAAAGAAAAAGAATTCTGAACGGGTATCTTTGTTTGTTGTATGTTGTCGGTTCGTTTTTACTACCAGTGCTCATTAGCGTTGTTTTTCTCTCATTAAGAAATATCTCGCAGTAACAAGGAGATGACTTTTACTGCGTTTCTAACCACCACCCGCCATTACCAGCCCATGCATTAAGAATATTTTAATTTCGCTTTTTATGGTTAAAGAAAATATTTGTACATTGGCTTTGTGAAAGAACCGAGAAGTGTAAGGGGGTGTACTGGGGCCGCGTTAACGTATGTTTATGTTAAGGCGCGCGGAAGCATTTTATTTGACAGCCCCGACCCCTTTGTGCAGGATGGCAGCAACAAATCATGAGAAGCCTCGATGAAATATTGAATGATTTCACAGACACTGAGTTTGCTTATTTAACAAGTATCAGATAGAAACATATCTTGCTGGCAAACAATAAAATATTGGTACAGTTGCCGTTGTCAGGGTTTGTATTGATAAAAAAAATTGACGTATCTTCGCAGTTGCATTTGGGATGAACCGATGCAATAAAACGATGAAGAAAACGTGAGACCCATGACCGAAGACGAGAAATTTCTGCAGATGGCCGTTGACATAGCGGCCGCGAATGTCAGAAATGGCAATGGTGGCCCATTCGGTGCTGTGGTTGTGCTTGATGGAGAAGTGATTGCAACAGGTGCCAACAGTGTCACCAGCAGCAACGACCCGACAGCGCATGCCGAAGTGGTAGCCATCAGAAATGCAACAGCCAGGCTGAATCATTTTCAGCTTGAGCGATGTACCATTTACAGCAGTTGCGAGCCTTGTCCCATGTGTCTTGGAGCCATTTACTGGGCCAGGCCTTCGCGTTTGGTTTTTGCCACCTCGAAGCACGATGCAGCGGCGGTGGGTTTCGACGATGCCTTTATTTACGACGAAATAGCGTTGCCATTGGCAGATCGGAAGCTCGAAACCCTCTATTTACCGTCCGAGCAGCACTTGCTGCCCTTTACCCTATGGGCAGGAGCAGAAGGTAAAACCGAATATTAATATCATTTTCATATTTCGCATTGCAGTGCCGGTCTGATCATCGGTCTTGCAGGCATTCACTTTTTAATTTTTTTAAAAATGATCAACGAAAACATTCTACAGGCCATCGGCAACACGCCGCTGGTACGCATCAATCATTTGAATCCCAACCCAAACGTGCAGATCCTGGCCAAGCTCGAAGGTGCCAATCCGACAGGCAGCATTAAGGATCGGATTGCCTTAAAGATGATTGAGCAGGCCGAAGCCGAAGGACGCCTGCACAAGGATAAAACCATTATTGAACCCACCTCAGGCAACACGGGTATCGGGCTGGCCATGATTGGCGCAGTGAAAGGCTATCGTGTTCAGATTGTGATGAGTTCGGCCGTTTCGGTTGAGCGACGCCGGATGATTGAGGCCTTTGGAGGCGAGGTATTGCTCACTTCGGCAAGCGAAGGAACCGATGGGGCCATCAGGAAAGCGCGCGAGTTGGTTGAGGCTGCACCCGGGCGGTATTTCATGCCCGATCAGTTCTCGAATCGTTACAATCAGATGGCGCATTATAAAACTACCAGCGAAGAAATCTGGAAGCAAACCAACGGCCGGGTTAATTATCTGGTGTCGGCCATTGGTACTTCGGGTACCATTATGGGGGTGGGGCAGGGTTTGAAGGAAAACAACCCGAAGCTGAAGATTGTGTGTGCGCAACCGGTGAAGGGACATTACATTCAGGGCTTGAAGAACATGGAGGAAGCCATTGTTCCATCGATTTATCAGCTAGGGCTGATTGACGTAACCCTGATGATCGAAACGGAAGATGCCTATGAAATGACAAGGCGCATTGCAGCACAGGAAGCCATATTTGCCGGTATGAGCAGTGGAGCAGCCATGTTGGCCGCGGCCAGAATGGCAGAGCGCATTGAGGGCGGAACCATTGTGGTTGTATTTCCCGACCGGGGCGAAAAATATCTGAGCACAGGCCTTTTTGGCCCGCTGAAATGACATTGAGCTTGCAATATTGTTGGATTTTTTACCGCAGTGGTCGCTGATGTTTGCGCAGAGCGCTGAAAAGGTTATTGATACAATAGCGATAATGACTGTTGGTTTCACAAAGTTCACTACGTTGTTGCGCAAAGGGTGCGAAGAGAACGAGTCAAATAAAAGCCGTGATCAAAGGCTGTATTCGAAAATTCACAAGCGGGTATGCGAATTTTCTGCATCAGCCATTGATCCTTCACAACTGCGTTGCGAATATTTAGTAGCGGCTTTTGTGCTGCCAGTTCAACTTGGCGAATTCTGCGTGGTTGTTTCACTGCGAGTTCAGCGGGATGGTTTTTTGATATACATCGTTCAATTTTCTTTCAGACATAGTTTTTTTGGGTAAACCTAGAATTAAGCAGACGCGCTACTCCCATGTAATCAGGCTTAAATACAATTGTGTCACCAACATGATATTTCTTAGATCCATTTTTATTGCGATTTGAGCCAACATCAACAACAGTCATATCAGAAGTGGTTCCAACAAATTTAACGGCTTTATCTTGAGGAGTTAAACTATGTAATTCAACGTCAATCAGTCCAAAGTCTAGAATTGCCTTTATTGTTTTGCGTTTTTTTTCAAAAGGCTCGAGTTCAATGGTATGCCCAACATTTCCTTCAGAAATGATACCATCAGGAACCAAATCTTTTTCGGCAAGCTCAATAATATTTGCATAGTACTCAAAAGTGCTCCCGTTAAGGTTTTTAAAAAGTGTATTATTCAAGGGACTTGTTCCAAAAAAAGCGGCTTCCCCAATTCGTAAGTGATTAATGTCGATTGGCATTTTACCGGAATCGATAAGCGGAAGTGTTATCGAGCTTCCTCCAGAGA
>CAZLHV010000294.1:0-3037 GCA_964559205.1 uncultured Bacteroidaceae bacterium
TTTCCTTTGAATCATTCAACTTCGATTACAAAAATAACGTCATCCGGGCAGAATATTGTTTTAAGCTGGGTGATACTTATCAGTTTCACCCTGTGATTCAAATCGTTCCTGGCAATTCGGTTCAGGTGACCCATATCCCTGAAAACGATCTCTCAAATATGGTATTCAATGCAGGGATGATCGAAATGATCAGCTATTGGAAGGCCACCTGTTCTCCAAACGTAATTATTAAACCAAAAGGGCTGAGTGATAATGCCGTTGAATGGTGGAAATCGCTGTTTTTCAGAGGACTTGGCGAATTCTTCTATCTTAATGGCATTCAAACAGATAGAGCACAGTTTATGCACATCGCGGCGAGTAAGGATTATTTAACTCCGTTTCGATACAGCCAATTGAGTGAACAGTCGGTTTTGATTCCCATTGGAGGCGGGAAGGACTCCCCAGTCACCCTTGAATTGCACCGCAAAAACGGATATAGGGTTACTCCGTTGATTATCAATCCCCGCGGGGCAACCATACACACAGTTACCGCTTCTGGCCTGAGTATGGACGATGCTGTTATTGTGAATAGGTCCATCGATCCACTTTTACTAAAATTGAACCAAGATGGATTTCTGAACGGCCACACCCCATTTAGTGCAATGCTCGCATTTTATAGCCTAATAGCTGCAAGACTATGTGGAATTTACGACATTGCATTGTCGAATGAATCGAGTGCAAATGAAAGCACCGTCTCGGGTTCTGATGTAAATCACCAATACTCAAAGTCTTTTCAATTCGAAAGCGATTTCCGGGAATACACCCGATCTTATATCTCAGAAGATTTTAATTACTTTTCGATGCTGCGCCCGATCAATGAGTTGCAGATTGCAGCTTTGTTTTCCGGTATGGAAACCTACCATTCCGTATTCCGGAGTTGCAATGTCGGAAGCAAGACAGATTCTTGGTGCGGTCAATGTCCGAAATGTTTGTTTGCTGCCCTAATTTTGTCGCCTTTTATTCCTCCTGAACGATTGAAACAACTGATTGGCACCGATATTTTGAATAACATGGATTTGCTTCAGCCTTTTCATGAACTAACAGGTGCAGTGCCTGTGAAGCCTTTTGAATGTGTTGGAACCATTGAAGAGGTTAATCACGCTATTTCGTTGAGTATAAGACGTTTTTATTCTGGAACTGAGATCCCATTGTTATTCAGGCAATGGACTGAATATGATCAATACAAAGCCAAAGATGATCGTAATTTGCTTTTGGACTGGAATGAACTCCATTATTTATCCATTGAAAGAGAAAAAATTCTCAAGCAATGTCTGAGCAATTTAGAAAACTGATTCAATTCCTTTCAGGGAAAACAATACTTATTGCCGGATTTGGCAGAGAAGGGCAGAGCAGTTTCAGGTTTTTAAGCCAGCATGTTCCCGACGCAAATGTAATTGTGGCTGATTACAACGATGCTGCAAAGGATGCGTTGATCAACATTCAGGAATTCAGAACTGGCAAGGATTACCTGCGATATGATCCTAAAGTTGATTTGGTTCTTCGATCACCGGGCATATCATTGGCGGGTTTTTCCCACAAATGGCATGAATCAGAAGTCCTTTCATCACAAACCGATTTACTGTTGCAGTTTTTTCGCAAACGGGTTATTGGCATCACGGGAACGAAAGGCAAAAGCACGACCACTACTCTTGTTCATCACATTTTGACGCAATGCGGGCAAGAGGCTATTTTGGCCGGTAACATGGGGCTTCCATTTTTCGATTTTCTTGCCGATCTAGGAGAGAATGAACTGATTGTCGCAGAATTATCCAGTCACCAGCTTGAAACAGCACGACATTCACCACGCATTGCTGTGTTGCTGAATATTTTCCCTGAGCATCTGGACCATTATCATTCTTTCGAGCATTATGCAGCTGCAAAATGGAATATTGCATTGTGGCAGGATGAAGAATCTTATCTGTTTTTGCCATTGCAGCTTGAAGGTGAGGAGTGGGCTTTGTGGCGAAACCGTTGTAAGTCGAAAACCCTCGTTTTTGCAAAGGATATGCCTCAGGCAATGGGGATTTGCTATACCGCTGATGCCATTCATTATCACATGGAAGGATTGGTCGGGTCTTTTCCTCTGGATAGGGAACGCTTGCCGCTTGCCGGCGACCACAACCTTTTGAATATTGCTGCAGCTGTTGGAGTGGCTATCATTTCAGGAATTCATACGCCAGAGATGCTTGAAGCTGTGAATAGCTTCAATCCTCTGCCTCACAGACTTCAAAAAGTAAGAACCGTCAGGGGCATTACTTTCATCAATGATTCAATTTCAACCATTCCTCAATCGGCTATCGAAGCAATGAGGGCATATCCTCTCACATCGACCATTATTTTGGGAGGGTTTGACCGTGGAATTGATTATAAGATTCTTATCACTTATATTGCTCAAAGTCAACTGAGTCATGTCATACTTTTAGGTACTGTGGGAAAGCGGATTGGAGAGATGCTGCAAGGCATGAATGCGAGTATTGAAATTGTATACGCCAATGATCTTAAAGCGGCCGTTGATATTGCATTGAATTGTACCCCTGCCGGTAGAATTTGTTTGTTGTCTCCTGCGGCATCGAGTTATGACCAATACAAAAACTTCGAACATCGCGGAAACGAGTTTATGCGTTTGGTGAACGAGATTACGGAATAAAAAAAAAGCGGAGATCAACTCCGCTTAGAAAATCAATGATTGCTATTTTTTTGGATCAGCACCCTGCGGACCTGGCTTGGCAATATTCTGCCTCATGTCGGTGTCGGCCTGAATATTCCTAAGTTTGTAATAATCCATCACGCCAAGGTTTCCATTTCTGAAAGCTTCGGCCATGGCCATCGGTATCTGTGCTTCAGCCTCAATCACTTTTGCTCGGGCTTCCTGGGCTTTGGCAATCATTTCCTGCTCTTGTGCCACGGCCATTGCTCGGCGTTCTTCAGCTTTGGCCTGAGCAATATTTTTATCGGCCTGAGCTTGATCCATCTGCAGGATGGCACCAATGTTTTTACC
>CAZLHV010000295.1:0-2993 GCA_964559205.1 uncultured Bacteroidaceae bacterium
TGTGTATTTTTGAATCTTAAAACCATCAAACCATGAAAGCAATTGTTTTTGTTTGTCTTCTCATGATTTCATTAAGCCTTCGGGTATCTGCCCAGGAGATCCCAAACGGTCCGAAATTTCTGATTTCCACCAGCTTGGGCGATATTAAAATCGTTCTTTACGATGATACTCCATTGCACCGTGACAATTTCGTGAAGCTTGTGAATGAGCATTATTATGACAGCCTTCTGTTCCATCGAGTGATCAACCAGTTTATGATTCAGGGCGGAGATCCTGATAGCAGAACTGCCAAGCCGAAACAGATGTTGGGCAATGGTGGTCCGGATTACACTATTCCAGCCGAATTTACCAATGACCACTTTCATAAGCGAGGTGCCCTTGCTGCTGCCCGAATGGGCGACGATGTAAACCCGGAGAAAGCAAGCTCGGGCTCTCAGTTTTATATAGTGCACGGTCGCACCTTCACCGATGCCGAACTTAATGCAGTTGAAGCCAGAATTGGAAAAAAATTCACCGATTCACAGCGCAACACCTATAAAAACGACGGAGGTGCTCCTCATCTCGATGGCAATTATACCGTATTTGGTGAAGTATACGAGGGTCTATCCGTGGTCGATAAAATTGCTGTTGTAGCTAAGGATAAAAACAACCGTCCCCTGGTGGATGTGTGGTTCACCATTACATTGATCTCGCTCGAGTAATTGATATGAAAGATGACATTCTGAAGTGCCGCGACGAAGTGATGGCGGCACAAGTGACCGACACTGCTTCGCTTGAAGCATTTCGTATTATGTATCTTGGTAAAAAGGGTGCGCTTAGCAACTTTTTTGGTCGCTTTCGCGATGTACCCAACGAACAAAAGAAAGAAATCGGGCAACTGATCAACGATTTAAAGCAACTGATCAACGAACGGATCGAATTATTCCAAAGCAGCTTTCAGTCTGCAGCCGAAGCTCAGTCAGCCCCCGACGATCTGACCCGCCCCGTTTTATTCGATTTTCAGGGTTCAAGGCATCCCATCTCCCAAATTCGAAACCGAATGATTGCTGTTTTCGAAAAAATGGGCTTCACAATCGAAGAAGGCCCTGAAATTGAAGACGATTGGCACAACTTTTCCGCGCTGAATTTTCCACCCGAGCATCCGGCTCGCGACATGCAGGATACCTTTTTTGTCGATACCAACCCCGATATCGCTTTACGAACCCACACCAGCTCAGTGCAGGTGCGAGTAATGGAGCAGCGCAAACCGCCCATCCGAAGCATTTTTCCGGGACGTGTCTATCGAAACGAAGCCATCTCGGCTCGCGCCCATTGCTTCTTTCATCAAATCGAAGGCCTTTATGTCGACAAAAATGTCTCGTTCGCTGATCTGAAACACGCCCTGCTGCATTTCAGCCGCGAAATGTTCGATGCAGCAACAAACATCAGGCTGCGACCTTCGTATTTCCCGTTTACCGAGCCTTCTGCCGAAATGGATATTTCCTGCAACCTCTGCGGTGGAAAAGGATGTGCTTTCTGCAAATACACCGGGTGGGTCGAAATACTCGGCTGCGGTATGGTCGATCCCAATGTACTGAAAAACTGTGGAATCGATCCGGAAGTCTATACAGGCTATGCGTTTGGTATTGGTGTTGAACGCATCACAAATCTGCTCTATGGTGTGAAGGATTTACGCATGTTCTCCGAAAACGATGTCAGGTTCCTGAACCAGTTTTAAGATTCGGTTTTCCCATCTGTAGGGCGCTTGATCATGAGCGTTCATTATAGATGGTTACTGCATTGAAGCTACATTCAGCCGATAGGGAATTCGGATTTTAGGTTTTTTCCTCGTTTGGTTTTCAGGTATATTTACCTTGATATGGTAGTTTGTAGGATTTATCTTTCGGGCTAATCCTTTAAGCACCTGATCATGAAAGTCTTACTGAACCTGACCACCATGGCTCTGATGATGACAATGGTCTCATTGCAAGCGCAGATCAGTGACCCTGGTAACATGATGTCCTATCGTGGCAATAATTACACGACCTATAGCATACAAATTGATTTGCGCAGCGCTCCGTCGGGTTCGGTTTGGGGAGGCTGCAGCCCTTCTTCGGGGGTTTATACCGATGATTCCAATATTAAACGTGCAGCGGTACACTGGTACGGACTGGCAACCGGCTATTTCTACAATATCAATGTCCGCATTTTACCCGGGTTGAGCAGTTACGGTGGATGCACAGCGAATGGGGTTACTACTTCTTCATATACTTCGTGGGGAGGCAGTTATGATTTTCAGGGTGTAACCGCCACCATTCCGGCACCCCCGGCTGGTTTGAGTTGCAGCACCCCAAACAGCAACACCATCAATGTGTCGTGGAGTGCAGCAAGCGGTGCTTCATATTACTATTATCAGATTCAAACATCATCAACATTCGCAGGCTGGGGCGGGGGAATCTATAACAGCTATACTTCGGGAACTTCATTCTCATATGCTTCACTGAGCCCGGGAACAACCTATTATGTATTTGTAGCTTCGGTGAATGCATCGTGGCAATGGGCGGTAACCACCCAATGTTCGTGCACCACGCCCTCGGTGTGCACCACTCCGGGAACTCCCGGAAGTTTGAATGCTTCACCCACCGGCACAGGTACCGCCAATCTCTCGTGGTCTGCAGGTTCACCAGCTGGAAGCGCCACTGTTACCTATTATTATGACGTTTATACATCGGGTGGTAGTTATATTACAGGCAATAGCACAACATCAACGGCCGCTTCGGTGAGTGGTCTCAGTTCTAACTCGTCGTATTATTTTAAAGTGCGGGCATATACCAGTTGCAATGGAACATATTCATCATGGTCTTCCAACTCGGCAAATTTTCTGACCTTTCCTGATGCGCCGTCATCCGTATCATCGAGCGAATCGGGTATGATCATGCCAGGCACTTCCGTTACACTGTCAGCATCAGGCATTATCGGAACAGTATATTGGTTTAATTCGGGTTGCGGAAGCG
>CAZLHV010000296.1:0-2944 GCA_964559205.1 uncultured Bacteroidaceae bacterium
CAGGGTTGAATGATATGCTGTTGAGGTTTGATTAAACACGGAATTAACGGTATAACCACCGTCGGTGTATGAACAGATGTTGATCAGCAAATCCGACACACCATCCCAGTTGAAGGGTGTACTAAGCAAATGGGTATTCCAGCCCACAACCGGGTTATAGTTGGTCTCATACAAAACCTGAGTAAAACCAGTAAGAGGCTTACGGTCTTTGCCACTGCAGAAAACCACACGATATTCACCCGGTAAAATATTTACAGCAGGGAAAACCCATTTTTGAGGAACAGAAAGATCATCACTAAGTGAATACCCCGCCATATTGATGGTAGTCGCTCCAGCATTATGGATCTCGACCCAATCGGGGAATTCGCCATCTTCGTCATAAGCTGACGAATAGTTCATGTTGGACCCCTCGTTAATAACCAATTGCGCCTTTGCACTTAACACAAAGGACAACAGCACCATGAGAAACGTGCAAATCTTCATAATCATTTTCATAGAATTATGCCAGACAGTCGAATTAATGAAACAGCAGCATGAAGCTGACTTATCGTGGAAAGAAAAAAACGAGACAATGAACAATTGAAATCACTTAATTACTACTGCATTTGACTCGAATGCGACCTTCATTCCGGCCCTGAGCTTGCGTCGCCGTCGAAATTCAATGATGCCATCCACCTGAACTAAACCACTGTCGATGCACTGGTGAGCCATTGCACCGCTTTCGACCCACCCCAACAGTTTCATGAGCTGGTCGAGCTGTATAAATTCCTGTTCACGAAGAATAAACTGATCTTGTTTCATTACAGGTGATTTCGTCTTATGGGTACCATTACCCGCCAGTTGTATAAACTCCGACTTTGTTTGCAAAGAGTCGAGGCAAACCTTGTTTAGTACCTTGCCGCAACCGCTTCCCAGTCAACAATTTTCCAGAATTCGGCGATGTAATCCGGCCGACGATTCTGTTTGTCAATATAATAGGCGTGCTCCCACACATCACAAGTCAGCAGAGGAATCAAACCCCTTCTCATCGGGTTTCCGGCATTCGATTCCTGAACAATGTGGAGTTTCCCGTCTTCATCAGTGCAGAGCCAGGCCCAACCGCTTCCAAACAGCGAAGCAGCTGCAGCACTAAATTTAACCTTAAACTCTTCAAATGAGCCAAAATCTTCAATAATCGCCTCAGCTAATTCGCTTTCGGGCAATTCTGAACCACCGGGAGTAAGACAATTCCAATAGAATGTGTGGTTCCAAACCTGAGCGGCATTATTAAAAATAGGCCCTTCGGCTTTAATCACCATTTCGTCAAGCGATGCATTCTCAAAATCAGAACCCGAAAGCAGATTATTGAGATTATTCACATAGGCCTGATGGTGTTTCCCGTAGTGGAATTCGATTGTTTTTGCCGAAATAATTGGTTCAAGGGCATCTTGTTCCCATGGCAGTGGCGGAAGTTCAAACTTCATAATATGTTGAATTAAAATGTGATTCCTAAATTAAATGTTCCCATAACATTTCGCGACTGGTCATCAGTCTGAAGCATCGGAGTCAATCCGTAATGCAATCCAAGGTCAAGGCGAATTATCCATAAATCGGCTCCAACACCACCATAAACAGACCAGGAAAATGGCTCGAAATCATCTTTTGTGAAAAAGAACAGATTTTCGTCGATTTTTGTTTTCAGAAGAGCCATCCCCTCGGCCCCTGCCATAATTCTAAAGCTGCTTGAGCCATCGGGACTCTGAAACAATTTAAATCCCAGCATAACCGGGATGGTAATGAAATTGCGGTAAACCTTTGTTTCAATATTCACCATTGCTGTGTCAGGTGTAATTAAATCGACCGTGCTTTGTCCTAGCTCGAGATGTGCTTCACAAAAAAAACGACCGCCATATCGTGCCATAATGCCTGCCTGCCAACCCACACGACCACTCACATCGGTCGAATCCGCATTGAGCTCAGTGGCAAATTTGCTGGTATTGATGCCAGCATGAAATCCCATGCGCAAGCCATTATTGCCTTCTCCTGTTGTTACAGGATCCTGTGCAATAATAACTGATGAAAACATGAACATCGTCGCAATTGATATAAAAAAACTTTTCATGACAGTAATTTTTACAAACATACAAAAAAATGAAATGTAAGTATCCAGTTCCGAAATCTTGTCGCCAACACTCATATACACCTGTTATTCTGTATGTTACTGTTTTTTCAATTTATTTTCATGTCCATATAGGGGTATAAGGGTCTGAATGGGTATTATGTCTGAACAAAACACTTCAACCATGAAAAAAATTAAAATTCTTCCGATTCTTCTGCTGGTAGCAACAATATCATTCATGAGCTGTAACCGCGACGACGAACCAACAAATGACAACTTTCGTTCAGCAAAAGATGATGCAACAGCAGAAAATATGTTTGATGACGTTCTGAAACAGGTTTCAGATGGATTGTTGCTGGCCGAAGACAGTGCATCGGGCAACAAAGACATGTATAGTCCGCTTGCTGGTGGCTGTGCCACTGTCACCATCACTCCTTTCGATCTCACCACCTTTCCCAAAACCATTACCATCGACTTTGGGAGTGTGAATTGTTTGGGGAATGACGGCCGCAATCGTCGCGGAATAATTGAAGTCATCACAACCGGATGGTATCGCGATAGCGGCAGTGTTATCACCATTACCCCACAGAATTACTTTGTCGATGACAATCAGGTTCAGGGGAGTAAAACCATCACCAACATGGGGCACAATCAGTCTGGAAATTTACACTATAGCATTTCAGTTGACGGCTCAGTTACCACCACTGAAGGTATCATCACATGGACATCGGACCGTGACCGCGAATGGATAGAAGGTGAAAGCACCCTTTTTAATCCCTGGGACGACAAATATCTGATTACCGGAACCGCATCAGGCACCAATGTGCAAGGAGAAGCATTTTCAGT
>CAZLHV010000297.1:0-2942 GCA_964559205.1 uncultured Bacteroidaceae bacterium
AACAAAATGAATTCGCCGAGCCATTAATAAGGTTCATCAATTCCAATCAGGCCGGCAGATGAACAGTAAAAACATTTTTGAACAAAACGGGGCTGTGAATTTTAAAATTTTTAATTTAGCCCTTCAATCACTAAAACACGAACATCATGGCAATTGTAATTACCGGTAAAAACCTGACCATTGAAGATCTGGTGAAGGTAGCCCGAAACGGAGAGAAAGTTGAACTGCATCCCGACGCGGCAGAAAGAATTAAAGCCTGCAGGTCGATGGTTGAGAGAAAAATCGAAGCCGGCGAAATCATGTATGGCATCAACACGGGCATTGGCGAGTTTTCGGAGATGGTGCTCAATGATGAACAGATCAAGGAGTTTCAGAAATACCTCATCTATAACCATGCTGCGGGGATTGGTGATCCGATGCCTGTTGAATGGGTTCGCGGAGCCATGGTTGGGCGGATCAATGTGCATGCTAATGGAAATTCAGGCTGCCGGATTGAGATTACTCAAACCCTGATCGACATGCTAAATAAAGGAGTAACCCCAATGGTATGCAGACAGGGATCGGTAGGAGCCTGTGGTGATCTTGCACCCATGTCGCAGATTGCCTTGCTGATGATGGGCGAAGGACATGCATATTACGAAGGTGAATTGCTGGAAGGAAAAGAAGCTCTTCAGCGTGCAGGCATTCCTGTTCCCGGCCTGATGGCCCGTGATGGACTGGCAGCAATCAACGGAAGCAACGTGCTCACGGCCATGAGTGCTTTATTTCTGTATGATGCTAATCGTTTTCTGAAACAGGCTGAAATTGCTACAGCAATGACACTTGAAGCGCTTAAAGCCAACTTTGGCCCATATAATCATAAAATTCATGAAGTGCGCGGGTTTAAGGGCGCCATGAGGTCAGCTGCTGCTATACGTAAAGTGGCTGCAGGCGGTGACCTGATGGAAAAACGCCTGAAGGTGAAAGTGCAGGATGCCTATTCTATGCGTTCGACGCCGCAAGTGATTGGTGCGGCACACGATGCTTTGGCATATGCAAAATCACAGGTTGAAATTGAGCTGAATGGTGTTGGCGACAACCCTATTTTCTTTGCAGACGAAAATCTTCAACTTTCAGGTGCCAACTTCCAGGGCTCACCAGTTGCAGTACCAATGGATATGGCCGGATATTGCATCACCATGGTATGTGTGCTTTCTGAACGCCGCATGAATCGCTTAAATAATCCAGCACTAAGTGTTGGCCTGCCCCCATTCTTAACAGAGAATCCGGGAATGTTTTCAGGTCTTATGCTGAGCCAATACACTGCAGATATGCAAATTGTTGAACAACGAATTCTGTCAGCTCCGGCTTGCATTCAGTCAATTCCTGCCGCTGCAGATCAGGAAGATTTTGTTTCGATGGGAATGAACACTGCTTTAAAAAACTGGCAGATTATAGACAATGCCTATGGAGTTCTTGGAATCGAGTTCATGGCAGCCGCCCAGGCACTCAATATCCGAAACAAACTCGAAACACCCTACGAATGGGGAAAAGGAACAAAAGCTGCTCACGATGTAATTCGCAAGCATGTTGATTATCTTGAGATTGACCGTCCGCTTTACCCCGATCACAACAAGATGAGAGAGTTGGTGCGCACCGGTGAGATTCTCGACGAAGTCGAAAAAGCAATCGGAACACTTGAATAAAACCAATTTACGGATGCAGTCTGCAAAACAGGGCTGCATCCGGGTTTTCAAAATATAAAAATAAATGGCCGCACAAAAAGTTGACATGTATCTGATGACGAATGCGAAATTTTTTGAACCGCATCAACTCGGATTTATCAGAGAAAAAATGCTTGCCATGGATGAGTCGCGATGGCTGAGTCTGCGCAGTTCAGTTTCACGATCCCACAATGATTCTTGTTGTTTCGCTTTTCGCAGGTTCACTGGGCGTTGACAGATTCATACTCGGCGATACCGGCCTGGGTGTGGCCAAACTGCTCACCTGCGGCGGACTTGGCATCTGGACCATCATTGACTGGTTCACCATTATGGGATTAACCCGCCAGAAGAACATGGAAAAATTTCAGATGTATCTGGGCTATTGAAATTGTTTTTGAGAAAAAACAATGACGATTGGAACGGCAATAGCTGAAAAGAAAAAAAGGAAATTTTATTTTTTCGTAACAGCCGCATGTGTTCTGGGTTTTGGTTGGCTGCTATTTTTGCATTATGCAAAAAACTGGTTCGGGATTACTGATGTGAAAATCTGTTTTATCAGAAATGCTACTGGTATTCCCTGCCCTTCGTGCGGCTCGTCAAGGGCGGTTGAGGCATTGATTCACGGCGATGTTTTGGCATCCATTCTGTTCAATCCCTTTGGGATAATCATTGCTGCCATCATGGTTATACTGCCGATCTGGCTGTTGTATGATGCCATTTCAAAACAATCAGGTCTGTATTTGTTTTTCGAAAAAACCAACCGTTTTCTTGGACGCAGGACAGTAATCATTGCGCTTGTCGTCATTGTCGTTTTGAACTGGGGCTGGAATATATTTAAGTATTGCTGAGTGTTTCTTAGGTTGGGCGTAGTCTTTAAAGAAACATTTGCCGGGTTGAGTCTGGAGACTCAACCCAACCGATTTTCGAATGGAGACTACGCCCAACCTGAGATTTTTTCCTAAAAACTATTTAACAATTAAGGAAAGTTGTTAAACCAATAAAATTTATTATATATTTGCTCTATTAACATTAATAACCATGGAACAACAACCCAACTATTATCAGGATCCCAATCAGCAGCAGAATTATTATCCACAGCAACCACCGCAAATGACGTGGGAAAATGTAATCAATGATCACATTGCCAAAACCCGTGGCTGGATGATGTTTATGGGCGTATTCTACATTGTCATGGCCGCTTTGTACACCATTATGACACTGGGAATTGGAATTCTTTTT
>CAZLHV010000298.1:0-2922 GCA_964559205.1 uncultured Bacteroidaceae bacterium
GGTGGGTACCGTTGAGGGAAGTTGGCATGGCATACTTTACATGAGCATTCTGGGCATTGCCGGCTCCGCTCTTGCCTTGTTGTTGTATTATCATCTGATAAAAATCTCCGATATCTTATTTGTTGCGTCGGTCACTTACCTCATGCCGGTTGTGTCAACCTTATGGGGTATGCAGGATGGTGAATCCATGACTTGGTTTCACGTGCTCTTTATCATCATTATTCTTGTAGGTGTGTTTATGGTGAATTTTCACGATATACGCTCAAGGATGCACAAGCTGAGAAAATAAAAAGGCGGATTATTCCGCCTTTTAAATTCCGAATACTGCAATCAATTATTCTTTTGGAGGGTCAACCGGGTTAACCGGATTGGTATTACCTTCCTGACTATGTGATGCTGGTGTGGATGACTGACTGCCTTTCGACGACTTTCCGCTTCCGGCATAATATCCTTTGGCAGCTACTTCGTTGGCCGAAACGGGTGGTGTTGGACCAGCCTTTTCTATTTCCTGCTTTTTGGCCAAGATTTCGTCCCATGTCGGAGGGTTTAGAAGGGTTTGAGTTAAGCGTGTTGAAAATGCTTCAAGCTCAGACTTCTCAGCAGCCTCTATGTCATTAAATGATAAAGATGGAACGGTTCCATAATTCATGAAAGTGCTATACACAAGATCAGCAGCCGACTTTGCGTTGGTTGAAAAAACTTTCACTAAGGTCATTTCCGGGTTAAGTTTGACCCATTCTTTGGCTCGTGCGGTCGCATCATTTCCAGTTTGGGCAAAGCTCGTTACGCTACAGAACAATGCAAACAGTACAAATATTTTTTTCATGGTGATTAGCGTTTGATTTCAACAACATGCAACTGATGTCCGTAATAGGTCATGCCTCCTGAAGGATAATACACCTTGATTTCGTAGGTGTGATTGCCTGCTGTGGGCTCGTCAAACCATTGTATGTGAATGGTTTTATCTTCATTGATAAATGAAACTTCGGAAACCTCACCTAGAAACGTTCCGTCACGATAAATTCTAAAGACCACATAGGAGTCAGTTCCGGTTTTGTAATAATCCACTTCTCCGTGAATCCATACTGCACTGAGTGCAGTGCCTGTTCCATGGGTTGTGACGGCTTGAGTCCGAAGCGAGAAGTCTGCACCGCCATAAGTGGTGGTCGACTGTCCGTAGTTGATATCCTGATTGTAAAAGTCACCATTCATTTCAGCTGCGTATTCATTGCCCGATGTTTGGCACCCAAGTTTTGTGTATGATGTTCCGTCGTATTTACCTCCATAAATTCCCGAGCTGCCATCATAATCTAGGTAGCTGTATCCACCGATGGCAGGGTTGAAATTGTCGCCCCATAAATCGTAGGCTTTGATGCAGGCTCTGCTTTCATCAAAACGGTTTGATGTACCTGCTGCATTTTGCGAAGAGTAGACATAAATGCCAGCTTCAGTGTTTCCACCATCGATGTAGTAGTAGAATTGTGTCGCATTGCCATTGTTAACCGTGGCGGTGTTGTTGTCGTAAATGTAAGGATAGGTGGCACCTGTGGCAGCAGTTGGCGAGATGTAGGTTGTGTTGTCTTGCCACAGTTGGGTTGAGGCGCTGAGGTCACTCATGATGGCAAGTTTTACCCAGTTTGGTACAGCCGGTGTACCTGCATTGTAATAGTAGCCAGCAGGGGTTAAACCTGCAGTTCCCGTGTTGTAAACAAAAAGGCTTGTGGCTGGCGAAGCAATGGTGGTCGCATCTGCCGCACCAGTAAGTGCGACCCGGGGAACCAAAACACCTTTATTTGCTGATAGAACTTCAAGCATGGCAGAAGCATCGGGAGTGATGGCGGAGCCGGCAATTCCGACCTGAGCATGCAAAGGCTGCAGCAGACAGCACTGGAAAATTCCAAATAACAGCGTCAGTGTTCTTAACCTGACCGATCGACTGTTTTTGAATGTCGGGTTTTTCATATACATGGTTGTGTTTAATTGTTTCAAAAGAGGCTTTTGTTGTAATTTGGATTTCTGATAATGTATCGAAGGGCAACTTCAAGTCCACCGTTTCCATTGGTGGCATTGCTTAGGTTCGACACGTTGACATCGTAGCTGAGGCCGAGTGCAATGTCGTTGATTTCAAACAGTGTTTGAATGATCACTGCATCGCCGGTTCTGAAATAACCCCCAACGCTCAAATAGGCATCTTTTATGAAGCCTGTGTATTTAGATTCTTCACGCAAAGTGTATCGAGCTGCAAGTCCGGGAAGCATTTCTTTTTGCTTGCCTTGCATTGAGTAGTAGAAAGAAGGAACAAGCGACATATTCGATACGCCAATCTGAATTGAGGATCTGACATATCCTGTAATTCGCATGTCGAGCTTTTCACCAGAGGTGGCCGTGAATTGATATTCCGGCTGTGTGAGATGCTGAACCGCGGCACCAGCATTTAGCTTAAACCCGGTGTTTGAGTTAAATCCATCGCTACTGTTATTGAATCCGTAGTTTAATCCAAAACCAAAATCTGAGTAGCTAAATTGATACAGGTCAAATACTTCGTTGCTCGAAATGCCCGGATCATATCCCTGAACTCCATCGTATTGGTTTACCCATTGCATGCCGTTTTCATCAACCGATTTCTGAGTGTAACCTGCATAGATTCCTGCGCCCAACATTTGCTGATCATTTAAGTGAAGATGATAGGCAACATTTAGTTGTGCCCCTGTTGTTGTAAACTGAACCTGACCGGCCTGATCATTAAATAGTACCACACCCAGTGCAAGAAATCCACCCTTGTCCTCAGCCTTGTTGAAGGAAATGTCATATGCCAAATCGTAACTGTTGTAAGCGGCCCCAATGTTTTTCCACTGGTTTTTATAATTTAATCCAATCCGGTGATTTCCCTCAAAATAACCTGTAAGTGCAGGATTGAGAAGT
>CAZLHV010000299.1:0-2916 GCA_964559205.1 uncultured Bacteroidaceae bacterium
ACATTACCCCTGGAGCAAAATCAGTTCATACGAAGTCCTTGAATACGATCCGGTGAAAGACTTCGGAGGATGGGGAATCCGACACAACTGGAAACAAAAAAGCAAGGCCTTCACGGTTTCGGGTCATCACGGGCTTTCGCTGCTGCTTACCGATGGCCGTAAAGTCATCATCGGCACGTATAAACCCGAAAAACTGAAACTTTTTCTTTCGCAGCAGTCATTCAAACAACTCTGATGCCGCTCGTTTACCATGAATGGATTCGCGAAGATCTCCAAATGGGGCTCTGGCACATCACCGAAAGCGTCGATGAACTCATTTCAATGCTGTTTCTCAATAAAGAAGAATTTGAAACTCTGCATTCTTTTGGCAATGACTCTCGCAGACGTCAGTGGCTTTCCTACAGAGCCTTGATCCGGACACTGGTTAAAGCCGATTACATCTATCGTATTTATTACGACGAAAACAACAAACCCTTTCTCGTCAATCCACAACGATCGATCAGCATTACGCATTGCAGCAACTATTCAGCGGTGCTCATTTCGCCCGACATGCATCTGCAACATGGTCTTGATATCGAGGCCATTCACCCGAAAATACTGAAAGTAACGGAAAAATTTCTCTGCACCGAAGAATGGAACCACTGGAATCAACAAGCCAGACTCGAACATGCAGTGGCATACTGGACCTTTAAGGAAGCTGTTTATAAAGCCTACGGAAAAAAACACATTCAACTCAAAGAAAATATTTTCATCGAACCGTTTCAACTCAGCGACCCAATGATGAAAGGACACATCAGGTTGCGCTCTAAAAGTCAGGCATATTCGCTTCAGCTGCGCCGGTTCAACGACCTGATGATTTCAGTGGCCTGCGCCGATAAAAAATGAGGTATTCTCGCTCGTCCATTCGCTGAGCAGAAAAGATCATCTGGCTATGATCATGAATTACTTTTGAGTTTGATCAAAACAAGCCGGTGACATTTCCGCTTTCGTCAAAGCCAATGCTTTCAGCCGAAGGAATCACGGGTAATCCGGGCATGCGCATAATGGTGCCCGCAATAGGAACCACAAATCCTGCGCCCGACGATATTTCAATTTCGCGAATGTTCACCACAAAACCCTCGGGTCGTCCACGAAGATCGGGGTTGTCGGAAAGCGAATTTTGAGTTTTGGCCATGCAAACAGCCAAATGATCGAGCCCCAGTGCAGCAATGGTTTCCATGTCCTTGCGCGCCTTGAGCGAGTATTCAACATCAGCGGCACCATACATTTTTGTGGCAATGGTTCCGATTTTCTTCTCCATGCTCCAGTCGTACCCATAAAGCGGTTTGAAGCAGCTTGGACACGACTTCGCAGCCGTCAGCACCTTCTCGGCCAAATCGGTTGCACCTTCTCCTCCACGCGCCCAGGCATCGTTGATGGCCATGGCCACCCCATGTTGTTCGCAACGCAAACGCACCGCTTCTATTTCTTCGGCACTGTCGCTTTCGAAACGGTTAAGCGCAACCACAGGCGTAAAGCCAAAGTTCTTCATGTTCTCGATATGCTTGTCGAGGTTCGGAAGTCCTTTTTCTACCAGCGTAACATCAGGAACACCAAATTGATTCTTTGATGCGCCTCCATGATATTTCAATGCCCTGATGGTGGCTACAATCACCACCGCATTGGGACGCAATCCGGCCGACTGACACTTGATGTCGAAAAATTTCTCAGCGCCAAGATCACTGGCAAAACCGGCTTCGGTAACCACATATTCCGAGAGCGACAAGCCCATTTTGGTGGCCAGAATCGAATTTGTTCCCTGCGCAATGTTGGCAAAAGGACCGCCATGAATGATGGCCGGAGTGTTTTCGAGTGTTTGAACCAGATTGGGCATCATCGCATCTTTCAGCAGCACGGCCATGGCCCCCTGTGCATTGAGATCGCGTGCAAAAACCGGCTTTTTATCGAACGTGAAACCAATGAAAATATCGCCCAGTCGTTTCAGTAAATCTTCGCGGCTTTGGGCCATACACAAAATAGCCATGACTTCCGATGCCGCCGTGATGTTGAATCCGGTTTCACGCGGAATGCTGTTGGCGGTGCCGCCAAGCCCAATCACAATGTCGCGCAGCGAACGGTCGTTCATGTCCATCACGCGCTTCCAGCTGATGGTGCGCGGGTCGAGATTCAAACTTCGCTTCTGATTCTGAAGATTGTTGTCAATGAGAGCCGAAAGCAAATTGTTTGCTTTTTCAATCGCCGACAAATCGCCTGTGAAATGAAGGTTGATATCCTCCATCGGGATCACCTGTGCATGACCGCCTCCAGCCGCGCCACCCTTGACACCGAAAACAGGGCCCAGCGATGGCTCGCGAAGCACCACGGTTGCCTTCTTCCCTATTTTGTTCAGGCCCATGGCCAGCGAAATACTGGTGGTTGTTTTTCCCTCACCAGCCGGAGTGGGTGTGATGGCTGTCACTAACACCAGCTTCGCCTTTTTCATTTTTGTTTCATCAATATACGACAAAGGAATTTTTGCCTTGTATTTTCCATACAGTTCAAGATCGTCAGAGGCAATGCCAAGGTTTTCACCAATCCGGGTCACAGGAAGTATTGTTGCTTCGCGTGCTATTTCAATATCGCTTTTCATGTACGTTTGGTTTAATGCTCCATAAAATTACGCAAAAGATTGTCAGCTATGTATGCATTCATGACAATTATCAATCGGCTCGCTGCACGCATACCAAAATAAAAAATAAAATTAACCATTGGACTCACATGTCATTCTTGTGGGTAATCTTTCTCGTCGGTTTTTGCGAATCCAGCAAACATCACGGCTTTCTTTGCAATATTCTCAGGAAATCTCTTTGCAAACTTCTGGAATTTTCTCTGCCTCACAGCAGAAATCCGTTCAACGTCAATCGATCGGGAAGCATT
>CAZLHV010000300.1:0-2895 GCA_964559205.1 uncultured Bacteroidaceae bacterium
TAAACCAGTCTGAATTACAAAAATCGTTTGTTGTGATTGTGCCGTAATTCTTTACTGAGTCCTGACTGTAGAAGTTAATTGAATTTACGTTGCCGTAATTAGATATGTTGCCATCAATACCATTCATAAATTGTTCTGCATTGATAATGCCATTGACACCATTTTCAAGATATGCCGTATTAAATAAACTATCAATCGTAAGAGTTCCGTTATTTAAAATATACCCACCTGTAAAAGGAACACGAGCTACGGTAAATGATCCGGCAATATTCAGCGAAGCAATGCCGCTTGGATAGTTCAGGGCGAAAACACGCAAAGGGTTTGAGCTGGTCAACGATCCGGCTCCATTGATTGTGAAAGATCCGGATGAATGCATGTAATCGATATCCAGGTTTACTGCGTGATTAATAACAACATCGCCGGTTCCCATGGGAGGTGTACCGCCCCAGGTCAAAGGGTTGGAGAAGTCGCCGGCCATAACAGTGGTTTGTGCCTGAATCGGATTCGACAGTACAAAAGCCACCAATACTGCAAAAATGTACATGTGCTTCATGTTTTATTGTCGGAGTTTAAAGTGCTGACGCCGCACTTGTTCGGTTGTTAATTTTTTCGCAATGTAGTCATTTTTTTTATTTCCGATTTCTTATATGTACGAATGCAAGATATGTCCATTTTCATCACATTTGGGCGCATCATGCTACTTGATATCAATTTAGCCTTGAAAGGATGTATTCAGGAATTATTCATTTCAAAACATTATTTTTGCACCACAATTTCATCCGCATGAAGAATTTTGTTGAAGAACTGAAATGGAGAGGCATGGTGCACGATATGATGCCCGGCGTTGAAGATTATCTGAAAGAAGGCATGGGAACGGCTTACGTGGGCATTGATCCTACCGCCGATTCATTGCATATCGGCCACTTGGTGTCAGTGATGATGCTCAAGCATTTTCAGTTGTGCGGACACAAACCCATTGTGCTCGTGGGTGGTGCCACCGGTATGATTGGCGACCCATCGGGCAAAAGCGAAGAACGAAACCTGCTCGATGAAACCACGCTGCGCGCCAATCAGGAAGGATTGAAAAGTCAGCTCATGCGTTTTCTCGATTTCAGCGAATCCGCTCTCAATGCTGCTTTGATGGTGAACAACTACGACTGGATGAAAGAACATACTTTTTTGTCATTCATCCGCGACATCGGAAAACACATCACGGTGAATTACATGATGTCCAAGGACAGTGTGAAAAAGCGCCTCAGTGGCGAGGCAGGCGAGGGGATGTCGTTTACCGAATTCTCGTATCAGTTGGTGCAGGGCTACGATTTTCTGTGGCTGTATCAGAACCGCAACTGCAAACTGCAGATGGGCGGCAGCGATCAGTGGGGCAACATTACCACCGGAACTGAGCTTATACGGCGCAAAGCCAGTGGTACGGCGTATGCATTAACCTGTCCGCTGATTACCAAAGCCGATGGCGGAAAATTCGGAAAGACCGAAAAAGGCAATATCTGGCTCGATCCAGAAAAGACATCACCCTATGCATTCTACCAGTTCTGGCTCAACACTTCGGATGCCGACGCCGAAAAATACATTAAGATATTTACTCTGATCGGCCGCGAAGAAATTGAATCACTGATTGCTCAACATGCCCAGGAGCCGCATCTGAGGCTGTTGCAGAAACGTCTGGCAAAGGAAATGACCATTTTTGTTCATTCCGAAGACGATTACAATACCGCTGTTGAAGCCAGCGAGATCCTCTTTGGCAAAGGCACAACCGAGACATTGGCCAAATTACCCGAGTCTGTATTTCTGTCAGTGTTTGACGGAGTTCCGATGACTGAAGTTTCATTTGAGCGACTGAAAGAAGGCATTCCCATGCTTGAATTTCTGGCCGATGTGGCCGGTGCTTTCCCGTCGCGCGGAGAAGCGAGACGCATGCTGAAGGACAACGGTGTTTCACTGAACAAGGAAAAAATTGCTGAAGAAATCATGGTTGACTCAGCGCTCCTTCTGAACAACAAATATATTCTTGTTCAAAAAGGTAAGAAAAATTTCTATTTGGTGAAAGCAGTTTAATCTAGATCAGCGAAAGAGCCTTGTTGAGCATTTCACTAACCTCCAATGCCATGGAGCCAAGCTGATTGTTGCCAACAGCCTGCATGGCAGTCATTGGATTCACTGCCGCGATGCGACTCGACCCGTCGTTGTTTTCTGTCACCACAATATTGCATGGCAAAAGCACTCCAATGTTGGGTTCGTGTGTCACTGCCAATAAGGCATGATGCGGACTGCAGGCGCCAAGTATCATATATTTTTTCGTGACCTGACCCAGGGCATCCATGAGCTTTTGTTGCATGTTAATTTCCGAAACAATGCCGAACCCAGACTCCTTCAATGCATTTCGGACAGATTCAAGCGCTTCTTCAAAAGGCTTTTGAGTGATGATCTCGCTGAAATATGACATGTTGTTTGTTTTTGTTTCAGACAAATCCAACCCAATTTTCCTTCGCAGAAAAATGAATTTAAATATTATTTCACTTCCATGCCCAGTCTTTCTTATCATAGACTGATTTTCCTGAGAGTCGGGTGAGTTCAGATATGAATTCGTCCCACACCGGTCTGCTCACTTCGCGGTTTACAGGCAAAACGGCCACGGTACCGTTGTTGAAATGTATGAAGTAGTGCGTTCCAATATCGTTGATTTCAGTGATGGCATCGAACGAAATGCTGCTTTTTGAAACAGGGGTTTCAAGCAGGAGCTCTGAAGCGGCTGTTTCAATGCTCATAGGCTTTCCAAACACATTGGCATAGCGTTCTTTGTTGAATCTTTTATAATAGCGGATGTATCGGTTCCGGTCGAAGACCGGATAGATAAAAAACCATAAAACTGCAAGC
>CAZLHV010000301.1:0-2887 GCA_964559205.1 uncultured Bacteroidaceae bacterium
TGCTTCGGTCCAAAATTCTGAGCCGCCCGTTGTTTTCTGCAATGACCCCGTTCTGCTCAAGGTCTTTAATGGTACGTACCGCACTCATCATGCTCATACCTGCCAGTTCGGCCAGCTCTTTTCTCGACAAGGTCATGGCAAAATCATCGCTGTGAAACACCTTGTCCGATAAATGCAACAAAGCATCGGCCATGCGGCCATTAAGCTGTTTCTGCGATGCGGTGATCAGTCTTTTATAATGATAATGGGTGCAGCTGTTTATGTTTTCGATGATGCTGCGGGCAAATTCCCCATTATTTAAAACAAGATCCTCAATGATTTTTTTGTCAATGGCACAAACAACACTGTCTTCAACAGCGGCAACACTGAAGGGTAGTGGGGTGGTATTAAACAGACCTGAAAGCCCAATCAGATTGCCATCGCTGAAAATGTTTAAAATCAAATCGGCATCGCCTTCCATTTCCATATAAACCTTAACAAGGCCTTTTTGCAAATAAAGAATGTGGTTGCTGTAGGAACCCTGTTTGGCGATATGTTCGCCTTTACGGTATCGCAATTCAGCACGCCGCATGTCGGTCAGCTCCAATTCCAGCGGGCTCAGATGGCGAAAACAACCTGAACGGGAATCACAAAACGGACAACTTTTACGCTGATCTTCCATGCTTTTCATTCAATCAAAAAGTAAAATTAATCATTTTTAAGAAATACGGTTGAGAAATGTGTAATTGTAAATGTCAGAATGTCAGCGTATAATATCGTTTAATAGCTGTAGAGCAACTTTTTTATTGCTGCACATGTGTTAAAAATCAGCATGAGAAAATCCAATTTTCAGTAAGGCATATCTAATGGGGTTCTGTCAAATGGGTCTAACGTTGATCTATTTTTGTTTCCGGCTTTTCAGGAACCATTTTCTTATGAAACAAATTACCAATCGAATTGTGCTGTTGTTCATTCTAATGTTGTTCTGGGTGCTCTGGAACAACACATGGGATGTAACCATCTGGCTGTATGGCTTAGTGCCGGCCATCATTATCATTGCATTATTTGGCAAGGCATCATCCGTGTTTGAGGGTGTTAAGCTAACCCCGAAGGGCTTGTTTTTTTCATTGTACTACATTTTGTACTTTATTGTAGCACTTGTGAAAAGCAATGTCGATGTCATGTTGCGGGTGCTGAACCCGAAACTTCCGATCCGGCCAGGCATTGTGCGGGTGAGAACTTCATTGCGAAGTCCTATGGCACGTATGATTCTGGCAAACAGCATCACGCTGACACCCGGAACATTTATCGTGGATATTAAAGGTGAGTACCTTTATGTTCACTGGATTGAAGTGTGTTGTGAGGGTGATCCGGAAAAAGCCACGCAAATGATTGCTTCTGGATTTGAAAACATTTTAAAGAAAATTTATGAATAGCATTACTGAATATTTGCTTGTGGCTGCCGGAATTGTAATGCTGCTGGCGCTGCTTCTGGTTTTTGTACGTTTCATCATCGGACCATCTCTGGTCGACAGAACCATTGCGTTCGATGTAATGACCGTTGGTACCCTGGGTCTGATGGCGCTCATTTCGTTTTATCTGCAAAGGCAAATCTATCTTGATGTGAGCATCATTTATGGTTTACTCAGCTTTGTTGCTGTTGTGGTGATTGGAAAATACATTGAAAAAAGTCTTTGATTATGGAAATTCTTGAAATCATCGGTGCTGCCATGGTTCTTCTCGGTTCCATTGTGCTGCTCATTGCTGCCATCGGATTATTGCGCATGCCCGATTCGTTCAACCGGATCCAGGTGGGAACAAAAGCTTCCACAGCAGGAGTCGCTCTGATCATGATTGGCTTTGCACTCATCATTCCCGAATGGTTTGGAAAGTTATTCACCATTCTTCTTTTTGTTATGCTTACAAACCCCATTTCTTCTCATGTGCTCATGCGCTCAGCTCATAAAGCCGGCCATCCGCTCACCGAAGGAACGGTGGTTGATGCACTGAAAAATGACGAGGAAAACGAAAAAAACAATGAACATGCAACTGTTTGAACTTCTCATGATGCTTAGCCTTGGTGCAGTATCGCTTGCTGCTGCCATCATTGCCATTACGACACGCAAAACAGCGGTTGCTATGCTTGCCGCAGGCGCCATCAGTCTTTTTGCGTCAGTCTTTTTTCTGGTACTTGCATCCCCCGATGTAGCCATGACCGAAGCTGCCATCGGAGCCGGATTGTCAACATTCCTCTTTTTTGTCATCTTGCGTAAAACCGAACACCATGCTCAGAAATAGTTTTATTGCATTCCTTGTTATTGGCTTTGGTGCCATTTTGTGGGTGTCAATTGTTCGTGATTATAAGGCACCTGAAGAACTTAACAGAACCGCAAGTTATTACAACAACAATGAAGTGGAGCAAATTGGCGCCGCTAACATCGTTACTGCAGTTGTGGTCACTTATCGCGGTCTCGACACACTCGGCGAGGTTACTGTTCTGTTCCTAACAGCTACAGTCATTGGTTTCTTTCTCCGTAAAAAACACAAAGGAAATCAAAACGTGGTGCAAGGCTCTGAACTGATGGCAACCGCTTCGCGGATTCTTGTTCCCGGTAGCATTATTCTTGGAACGTATGTTTTTGTCAATGGCCATCTGACTCCGGGTGGAGGTTTTCAGGGCGGGGCAGTGATGGGTACCGCTGTACTGCTTTTCGCAATGGCAAACCCCACAAACATGATTTCTCAAAAAGTGTTTCACTGGATTGAAAGTCTTTCAGGATTTTTCTATGTGTTGCTTGGTCTCGCAGGAATCATTCTTGCCGGAGGCTTTCTCGATACTACTTTCTTACCAAACGGAGAATTGTTAAGCCTGATCAGCGCAGGAGCCATTCCTTTAATTTATAGCATG
>CAZLHV010000302.1:0-2874 GCA_964559205.1 uncultured Bacteroidaceae bacterium
GTGCAGGTGTGATTAAGCAGATTCTTGCCGGTGCACATGCAACACAGCTCACATCAGTTCTTTATCAAAAAGGCATTGGCGAGGTTTCGAATATACTCAAATTCATTGAGCAATGGATGGATAGCAAGGCTTTTGCATCTGTGGACGATTTCCGTGGAAAAATGAGCTACAAAACCAGTTCGAATCCAGCCGGATTTGAACGTGTTCAGTTTATGAAATACTATTCAGGCATAGAATAGTTTGCTTCATTGTCGAAAAAAAGCTTTATCAATCAGCTGATTTTTCAAATCGCATTTTATCATCATTTCTCAAGTTGCCAATGTTCAGCTACCTGAACAAGATTTTCTCTTCGTTTTGGGGGTTTGTATTATCTTTGCTCTGAATTGAGCAGAGAGCGTGTTATGGCAGAACAATACAATGAAGACAGCATTAAATCGCTTGAGTGGAATGAGCACATCAGGCTGCGTCCGGGCATGTATATCGGGAAGCTGGGCAATGGAGCCTCGCATGATGATGGGATATATGTGCTGATGAAAGAGGTCATTGACAATTCCATCGATGAATATATCATGGGATATGGGAAAAAAATAGAGATCAAAGTTCATGACAAAGAAGTTGTCGTGCGCGATTATGGCAGAGGTATCCCATTGGGTAGTGTGGTTGATGTGGTTTCTAAAATCAATACTGGCGCAAAATACGACAGTGAGGTGTTTAAGAAATCTGTTGGTTTGAATGGTGTTGGTACTAAAGCTGTCAATGCCCTTTCCTCGTATTTTCGCATTGAATCAATGCGAGATGGTAAAAAAGTTTCGGCAGAGTTCAGTGGAGGCAAGCTGGTAAAAGAAAGCAAAGACACCGCAGGGCAAACAGAACGGGGAACAAAAGTGATTTGGGTTCCGGATGAAAGTATTTTTGGCGAATATGAGTACATAACCGAGCACATTGAGCAGTTGCTATGGAACTATGCCTATTTAAACAAGGGGTTAACCCTTCATTTCAACGGGGACAAATTTGAATCGAAAAATGGGCTGCGCGACCTGCTCGACCGGAACATAGACGGAGAAACGGTTTATCCGGTAATTCATGTCGAAGAGGGCGATCTTGAATTTGCATTCACACATAGTCACAAGACATATGGTGAAGAAATTTTCAGTTTTGTAAACGGCCAGCACACTACCCAAGGCGGCACCCATGTGGCCGCTTTCAAAGAAGCACTGGTCGATACCATCCGAAAGTTTTACAAAAAGGACTTTGAGGGCTCCGATATCAGAGGAGCCATCGTAGCAGCAGTTTCAATCAGGGTTCATGAACCGGTTTTTGAATCACAAACAAAAACCAAGCTTGGATCTCAGTACATGGAGCCAAACGGACAAACCATCCGCAACTATGTTGGAGAAATCGTTCGTCGCAATCTCGATAATTATCTCCATATACATGGGGATACTGCCGACGCTCTGCTTCAGAAAATACTACAGAACGAAAAGGAGCGTAAAGAGCTGGCCAACATAAAGAAAATTGCTAAAGAAAGTTTCAAAAAAGTTAGCCTACATAACAAAAAACTGCGCGACTGCAAGTTGCATTATAATGAATTGAGCGACGAACGGAGACTAGAAACCACCTTGTTTATCACCGAAGGTGACTCGGCCAGCGGATCGATCACAAAGGCGAGAGATCCTTACACTCAAGCCGTTTTCAGCCTCAAAGGCAAGCCTTTGAATTCATTCGGGCTCAGCAAAAGAGTGGTTTATGAAAACGAAGAGTTCAATCTTCTGCAGGCAGCAATTAACTTAGAGGAAGGCATTGAAGATATCCGCTACAATAACATTGTGGTGGCCACCGACGCTGATGTAGACGGCATGCACATCCGGCTGCTGCTTCTCACATTTTTTCTGCAGTTTTATGCCGATTTGGTTCGGTCGGGACATGTGTATATCCTGCAAACGCCTCTTTTCAGGGTGCGAAATAAGCAAAAAACAATCTACTGCTATAATGACACCGAGAGGGTCAATGCCATCCGCGATTTAGGGCCAAAACCTGAAATAACCCGTTTTAAGGGACTCGGAGAAATCAGTCCCGACGAATTCAGACAACTCATTGGCCCGAAAATGCGTCTGGAGCCTGTAATGATAAAAAAAGACATGGCGATCCCCGAGCTGCTACGGTATTATATGGGTAAAAACACACCCGAACGGCAGACTTTTATCATTGAGAATCTTCGGGTTGAAGAAGACATTCCGGAACCTGCGATTTAATTCTAAAACCCGGCATCTTCAGCCATCATCATCCCAAAGATGTTGATCTTGTTGACACAAGGTGGTTACTCGTTACTATGAATCAAATTTCCCTTACAGCTATAGATTCTATTGGATTGTTTCTAGACCGTTTTTATTTTTCATACCTTTGCACCTCACTTTCACAAACAGTTCTATATGTTATCGCGTCATATCATCCGCAGTAAGACACTTCAGGCAATTTATTCATTTATCGTCGGCGGCGAATCAGATCTGGCCAAAGGACGAAAGAGCCTTACCGATTCTGTCGAAGATATTAGAGATCTTGTTTTTTATCAACTCTCTGCATTGCTCGAATTGCGCGATATTGCCGAACGAAAAGCCGAAGAAAACAAACACAAACACATTCCTTCGGGCGACGACCTTGCACCAAACACCCGATTTATCGAAAACCCTTTTCTTTTACAACTTCGCCAAAATGCCGAAATAAGTAAAGGTATTTCATCAAGCCGCATTAACTGGGCCGATTGGAACGACTATTTCAGAAAACTATACTCATCGGTTTTGCAGTGGAACGAGTATAAACATTACATGGCAATGCCAGAGCCAAGCGACGAAGACCATCAGCAGTTTGTTGTCAAAC
>CAZLHV010000303.1:0-2869 GCA_964559205.1 uncultured Bacteroidaceae bacterium
CGAGTTCTTTCAAAGCCTTATCCTTCTGCTCATTAAACAAGGAGTCCTTGTATCCGATATATTTCAACTGATTTTCATAGGCGGCTTTCCAATTACCCAGCATCGCATATGTCTCACTCAAGTTCTTATACCCCTGCCGTAATTGATTTAGTAGCCCTTCTTGTTCAGCAACGTCAATCCCCTGCAATACCAGTTCCAGCGCTTTTTGATGATTCCCTCGGGCATTCTCAAGTGCTCCAAGATTGATGTACATAAAGGATTCTGCATCAGCATTGCCAGCCAAACGATAATAATCGAGCGACCTAAATGCATACCAGGATACAGAATCAAGATTCTGCTGCGTATAAAACAATGAAGCGTACCCATTGTATAGATCGGCCAATCCAGCATAATTCTGCTTCTTCTCAAAAATAACTCTTGCATTCCTGAAATGGCGTTCCGCCTCAACATTACTCCCTTCATCAACGTCAATCATCCCCAATTTATACATCTGATCTGCCATATTGATCGAGTCGCCCAAAAGAGTATACAAACGCAACGACTCTTCATAGTATTGCCTTGCTTTTTCCAAATCATTGTTGCGGTAATAATCTGTAGCAATACCATTGAGTGCAGCAGCTTCCAATTCCTTGTCGGCTGTTTTTCTGGCAAAATTCAGTGCAGTCAGATCATAATGCAAAGCTCGTTCATATGCTCCCATCTTACGCTCTGCTGCTGCAAGCGATATCAAACTGTCAACCTGAGCCGGCGCTTGTCTGCAAAGCAAAAGCAGCATGCAAAATAATGCCCCAAACAGAACTCGAAAATAATATTTGCTCATTCGAATGCTTTGACGAACAAATATACACAAAAGGCATTATATGAATTGCGTCGATTTTATCAACTAATTTCTGAAACAATAATATGTATTTTGCTGCTACTATTCCCTCACAAACCTCCCCCTCCAACAATGCCCCATATGTTCCAACACAACAAAATAAACTCCTGCTTTCAATTCTGAAATACTAATGGGCTGATTCACAAACCGGCCATGCATTATCTGGCGACCCGAAATATCCATCACACAATAAACGGCCCCAAAGGGTGCTTCAAATTGTATCTTATCAGTGGCAGGGTTGGGATACACTTTCATCTCAAGCACAATTTCTTCTGCAGATTCTGCAAACCCAACGCCCGGAAGGGGACCCCGATGCATCAACATGCTGTTATGTCCGGCAACATACATCGTTCCTGATGGCGATTCACAAATATCCTTGATCGGCTGACCAGTAAAGTGTTGTGCTTCAGACCAGCTCTGCCCGAAATCGACCGAGCATAGCATTCGGCCTGAAATGCCTGCAGCCCATATGGTATCTGTTGCACTATTAAACAGTGTATACACTCCGTCACTGAACCCTGTATTTCCAGAGGTAAACGTCGCACCGCCATTGACTGACCTCAACATCACTCCGTTCCAGCCTCCAATTAAAATACTATCTGAACCCAATTGCAAAATACTGTATAGGGTTTGAGAAGTTCCGGATGTCACACTGTTCCATGTGATACCCCCATCACTTGTGGTTAGCACTTTCCCACTCTGCCCTGCAGCAATTCCATGAAGTGTGTCTGAAAATGAAATGTCGTATAAATAGGTTGTAATTCCACTGCTTTGAATCTGCCAATTATTTCCACTATTTGTTGATGCAATGATGGTTCCTGCACCGCCACATGCCCACAGGTGATTGTCAATAACATCAATAGCTGTCAACGCATTGGTTGTTCCGGTTGCTTGGCTATTCCAGGTATTCCCGGCATCATCCGAATAAATGATCTTTCCGCCTGCTGCTGAAGCATAAGCCTTGTTCGTGCCCACAATATCAAGATCATAGATTTCACCCCAAATGCCTGCCGGAATAGAATCCCATGTAAATCCGCCGTTGATCGTCCGATACATGGCACCACCATAGCCTGCGCAAAGACCAGTGTAATTATCGAAAAATCCGATACCATTTATTCGAAGTCCCGGATATAAAACATCACTGGTAAAGTCTGACCATGTGCTGCCTCCATTTTCCGTTGAATATATTCGGCCGTTTTCATTTCCAGCCAGCACCCGAACTGCATCAATGGCATATATTGCATTGATATAATCGTAATTCCCCATGTCAATGCCTGTCCATGTCGCTCCTCCGTTGACTGTTTTCAGAATCACTCCATCAGCACACAAATAGCCGGTATTGGCATCAACAAAGGAGCCATTCCTTATGTAGGGGTGCGACGAAATACTTTGATCGGCCCAGGAAGTACCCCCATTGATGGTCTTGTAAACTGCACCCCAATCCCCTGCCATCCATCCTGTATTTATATCCGAGAACCAAATCCAGCGAAAGTTTTCTGCCACTCCTGCATCTACTTCGGCCCAGGTCATCCCACCATCACTTGTCTTTAGAAAATAACCATCCTCTGCCGAAACAAAGCCAGTCGTTGCTGAAGGAAAACAAATTGACGTAAGATTTTCGGTTGAACCCGTACTCACCAGCATCCATGTATTGCCTCCATCTGTTGTACGGATCATAAAGCCAATTTCGCCTACCACAAAACCGGTATCTGCATTCTTGAAATACACATCAACAAAATTTTCATCAGGCCAGCTTGTACTGATGGACGTCCAGTTAACACCACCATCATCGGAGTGAACAAGTGTTCCATTTACACCACAAGCCCAAACGGATGAACTACCACTTAAACAAACCGCATTTAGCCAATTGTTGGCAGCTTGAGCAACCAAAATCCAGCAATCACCGCCATCATCTGTTGCAATAATTGCTCCTCCACCCGTAACAGCAATGCCATCCGAAGCCGTAGCAAAAAACATAACGTTGACGGCATC
>CAZLHV010000304.1:0-2828 GCA_964559205.1 uncultured Bacteroidaceae bacterium
CGAAAACCAGTCGTTCTACTTCGGCTTCACCAACCAACAATGGTCTAAAAGCCAACCGGTCTCTTTTGAATTCGATATTACTGACACCTCATCCAATTACACGCTGTACGGAATACTTAGGTACTCAGAAAAATTTACTTTCTCATCACTCGACCTCAGCATTAACCTCATAACTCCTTCTGGATCAGAGAGATATAGAGATATTAAACTAACCATGAGAGACGAAAACGGCGATTCCAAGGGAACATCTAAACAGGATTACACCGAGATTTCCTTTTCAATTTACGAGAAAATGAAGTTGAAGGAAAGCGGCTTATGGAAAATTGTTTTTAGTCATCAGATGCCCATCGATATTCACCGCGGTTTAATTGGGATCGAGTTCTTCGTTGAACCAAAATGAAAAAGCCGCCCACAATAGTGTAGACGGCCTTTATTAAATGATCTATTACTATTTAACAAGCAGCTTCGAGCTGGCCTGCTCTCCGTCTTCTCCTGTTATAATCACATTGTAATACCCTGAGTCAAAGCCGTCAACCAAAACCTTCTGGCTTTGATCAAATGCAGTCTGCAAAACAATCCTACCCGTCATATCTGTTATGGTCATGATGCCCTTGAGCGAATTGCTGATGACAACCATATCTTCGGCTGGATTTGGGTAAATAACAACCGGATACATGATCTCATCAATCGCATTATGTAATGAAATGTCCGATGCCATTCGCGGCTGAAGTTTGCGTTCACTGAAACTATAATCCATCACACCTGTAATATCATAGGAAGTTCCAAGCGCAGGGGTGTATGAATAAATAAGGTCTCCGATTTTTACTGTATCCAGACCATCACCAACCACCCACTCGAGGTAAGTGTCAGGCATAGAAATGCACTCAACATCCTCAACACTGACTAAAACACCTTCATAACTTTCAAGTGCAGCATCTGGAACAATAATCGAGGTCACCTGAACCGGGTTTCCACTGCTTACAACAACAAAACTACTAACCGATTTCAGCTCAGTAAGATTGTAATATTCGTCCACAATCGCACTGAATGTTACACTGTCACCCAATGCAGGGGTATTTACGTTGTCATAAACATAAATTCCACTCCAGGGTCCGGTACCATTCTGAATCCAGTATGCACCAGATTTCACCGCACTCACAATACCACCAGTGTTTACAGGTGATCCAAGATAAGGGCTGTTTCCTGAGGGATCAGAAGTATACTGAATCTCATATATACTTTTACTTGATGAAGAGCCGATTGAAACCATAAAGGAATCGATCTGCAAATCGTCATTTGTACTGGTTGTATTGCGGAAAGAAAGGATAAACTCAGCGGTTGCTGATGTTGTATCACAAATAATGGTTTGGGTTACTTTGGTCCAAGTTGTACCGTTTATAATTGCATACGAAGAATATGCCGCATACGATCCGGTATATCCTCTATACAAACCTGTACGCACCTCGCCGGTACCTCTAGCATAATAGCTTACATTGTAAACTTCACCGTCGGTAACACTAACCGCAGTTGTTGACAAACGCTTATGGCTTGTTGTCTGATTCACAAGCTTTACTGCAAAAGTACCCTCTTGGGTGCTGGTTGTATACTGGCTAACATCAGTAGTTCCTGCACTTGTGGCAACTCCACGCCAACTGGTCGGAGTATTTACATCACTCCAGGTTTCAAATCCACTATAAAAAACCTGCCCCACGCCGTTTCCATAAATAAATACAGATAATACGGCCAACATAAAAATTTTTCTCATCTCTTTCAATTTTGATTCAAAGATAATCATTAATTTTATACCTGAATCACTTTTTTTATTCCCGCTGCATATGAAACTTTCTGACTTTGTTCACTCTTTCGAACAGATATTACCTCTGGCCATTCAGGAAACCTACGACAATTGCGGATTGCAAATAGGCCATCCCCAAACCGTCATTTCTGGCATTCTCTATACTCTCGATGTAACAACAGAAGCCATCGATAAGGCCATTGAACAAAACTGCAACCTCATTCTCAGTCATCACCCTTTCCTGTTTCATCCAGTTCGAAACATTGATATCTCTCACGGGAAAGGATCCATGATTAAAACGCTGATCGATCACAATATCGCAGTGTATTCTGCACACACAAACCTTGACAAATCACCATCGGGATTAAACCAGCATCTGGCTCAGCATTTGGGTCTATCCGACATTATGCCCTTAAGCTATTCCAAAGGACTTCTGAAAAAATTAGTCACGTTTTGTCCAATCGAACATGCAGCAACAGTCAGAAAAGCTATTTTCGATGCAGGAGCAGGGGTGATCGGCAAATACGATCAATGCAGCTTCAATTCTGAAGGTTCCGGCACATTCAGGGCCTCCGATGAAGCCAACCCATTCGTCGGTGACAGAGGCAGCATGCACATGGAGCCTGAAACAAAAATCGAAGTGGTATTCCCTTCGTGGAAACAAAATTCCATATTAAAAGCACTTTTTGCATTCCATCCGTATGAGGAGGTAGCTTTCGACATTTTCTCACTCGATAACTTATGGGGCGATTACGGTCTGGGCAAAATCGGCATGTTGAATCAACCCCTTACCCCCATAGACTTCATTGAAATGATAAAAAATAAACTTGAGCTTAAAATGTTAAGATCCAGCTCTTTAATCACAGGCAAAATATTAAAAGTGGCCGTATGTGGCGGTTCTGGAAGTGCACTTCTCGGTCTTGCAATCTCAGAAGGAGCAAACGCTCTAATCACTTCCGATGTACGCTATCATGACTTTGAGGCCGCATCAGGAAAGCTTTTACTCATTGACGCCGGACATTATGAAACAGAA
>CAZLHV010000305.1:0-2808 GCA_964559205.1 uncultured Bacteroidaceae bacterium
CGACCGGGTGGTTCCTGCTACAATCGAACTGGTTGATATCCCGGGATTAGCTCGCGGGGCAGGGCAGGGCGAAGGTATTGGTAACTCTTTTCTGAATGATGTCCGCAATATGGACGCATTGATCCATGTGGTTCGTTGTTTCGATGATCCTTTGCTTCCTCATATGGATGGGTCAATTGATCCGGTCAGGGATAGGGAAAATCTCGATTTCGAGTTGCAGGTGAAGGATATGGAGCAAATTGAAAGAAAGCTCCAGAAAGTGGAAAAAGCTTTCAAGACCGGAGATAAATCGATGAAGCCCGCTTACGATAGTCTCGTGAAGTTTAAGGAGCATCTCGACAATATGGGCAACATTCGCTCCCTGGATCTGAATGAGGACGATAATAAACTCATCAGGGAGCTTTTTCTGCTTACAGCAAAGCCTGTGATGTATGTTTGCAATGTGGATGATGCATCAGCGGCCTCAGGCAATCAATACAGTATGGCCTTTACTGAAGCAGTTCGACACGAGAAAACAGAGGTGATAGTTGTTGCAGGACGCGCAGAAGCCGAAATTGCAGAGCTGGATGAGGCTGATCAAGCTGAATTCCTGAAAGATCTCAGGCTTTCTGAACCTGGCGTACGGCGGATTACGCGTGCTGCATACTCGTTACTAAACCTCATCTCCTTTTTTACGGTTGGGGGTGTTGAAAATCGTGCCTGGAGCATTCCCCGGAATACACCGGCACCGCAGGCCGCCGGATCCATTCATAGCGACCTTGAGCGTGGTTTCATCAGGGCCGAAGTGATTGCTTACAGTGACATGGTACAACTTAAATCTGAAGCAGCATGCAAAGAAGCTGGGAAAATGCGTGTTGAAGGAAAAACCTATGTTGTTCAGGATGGCGATATTCTGCACATCCGGTTCAACGTGTAAGAAATTATTAAACTATTTTGGTTTTGAAATGAGCACTTTGTCTACCCGGTGCCCATCCATATCCATGACCTCGAATCGGCATCCGAATGCAATAAACCATTCTCCTGCCCGTGGAATACGATTGAGTTTATTCATGACATATCCCCCCACGGTATTGATCCCCGACATGATTTTCATCTCATCGTCAGGAATGACAATCTGCAGGGACTCAGTAAGCTCGTCGATCAACATAGAGCCTTCAGCAAGCCATGATCCGTCTTCACGTTGAATAATGTCAGCCTCATGCTCATCGTCGGTTTGTGGCAAATCCCCAACAATACTTTCAATCAAATCGTGCAGAGTGATAATGCCGGCAACTGCTCCATATTCGTCAATGACAACCCCAAAGTGATTTTTTGTTTTCTTGAATGTTTCCATCACTTTCAAGGCCGGCATTCTTTCGGGAATGAAAAGTGGGGTCGAAACAAGTTTTCTGATATCGGGACTTCCATTTTCAGTTGCTGCTTTGTAGATCGATGATATACTGATATAACCAATAATCTGGTCTATCGATTTATCCGTAATCAGAATTCTCGAAATGTTTTCCCTCGTGGCCAATTCCACAATAGATTTCGCATCGGCTTGAACATCAGCATGAATCACATCGAGCCGCTGGGTCATCATTTGTGAAGCGTTTTTATCGCCAAATCGCAACACTTCTTTCATCATTTTTGATTCATCGCGGTGCAGTACTCCGGTTTCTGCTCCCAGTTTCAGCATCACAATCAGTTCTTCTTCGGTAATGCCGGGCTGGTTTTGTTGTTTGAAACCGAAAAGCTTCATCATTCCTTTTGTTGTGGTAGCAAGAAACCAGACAATAGGATACAGAATCGTGCTGACGTGCCGCATGAATGGAGACAACCGAATCGCAATGGATTCGGGATGGGCTAGAGCAATTGATTTTGGTATCAGCTCGCCAAAAACAAGTGAAAAGTACGTTACTCCGGTGATAACAATGACAAAAGCAATGCTATAGGCTTGCTCCTGTAGCGCATCAATCTGTGCTATTATCGGAGTGAGATCGTCTGCAAATGAAACCCCGCTATATGCACCAGTTACAATTCCAATTAATGTGATTCCGGTTTGAATGGCAGAAAACAGTTTCTCTGGCTCTTTCTGTAACTTTAATGCCCTTTGTGCTCCTGCTTCTCCTTTCGATGCCCTGTCTTCGAGTCTCGCTGTCCGCGATGAAACCATGGCTATTTCGTACATGGCAAAAATGCCGTTTATCGCAAGAAGAATAATAATGATAATCCATTCCATAAGACAAAAGTAAGAATAAAATATGCAGACCGGATGCGTAAGGGAAACTATGCTTTCAATTTGTATGCAGGCTGACCTTCTGTCACGAAAAATGAAAACAAGTCGGACCGCAACTGTTTATCCAGCTGTCATTCTGATCAGCGGGCTTTTATACAGTCGTTTGTATTCGTCTCCGCAATAGTCTTTATAGAGAAAGTACAGTACACCTTTCGAGACGATTAGTTTTTCAATGTGCGGGTAACCTTTGAATGTGTATGACTGAATCATTCCACCACTTTCAAGATCAATTTCAATCAAACGATTCACCCCGTTTTTCACCTCCCTGCCATAATAGCGGTCGGAATACTGATCATAATAAATTTCTTCTTTAAGGTGATTATTTGAGCCAAAGGTCATCGGTATTTCCCTGCCAATGGTTCCCTTATGGTCCATCATCTGAATTTTATGTAGAATGAAATTAAATGCAACGATGCTGTCACCTCTAACAAAAACCGGGATTTGCACTGGTTTGTACACTACCAAATCTTCAAAGCGCTGATCGAACTCGTTTCCATCGAAGAAACCTCCCCAACTCATTCTGTCATAGGCTT
>CAZLHV010000306.1:0-2764 GCA_964559205.1 uncultured Bacteroidaceae bacterium
TTATTGTCAGTTTTTTTTTGAAACTTTGTCCCGTCAAATTCACCCTGACGGGATTTTTTTTATTTAAATCAATTGCTGCTATGCCCGGAATTTCGAAAAAAGGTCAGAACATGCCGGCTTCGCCGATTCGTAAGCTGGTTCCCTTTGCCGACGCTGCCAAAAAGCGTGGGGTTAAAGTATATCATTTAAACATCGGCCAGCCTGATATTCCAACGCCCGATGTGGCAATGGATGCCATCAGAAACTTCAGCCAGAAAGTGGTCGAATACAGCCATTCTGCCGGAATTTTATCCTACCGCCAAAAACTGGTGGGCTATTATGCAAAAAACAACATTCACATCACACCCGACGACATTATTGTTACAGCCGGTGGTTCCGAAGCCATTCTCATAGCATTAGGCACCATCATGGATCCGGAAGATGAACTCATTGTGCCGGAACCATTTTATGCAAATTATAATGGCTTTTCGGTGAATGCCGGCGTGAAGGTTGTTCCCATTCCAAGTAAAATTGACAGTGGTTTTGCTTTACCTGCCATCGAAGAATTCGAAAAGGTGATCACTCCGAAAACAAAAGCCATTTTGGTATGCAACCCCAATAACCCGACAGGGTATCTCTATTCTAAAGAAGAAATTGAGACACTGGGCCGACTGGCGAAAAAGCACGATTTGTATCTGCTGGCCGATGAGGTTTATCGCGAGTTTATCTATGGTGATGCCACGCACTTTTCGGTGATGGAACTCGAAGGACTTGAAGAAAACAGCATTTTGGTTGATTCGGTCTCAAAACGCTATAGCGCTTGTGGATTTCGCATCGGAGCACTGATTTCGAAAAACAAACAGGTGATGAATGCAGCCATGAAGTTTGCACAGGCAAGATTGAGCCCGCCGACCTTTGGACAGGTAGCATCGGAAGCTGCTATTGAGACTCCTCAGTCGTATTTTGTTGAGGTTAAAGCCGAATATGTGGCACGTCGCAATATTGTGGTCGAAGCCATTAATAAAATGGAAGGTGCTTTTTGCCCTAACCCCAAAGGTGCTTTTTATGTGGTAGCCCGCCTGCCCATCGACGACAGTGATCGTTTCTGTCAGTGGTTGCTCGAGGATTTCAATCTCAATGGAGACACCGTCATGCTGGCACCGGCTACAGGATTTTATTCCACACCGGGTATGGGCAAAGACGAGGTTAGGATCAGTTATGTGTTGAATGTAACCGACATGAAACGTAGCATGGAAATTCTGGAAGCTGCCGTAAAGGCCTATCCGGGAAAAAAATAAAGGAAGATTCGTTCATTATTAACAACAAAATTTTTTCGCTATGGGATTTTTCCAGAACATGAAGAGCAAACTTGGTATTGGCGGGGTAAAGGTAGAACTTCGGATTCCGTCGCAAGTCGGCAAAGATGATGGTACTGTAAACGGAACCATTGTTCTGACAACCAAAAGTGACCAGGAGGTCAAGGGCATTGAGATTAAAATGATTGAAGAATACACCACAGGACGAGGTGACAATAAGGAAACCAAGGAATTAACATTAGGTCAGTTGAAACTGAATGAAGTCTTCACAATTAAAACTGGAGAAACAAAAGAAATTCCTTTTTCATTATCATTCACAATCATAAAATCATCGAACGATGAGCTGAAGGAAAAAGGCGGCGCCCTTGGTGCTTTGGGAAAAGTGGGTGCTTTTGCCGACAATGAAAAATCGGAGTATTTTATTGATGCAGATGTAGATGTAACGAGTGCTGCACTCGATCCTTCCGAAAAGAAGCAAATAAAATTGGTGTAGATGCCACCAAAAAAAGCTGCCCAAAGGCAGCTTTTTTTATTTAGGATCTTGTTGCGGAGGCTTTTCGCCACCATTTTGCTTAAGGCGCTTGTTTGCCAGCAAGGCCTGATGTAAAATCCATTCGATCTGACCGTTTATTGACCTGAATTCAGATGCAGCCCACGATTCAACCGCCTTTAGCACTTCTTCGTCCACCCGAAGCGGAAAAGCTTTCTTTGCCATTACTTTGGTGAATTGGATTTAAAACCGGCCATTTGCAAAGCTTTCTCAGCCGCTTCGTGGTTTTTCACCCCAATGAGTAGCCGGCGTTTATCTTTCAATATGAGCTGAATTCCGTGTCGGCCACTAATATTGTAGGCTTTGATCCGTTTGAAGCCCCTATAACCCCAGCCACCGTACTCTTTCACCGGATAGTATTTCCGAACCCAGGCTGCTTCGACTTCATCCTGGCGGAATAACACACCTTTCTTAAAAGGCGGCATTTCGAAATACAGTCCGCTGCTGCTAATGCTGATTTTAATGTTGATTTTCAATACCATAAACAGTAGAAAAGCAAAGGTGAGGTTTATCAGCAGCATGATTCCGATAAAAATGCCAAGGGGCAGTTCTTCACCTTCTTTTCCAAGTGGCTTTCCGTGATTGAAATACATGTTTAATTCTATCACGGCATAGACCATAAATGCAAGCCAAAGCACAATAGGAAGCGCTATGAACAAGGGCTTGCGGGCATGTTGCGTTTCATGAAATGTTTCCATGGCTTTTTTAGTAAAGACTTCCGGTGTTAACAATGGGTGTTGCTGCCCTTTCGGAGGTGAGCACGACCATCAGGTTGCTGACCATAGCCGCTTTTCTTTCTTCGTCAAGGTTCACAATGCCCTTTTTACCTAGTTGTTTCAGTGCCATGTCGACCATTCTTAAGGCACCTTCAACAAATTTTGTACGTGGAGCGATGATGGCTGTTTCCTGGTGTCGCTGA
>CAZLHV010000307.1:0-2688 GCA_964559205.1 uncultured Bacteroidaceae bacterium
TTTATTATTTGTGATCATCACCGTCCGGGCGATGAGTTGCCGCTGGCAGTGGCAGTGCTTGACCCAAAGCGCAAGGACTGCAATTATCCTTTCGAGGAATTGTCGGGTTGCGGTGTTGGCTTCAAATTGATGCAGGGACTGGCTCAAAAAATGGGTATTTCTTTCGATGAGCTGAAGCCCCTGCTCGATCTGGTCACCCTGAGCATCGCTGCCGACATTGTCCCGGTTATTGGCGAAAACCGTATCCTCTCGTTCTATGGACTTAAGCAAATCAACAATAGCCCAAGTGCCGGAATCGAAGCGATATTGAAAACAGCAGGAATTAAGAGACGTCCGGATAGCTACTACAAAACGGATTACTCGTTCACCAAAAAAATCACCATCTCAGATCTGGTTTTTATTGTCGGACCAAGAGTCAATGCCGCAGGACGAATTCATAGCGGACGGAACTCGGTTGATTTGCTGGTGAGCGACAACGCCGATCTGGCAGAAGAATTTGCCACCACCATTGATGGCTTTAACGATGAGCGTAAAAATCTCGACGCCAATGCCACCACCGAAGCCCTTTCAACCATTGACAAATCGCTGGATGACAAAGACAGGAAATCGACTGTTTTGTTTAATTCCGCATGGCATAAAGGGATTCTTGGTATTGTAGCTTCGCGGCTGACTGAACATTATTATAAGCCCACTATTGTCTTTACCCGTGCAAGCGACGAAGGAGTGATCACCGGAAGCGCCCGTTCGATCAGGGGATTCGATATCTACGAAGCCATTGAACATTGCAGCGATTTACTCATCCATTGGGGAGGGCACACCTATGCTGCCGGATTATCGCTCATGGAGGCTGATTTTGATGAGTTCCGGAGGCGTTTCGAAGCCTATGCTCAGGAAAATATTTCCGACGAAATGATGATCCCGATTATTGAGATTGATTCCTATCTCGATTTTAATGAGATCACAAAAAAATTCTACGCCATTCTAAAACAGTTCGCACCTTTTGGACCCGGTAATATGAATCCGGTTTTTCAAACCAACCGGGTTTATGATAATGGTTTTTCGAAGATTGTCGGTAACAATCACATTAAGCTAATGGTCACCCAAAGTCACTATAAAAGCTTCGGATTGCCTGGTATCGCTTTTCAGATGGGCGAATATTTCAGTTACATCGAAAGCAAAGAACCTTTTGATGTGGTGTACACCATTGAAGAAAACGAATGGAATGGCAATACTACATTGCAATTGAATATTAAGGACATCAGAACAGAAAAGGATAAAGGAGATCCGCAGCAGGAATCATGAGCAAGATATTGAGTGGAATCAGACCAACAGGAAACCTGCATTTGGGGAATTATTTTGGTGCGGTGCGGAATTTTCTACGTTTGCAGGAAGAGAATGACTGCTTTTTTTTCATCGCCGATTACCATAGTCTGACTACTCATCCCACTCCGGAAAATCTCAATGGCAATGTCCGGCAGGTTCTGGCCGAATTTGTTGCGTGCGGACTTGATCCTGATAAGGCCACCCTTTATATCCAAAGCGATGTTCCCGAGATTGCCGAATTGTACCTTTTTCTCAACATGAACGCCTATCTGGGCGAACTGATGCGCGTGACCACCTTTAAGGAAAAAGCGCGTAAACAACCCAATAATGTGAACGCAGGTTTGCTTACCTATCCTTCGCTTATGGCTGCTGATATTCTGATTCACAGGTCAGAGAAGGTCCCTGTAGGAAAAGATCAGGAACAGCATCTTGAAATGACCCGCACATTTGCAAACCGGTTTAACCGGATGTATGGCACCGATTTTTTCCCCGAACCTGTAGCTTTCAACTTTGGCGAGGACTTGGTGAAGGTGCCGGGCCTCGATGGAAGTGGGAAAATGGGTAAATCGGAAGGTGAAGGAAATGCCGTTTTTTTGATTGATGATGAAAAATCGATTTCAAAGAAAATCATGAGGGCTGTGACCGACAGTGGTCCGACTGAAATGAATCAGGAGCCACCGCAGCCTATTGCCAACCTGTTTGCCTTGCTCGATATTGTATCAAGCCCTGAAACATCGGCTTTTTTCCGCAGCAGTTATGCTGATTGCAGCATAAGATACGGGGACCTTAAGAAACAGCTTGCAACTGACATGAATGCATTCATAGCCCCTATCCGCGAAAAGATTCTCAGTGTAGTTTCAGACGATGTATTGCTGTCAAAAATTGCCGCATTGGGCAGGGATAAAGCCCGAGAAAGCGCCTCTGCCACATTGAAAGAAGTGCGACATATTATTGGATTTAAAACCATATAAAATGAAACCAGCGAAAGGACTTTACCCATTTGCCGCATGGCTCATACGGTTTTCAATGTTGTTGATGTCGTATGTTTTTTTCAAAACAACCATCGAAGCATTCGATTTTTCAAGCGTCGGTTTCTATCTGGCAGCGGTTTTTACGTTGTTCAGTGTTTTGCTTTTTATTGGGGGGTTTCTTGCTAAACCCGCAATGACAGTTATCAGTGCGTTTTTCCTGTTTGGTCTGTCTGTTTATTTTTTCATTGATGATTTTTCGTCTGAGCCTGGTCCTTCAATGGTGCTTTTCATGCTGTCAGCCTCTGCCATGCTGCTGCTGTTCAGCTCGGGCAATAAAAAATAAAGCCCGGAACCCCGGGCTTTCAAACCATTAGTCGGTTTTTTCAAGCGACTT
>CAZLHV010000308.1:0-2660 GCA_964559205.1 uncultured Bacteroidaceae bacterium
TCCTACGACAGCATAGGAAACCCTGTCCAGATTCTGCATTTTGATCATGACAAGCTGATAAAACGTGAAAATCCTTTGAAATGAGCAAAACAACCCTTGATCAATTTGCCCTTCAGGCCATAAAAGATGTGGCCATTCGAATGATGATGGCAGCAAAGACTGCTCCCAAAGGACGCGGGATCGAACGCCTGCATTATCTGCTTATTGACGGCGCCGAAATGATGCAACTAGCCGACACCATGCGTAACCTGTCTGAGAAACATCAAATACCATTTCTTGCCCGCGATGCTGGCAACGTTGAAAAATCAGGCGCCATGCTGATCATTGGATCTTCAAACGAACCGCGACATGTTCCCATGTGCAGTCATTGCGGATTTGGCTGTTCAGCTAAACCCGAAAATACGCCATGTGCCATCACCCAGGCTGATCTGGGAATTGCGTTGGGAAGTGCTGTATCGGTGGCGGCTTTCAATCATATCGACAACCGCATCATGTATTCTGCGGGAATCGCTGCAATAGATTTAGGGTGGTTTCCTCAAGGGGTGACCATTGCTTATGGCATTCCTCTGAGCGTTTCGGAAAAAAGCATTTTTTTCGACAGGCAATAAAACCTAAACATCAAATGATCTAGGGTATTGCGATGCTACTGTTTACCGAATTGACTGTGAAATAGCTTCAGCCGATCTTCAAGGGCAGGAAACTGATCACGTAAAACCAGCGACACACATGCTCTGATTCCTTCAGTTCTTTCGCTGCCTGTGGTAGAAAGGGCAATGGCGCTGATGCCAAAATACAAAAATGCATCCAGCAACTGTGATCCGCTCATGCCCGGATAGGCAACCGTAAAATAAAAGCCATCGGCAATAGGTTCGTCTTCGTCCAGATCATACACAATCCGAAATCCGTTTGATGTGAACATTTTTTTCATCTCTGATGCCTTGCGTCCATATTCAAGAACATCATTGCGAAATACATATGATCCGCTGTTAACTGCTTTCAGTATACCCAGCAAGCCATACTGTGTTGAGTGAGCTGCACCACTGCTTAGGGCATACAATGTACCGAATATCATTGCCCATCCAAAATCATCTCTTGCATAAAACCGCTTCAAATCGGGATATTTTGATTGAAACAAAGCGTCGGAAATCACCATCATGCCAATTCGCTGCCCGGCATAGCTAAACGCCTTTGAACTGCTGATCATTAAAATGTACTTATCATAGTACTTTCCAATACTTGGTTGAAATGGAGCCTGACCCGGCACCGAGTAATCCTTGCGAAAATCCATGGCAAAGTAGGCCAGATCCTCCATCACCACCACGTCATATTTTGCAGCAAGTTCTGCAATGATGCGCAGTTCTTCGTCAGTAAAACAAATCCATGTAGGATTATTCGGATTGCTGTAAAGCAAACTGTGAATATTTCCTGCAGAAAGCATACTTTCGAGTTTCTCGCGCAGACGTTCGCCCCGGTAGTTATACACATCGAAACTTACGAATTTGTTTCCCAGAACTCGCACCTGCTGCTTGTGTACAGGAAAACCCGGATCAATAAACAATAATGTATCTCGGCCTTCGCGCAAACGATTCAGCATCATAAATGCTGCAAATCCACCCTGCATCGACCCAACTGTTGGCAAGCAGCCTTCGGGGCTAACATCCAGATCAAGGAAATTCTTAACAAACAAGGAAATTTCTTCTTTCAGTGCTTTAACTCCCATAATATCGGGGTACACCGCAGCAACCCCTTTTCGGAGAGCTTCAATCTCAGCTTCGATGCCGGCTTGAGCCGGGGGTAAACCGGGCACTCCCATTTCCATTCTCACGAATTTTACTCCCGACTGGGTCTCAATCACGTCCACAAGTTTCTTGATTTCGCGTATACTGGCCTGACCCGCAGTTTCAATCCCCAACTGTGATTTAATGCGGTCAACCAAAGGTTTATCGATCACTGTCTGTTCCATAACAATTTCTTCATGGTTGCGCTGACAAACATAAAACAATTTTTGTAAAACAGACAAAAAAAAACCGTCTTCAGTGAAGACGGCGATAAATAATATGCAAAACTCCTTACTGAACCATTAGTTTCAGGGTTTTTATTCCACGATCTGATACAAAACGAAGCTGATAAACGCCTGGATCCAGCCATCCAGTGCTGATTTGCAGATCACCTTTCTGCTTCCTGAATTCTTTCATCAAACGCCCTTCAGTCGAAAAGATGCTAATGATCGCTTCATCATCACTTCTGATAACCGTATAATCACTGGCAGGATTTGGGAAAAGAAGCACATCTTCCAATGCATTTTCACCCAATCCGGCGGCACCGGTGGTAAAACTCCAGCTGATTTCAGTGTTGTCACTACAAAGTCCCGTCAGGGTGCCGGCAAGCAATTGAACCGTATAAGTCGTTTCACCTAAAAACGGATCATGAAATATTCTAAGGGTATCGCCTGAGACCTCAGCATGATCGATGACTACAGGAGTGACCCCATCAGTGATGATAATCGTCGAAGTGTCATTAATCACAAATGACTCGCTAATCCACATCATCACAAGGTGGTCAAGCTGTACCTGAACTGCTCCGTCGGCCGGAAACACATCATCGACAACCATGGGCTGATCAGGATGCAAACTCTCGAGATTGGCCACGAAAATCTGATT
>CAZLHV010000309.1:0-2658 GCA_964559205.1 uncultured Bacteroidaceae bacterium
CACGAAGCCTTTCAGGCCTTGGAAATTGGTTTTTCACTGTCAAAAACCTGACAGAGCTGCTGCGATGGCTCTTGAGAAAAAGCTCAAAAATCTTAGTAAAAGCAGAATTGAACTTTTTATTCAGAAATACATTGAGGGTCCCGTTGCTGACGAAGCATAGCTTGTCAGCATTCCGACTGAAACGTCGGAACCGGACCGCAAAAAGAGAGAAGCATCGCTTCTCTCTTTTTTGTTTAGCATAATCGCGACCTCGTGCGCGACAGGCACTTCGGGCTATTTAGTTGTTTTTCATGGAATTATTCTTTGTTTACATTTTGTTTTCTGAAAGCCATAATCGCTTTTACATTGGGCAGACAAATCATCTCTATGATCGATTTGAACGTCACAATGCAGGGCACGTCTCTTCCACGAAGCCTTTCAGGCCTTGGAAATTGGTTTTTCACTGTCAAAAACCTGACAGAACTGCATTCGGTGCCGGGTTTTACATTCTGGCCACTGCCCTGCAGATCAATTTTTCTGAGGCTAAAACAATTGAGCGCCATATCGAAAAAATCGATCATGGTTAAAAAAAAGCCCCACAAATGCGGGGCTTTCAACGAATCAGAATCAGAGTTACCTGATGAATGTAATCATGCCATTGTCCGTTTTCAACATATAAATACCAGGAGTAAAACCTGATACTTCAATGGTAAATGTAGTTTCAGTACTGAATGCGGTGCACACTTTTTCACCTAAAGTGTTGTAAATTATTATTTGGCCAAGCGGAAGGTCGGCTTTTATCGAAATGAAATTGGTAGCAGGATTTGGGAATACATGAATGCCTGAAGATGCATTCGCTTCATCAATTCCTGAACAATCAATTACGCTAATGTACACCGAGGCTGTATCGGAGCAACCAAAAGCATTCGTGCCTGTTACGACATACAGACCACTTGTGACAGGAATAAAAGGGACCCCGTCAACCGCTATGCCGCTCCAGACATAAGAGTTTGCGCCACCGCCAAAAAGCGTCACTTCGCCCCCTTCGCATACAATGCCATTCGCTGGGTCGGAAGTTGCTGTGACAACAGGATTTGAAAATTCTGCTACATAAATTCCGGTTGCTGCAGAATCGGTACATCCATTGAGATTGGTTTTTGTCATATTATACAACCCAACATTTGAAGCAAAGTATTGGTAGTAGTTTGCGCCTGGAATTGGAATGCCGTTGAAATACCATTGACTTGTCCCGCCAGAACTACCGCTAAGCAAAGTGCTATCGCCTGTACAAAAATAAGCATTGCCGCTGAGTGTAACACTAGGCAATGGATTTTGGATAACAGCAACACCCGCACTTAATGAGTCGGTTCCACAGACATCACTAATCAAGCAATTGTAGTTGCCTACTGATGAAACAGTAATATTCTGATTGGTTTCCCCTGGCAATAAAACCCCGTTTTGATACCATTGATACGAGCTGCTTCCGTCGATAGCCGTTAAAATAGTTGAACCTCCAATACAAAATGCGGGAGTACCAGTTATCACACGTGGGCAAGTGATTAAAACAGTACCGCGTATGTCGTCGGGAGAAGAACTTCCAATCTGAACACCAACAGTGCCATCAGTTTTAAACGTCTGAAATCGACTGGAAATATTACTCGTTAAGAAAGTATTATTGCCGTAATAACAAGCGCTAAAGGTTTCCCCGTTTGTCGTGCCGATAGTAGGAATGTTCGTTACCGTTACGCCAGCAGTATCAAATTTTTCGTAAACCAATGTGCTGCCACCCGACCAATGATAAATCATATTGTCATCTGAATTGTAACAAATGATTTCACCATCAGCGCCATTGCCAAGTGCACGAAGAATGGTCTTGGCTCCAGTGGCTGTATCAATCTTATAAACCGTTTCGGGAACCGTGGCACCATCGCCAGTAACGCCAAATAAGCGGCCATCTGACGAGAATGTAATCGAAGAAAAATTATCTCCCAAATTTCCAATAATGGTATAAATTCCTGTGAGAGGATCGAGCTTACCTAAAAGCCTTCCGGTTACAGCGCTTTGTTTAAATACTACATAAACATCATTGCTTATTGGGTTTCGCGCCATACCATTGGTGCCAGTAATAGTACCACCCGAAGACGGTGATGGTGCAAGTCGGCGTACAACATCGTAGTTTGTCGTATCGAAAACCCACAAACTGTCCTGAAATGGACTCGCTCCAATGAGACGAGTTATGCTCTGTGACTGTCCACTTAATAGACAAACAAAGAAAATGAATGAAAGAGTTAGCGTTTTTTTCATGTGAATAAGTTTTTACAAAGATATACCCAATTATTTAAAATTCTGCAAAAATGATTGGCTTTCAATATAACCAAGATTGATATAGCAATGATTATCAAAAGATTGAGAATAATTTCAATTAGTGTTTTACTGCTAATGACACGTATGCTTTTTGCGCCCATTTGCTGTTAGTTGCAAAAAGTCAAAAGCCACCCTTTGATACAATTGTTCTGAAATGAATTAATTATACTTAACGAGATTTCAGAAAACTCACTCAGGGTGATTCTTGGTGGGTGTTATTTAAGAAAATGTCTAAATTTTAAAATTGTTTGTATCACAAAGGTATCAAAGAAGGGCACGTCCCGACGCTGCCGGTCAGGACTTGCAGAAGGACAC
>CAZLHV010000310.1:0-2647 GCA_964559205.1 uncultured Bacteroidaceae bacterium
CAGGCGCGAAGAAAAGAAACTTCGACACAGGGATTATCTGATGCGTCTGGTGAATAAAAGATGATGGTTGTCGTTCCTTTTTATATCTTTGCCAAAATTTCGGGATTAATCTTTAAAACTTACAAATACATGGAATCGAGAAACAAAATCGTCATCGTTCCTTTTGATTTCACTGACGTGGCTGAATTTGCAGTTGATCATGCTGCCGGACTTGCCAAGCATCAGGGCTGGTCGGTCAAATTGCTGCACATTATCAATCGCGACTCGCGGGCACTGCTAAATGTTTATAAAGTGACCGACGACATCGTTAAGGAAAGACTGCAGGAAAAAGTCGATGAATTTTCAGGCAAATATGGTGTGCCATTCACTTTCGATGCCCGCGAGGGAAGCATTTTTACCGACATCGGCAAAACAGCTGAAGAAACCAGTGCCAGTTTTATTGTCATGGGTACTCACGGCAAACAGGGCATTCAACACATTGTGGGCAGTTACGCCCATAAGGTGATTACCTCAACCCGTATTCCTTTTATTATTGTACAGAAACGCGAATACAGGGGAGGCTACAATAAAATCCTTATCCCAATCGACGATACCCTTGAATCAAGACAGAAAATCAAGTGGGCTATTTATATTGCCAAGCAATTCGATGCCACCATTCACGTGAAAGCGATGTATCTCAACGATGAGCTTTATAAGGCAAAGATCAAAGCAGTTCTCAATAAAATAGTTGAAATCTTCGATAAAAATGAAGTGAAATACGAGGCTGAGTTTGTTCCTGAATCAGGAAGTTTTGCAAAACAAGTGCTTGATTATGCCCGGAAAATTGATGCTGATATGCTTTTGGTGATGACCAACACCGATTCAAGCATTGTCCCAAATTTTATCCTTAATCCCTGGGATGAGCAGATTATTTTTAATGACGCTCAGATTCCGGTAATGGCAATTAATCCAAGAGATATTAACATCACTGTCGTTGGGATGTAATCCCAAACCCATTTCTGCCGGTTGATATTGTCAACCGGCTTTTTTTTGCCATAAATTCACATTGCCCATGGACTCATTTTCATTTTCCTCACGCGATATTGAACAACTCGCCGCTCACGGCATCTCGCATGAACAGGCCTTAATGCAGTTGAAACAGCTTCGTTCAGGCTTCCCTGCACTGAAGCTGGTAAAACATGCAGAGGCTGGCCGCGAAATCACGGTGACCGATCATAAGCAGGCCGAAGCCTATGCGGCATTATTTGACCATGAATCAGCCGATTATAGCATTACGAAATTTGTTCCTGCCTCTGGAGCCGCAACTCGTATGTTCAAAAGTCTGTTTGCCGCTGCCGATACCCTTATTAAGGATCCGGGTGCTGCCCTGCCGAAGTCTGTCGAATTATTCATTAATAAAATTGATTGTTTCGCTTTTCATGATGCACTCGCCAAAAAACTGAACGAAAAGGGTGCTTCGCTTGAGCAACTCATTGGGTCAGGCAATTTTCTTCCCATCATTCAAACCTTACTTTCTGAGAATGGATTGAATTTTAGCTCTTTACCAAAAGCTTTGATTCCTTTTCATTTATATCCTGATGGCCCACGCACGGCTATGGAAGAGCAAGTACATGAAGGAATAGGACATGCCCTTAATCCTGATCATGAATTGAGTATTCATTTTAGCATTAGCCCTGAACACTTGCAGGCATTTGAGAATATATCAAAAAAGATCATCCATGAATGCCATGAAAAGGGAATTGAAGTGAACATGAGCCATTCGTTTCAATCTGCTGCTACCGACACCATTGCGTTGGATGAAAACGGCCTGCCTGCCCGTCATTCTGACGGAAGCCTTATGTTACGACCAGGCGGTCATGGCGCCTTGCTGATGAACCTCCAGGCACTGGATGCTGATATCATTTTTATAAAGAATATTGATAATGTGGTCCCTGATCACCTTCGCGACACCACGATTCTGTATAAAAAGGTTTTGGGGGGCATATTAATGAACATTGTTGAGCAGTTGAATGGTTTTCTCGAAATGCTCGACGATGGCAATGTCGATTCTCAGGATCTTGATTTAATGCTTGATTTTGCGAGCGAAAAGCTTTTTGTCGATATTCCGGCTTTTGTTGCAGGAGGAGATGAACTTGAAAAGATGGATTTTTTATTTCAGATATTTCACCGACCTGTAAGGGTTTGTGGAATGGTGAAGAATGAAGGTGAGCCCGGTGGTGGCCCTTTTGTGGTTGAGAAGTCCGATGGAAGTCATTCGCTTCAGATTGTGGAGTCTTCGCAGGTAAATATTGGAGAGGGTAAGCAAAAGACAATTTTCGAGGCATCCACCCATTTTAATCCGGTCGATATTGTATGTTGTATCCGCGATTTCCGAGGCGACAAATTTGAGCTGAACGATTTTTCTGATCCTGAGACCGGTTTTGTGGCTTCAAAAAGCGCTGGTGGACGGGAAATCAAAGCTCTTGAACTTCCTGGATTGTGGAATGGTGCTATGTCAGACTGGAACACTGTTTTTGTTGAAGTTCCCATTGAAACCTTTCATCCGGTGAAAGAAGTGATTGACCTGTTGCGTCCGACTCATCAGCCCCCCGCGTAAAAGGACCGTTTACTGACTGAACCCAACCGTTAACTGGACAAAACGACGCCT
>CAZLHV010000311.1:0-2618 GCA_964559205.1 uncultured Bacteroidaceae bacterium
GGTTACTGATAATTTCATTCTCACAAAAGGCAGTATTGTGTTTTGTTACAATACCTACGAAATTGCCCCCTATGTTTTTGGAAGTATCACCGTAGACGTTCCATTCAGCCAATTGAGTTCGATCATTTCTCCAGAGGGTGCGATTCAACGCATTATGAATAACAGACCTTAGTGTTCATGGTGGCCATGTGCCTCTAATCTTTTTTTTGTAGGGCCCTGCATCATCATTGGTTGGATTGATTCATCTATTTCTCCTCTTCCAAAAAGTCGCCAAATGCGGCCAGTCGTTTACCGCTTGCTGCATCGAAAATCTGCACATAATCGCCATACGACTCATCGCCTTCGAGAATGATTTTGTCTTTGTACATGCTCAAGGTCACCTTATTGAAATATTCGGAATGCGATGCGTTGATTTGTTTCACATCGGCGGTCCATTTCATTTTGCCCGCAGCCATATCGAAACACTGCAAGCTGGAGCCCGTTGCTATGGGATGGTAGTTGGCTATGTATAGCAGATTGCCACTGAGAAGACATTCGCAAGCCCCATTGCCATTTTTAATCGCAAAATCGTACTTCTTGCCATCGAGCATTAGAATTTTGAATTGATCGTCGTTGCTCGAGATAAACCCAGCCAAATTCATTTCGTTTTCATCCAGAATGAGTCCGTTGGCTGTTTTGTCGTATTCTGTTTTGCTGAAATCGTCGAGCGACAGCACCACCGTTTTCTCTTTTTCTGAAAAGCCAACATTCGACGAGAAAATCATTTGCGTGCCCGAAAATCCACTCAGGTAAAGATATGGATGCATGTAGTTGGTGTTGGGCTCAGGATGCGTCACATACGTGTGCTCAATCGTGGTGCGGAGCAACTCTTTGCCTTCGGAGTTGTATTTGCAAATGGTGAATTCGGTGCCATACATGTCGGTCAAATACATAATCACATTGTCTTTGTATGGCAACAAATGAATGTAATATTCGCGCACTTCGGGCAATGGATTTGCGACCGGCAGCTCGATGCTCCCAACTTTTTTATTGCCTTCGCTGATGTTGATTTTATAAATGCCCTTGTCGTCGTTGTTTTCAACCACAAACAACCTCCCGTTTACCGTCACGGAATCAGAAACAGGATTTTTGAAGCGATGAGCATATTTCGAGCAGCTTTTGAAATCGGTGGCGGGCAAGCCATCAATCAAAACAGCATTGTTTTCTTCAAGGTCGATGTAATACCCCTGAAATGGGTACAACTTGCTGCATTCGCTGCTGTCTGGCTGCTTAACGGCATTTTGGCTTTCATCGGCCTGTTGCGACGAAGAACACGAAAGCAAAATCAACAAAGCAATAGGTACAATAGGGCTCATGGTGTTTGGTTTGATGGGTTACAAGATGAAAAATAAGACTTTTTACCCACTTTTTAACCTGTGGGATTTTTAGGGGAGCTTACAGTTGTCATACTTAACACGACCAAACGAAGTTTATTTATAGCATGTTGTTGCATTATTTCGAAGCTGCAAGACCATCCGTTATTTCGTCTAAATAATATTTCACATTTTGAAAAGCATCTGAAAGAATTTTAAAATTGATTTCATTTATATTCTTTAAAACATCTTTTCCATACTTATCTATCGGATATCTGAAATTGATAGATTTTACATCAATTGAATGTAACTCATTTATAAAATCACAGACCTCTATAGGTGCAATAACGATTTGATCTGGCCAAACATCTTTCAGGATTTCCTGTGATTTATTCCATAAAATCGAAAGGTCGTGCCCTCCATCTAAAGGGTTAGCTAACCTACTTAATACTTTATTGCCTTCGTTAATGATTTCTTTTAATCTAATTTCAATATAATGTCTAATTAAGTAACAATAAGGATAAATTAAAAACTCTTGATTGCTTCGGTCAATTTCAAGAATTTGCATTTCTATCAATTCAGACGCCATTTTATATCCCTCTCCTATAAACAACCATTTATTATCGTCTTTTGATAATCTTGAGTTGTAATTACAGTCTTTGCCAGATTTGAAGTATTTCATTTTGTTGTTTTTCATCCTTATGTTGATTTGTTCGTGTTAGAAAGAAATGTTTAGTTAAAAAGGGTTTAAAATTACTGAACTCAAGTCGCTAAAGCAATTTTGAAAGAATTTTCGATTTCAATTGACATGTAGTTGTATGCATGCATTTTTATTAGTTGAATATTTAAAAACAATGTGATTTCATTCAACTTCAATAATATAAACGAACTTTTTTAATATTTCTACTTGCTGTGCTAATGTTTTGCCATTCAAAGAATTAACTACATTAGACTTTGGGCTATTTGGCAATAGTTCTATCAATGTTACTAAATAGTTGACTTTAATAGCGTAAGCGACATTTTCTGCGCCTATGTGCTTAGCATTAATGACCCCTATTATATTTCCTTGCGAATCAAATACTGGCCACCACTGTTGCCAGGTTGAACTGGAGCTGAAATTTGGTATGATGTAACATCACCCATAAACCCTGTCTTGGAACTAATTATCCCATTTGTAAGTTTAATTTCATCCCCCATTGTCGCGAGTAATGGATACCCTAATACGAATACGCTCTCACCGACGTTTGACTGAGTCACTTTTAAGTT
>CAZLHV010000312.1:0-2560 GCA_964559205.1 uncultured Bacteroidaceae bacterium
GTACAAAGGTAATCCCAAGGCTGTCATTTTTTGAATTATATAATAGATAATACCCTGAGCTGTCGGTCAGCAAAGAAAGACCAAATGAATAACTGGAGTCCAGTTCAGGATAGTCTTTGTAAAAAGATTGTGTTTGTGCAGAAATACTCTGCACAAACACAAAAGAGATAATGATTATTGTAACAGCAAATCTCATGATTATCGGGTTACAGGTAATTTGTACAAATGATTACTGTTTCAAATATACACCAAATCTTTCCAAAACCAAATGATTTATAAATTTTTGTTTGATGGAACTGGTAAAAATGTGCGATGAAGTAGTGTGTAAACCTGTTGAAACCAAAATGCACATTATCAAATGCAAAAATTGCCTGAATGCCGACAAAACAAAAGCTGCATTCAAAAATTTCTCCTGACGCCCAGCCACTTGAGAATTGGAAAAAATTCAAACGATTAGAGAATGGACAAATCCATTTGTTTACGCGCGATATCGATTTTTTTTACCAGCACATTCACCTTGTCTCCGAGGCGGTATGTGGTTTTTGTACGATGTCCAATGACCATATAGTTGTCCTCGTCGAGATAATAGAAATCGTCTTTCAGATCTTCGAGTCTGACCAATCCTTCGGCTTTGCTGTAGTCAATTTCTACAAAGATTCCCCATTTGCTGACGCCGGAAATAACACCGGGGAATGATTTTCCAACCTGATCGGCCATGAATTCCATTTGCTTGAATTTCACCGACTCGCGTTCAGCTTCTGCAGCTTTTTTCTCCATATTACTGCAGTGTTCGCATAATGCTTCGTATTCGGGTTGAGCCACCGATGGTTTGCCGGCGGCATAGAGATCTAGGAGTCTGTGCACCATCAGGTCCGGGTAGCGCCTGATGGGCGAGGTGAAGTGGGTGTAAAACCGAAATGCCAATCCGTAGTGTCCAATGTTGTTGGTGCTGTAAACGGCCTTGGCCATGGTTCGTACTGCAATGGTTTCGATCATTCCTTCTTCGGCTTTGCCCGAAACTTTCGCAAAAAGCTGGTTAAGCGACGTTGAAATTTTCTGCTTCGACGAAATGTTGAGGCTGTATCCTAATTTCCCTAAAAATTCGGCGAAGTTGGCCAGCCTTTCGGGGCTGGGCTCGTCGTGAATGCGATAAACAAACGTTTTGGCTTCCTTCGCTTTATCCTTAACCTGTCCGATATGTGCTGCTACCGTCCGGTTGGCAAGCAGCATGAAATCTTCAATCAGTTGGTTCGATTCCTTTTGCTCCTTAATAAAAACTTCGAGTGGACGCCCCTGATCATCGAGGCGAAATTTCACTTCGCTGCTGTGAAAATTGATGCTGCCTTTTTTGTTCCGTTCTTCGCGCATGATACGTGCCAGACGGTTCAGAAGGCCGATTTCGCTTGCATGCTCACCTTTGCCGCTTTCGATCATCTGCTGAACTTCTTCATAATTGAAGCGTCGGTCGCTGTTGATCACAGTGTGCCCGATCCAGTAACTGATCACTTCAGCCTTCTCGTTCATCTCAAAAACAACTGAGTGACATAATTTATCTTCGTTTGGCTTGAGTGAACAAAGGTCGTTCGAAAGCCTTTCGGGCAGCATGGGAACAACGCGGTCAACCATGTAAATGGACGTAGCCCTTTCAAACGCTTCCTTGTCGATGGCTGAACCCGGTCTGACGTAATACGATACATCGGCAATGTGTACACCCACTTCCCAATGACCGTTTTTGAGTTTGCTGAGACTGATGGCATCATCGAAATCCTTTGCATCGAACGGATCGCAGGTGAACGTAAAGGTGTTACGGAAATCGCGCCGTTTTTTCAATTCCTGCTCGGGAATGAGGGCTGGTATTTTTTCAGCTTCCTTTTCAACAGCTTTCGGAAAGCCAAGCGGAAAATCGTAATTGGCCAGAATGCTTTGAATCTCCACTTCGTTCGATCCGGGTTTTCCAAGAACCTGTTTTACCCTTGCAAAAGGATTTCGTGAATGTGAAGGCCATTCGGTGAGTTCGGCAATCACTTTGTCGCCATGCGATGCTTTGTTGAGGGCATCGGGTGGAATGAGAAAATCGATGTGAATGCGTTTATCGTCGGGCACAAAAAACGACATTTTCTGTCCTTTTTGCAGAATACCGACATATTGCTTTCGTTTTCGTTCAATGACTCCGGTTACTTTGCCTTCGGGTTTGTGATTACGGCGTCGTGGAAAAAGGCGCACAGTGACCAGATCGCCATCGAGGGCCTGACCCAGGTTGCCCGATTCAATCAGCACGTCGTCCGATTCAGGCAAGACAAGGAATCCTTTTCCGCGCATGGTAATTTCAATGCGACCCTGCACTTCACCGGTTCCGGCTTCTTCTTCAAGCACTTCGGGATTGAGCAGGTATTTGCCGCGGTTTCGCATCAGTAAATACTCCTGAGCAACCAGTTTGTCGAGCCCCTGTTGCACCTTAAGTCTTTCCGGGCCACGGTTGATGCCCAGCCGCGAGGAAATCTGTTTCTGATTCAGTTGAGTATATGGATTCTGGCGAAACAATGCCAGAATATTCATCAGC
>CAZLHV010000313.1:0-2450 GCA_964559205.1 uncultured Bacteroidaceae bacterium
CCCGGCCTGTGGCACCGGCGGTTTTCTTACCTGCGCCATCGAACATTTGAAAAAACAGGCAAAAAACGTGGAAGACCGAAAGGCGCTCCAGGACAATGTTTTCGGATGGGAATATAAGCCGTTGCCATATTTGTTGGCCACTACTAATCTGATTCTTCACGATATAGAAGTGCCCAATATTCGTTTTGGCGACGCATTGGATCAGCCTTTGAGCAATTTCACCGAAAAGCACCGGGTGAATGTTATCATTGCCAATCCTCCGTTTGGTGGTATTGTGGCCAATAACAACGAAACCAATTTCCCGCAGGGATTTCGCACCAAGGAAAGCGCCGATCTGTTTCTGATACTTATGATTCATTTGCTGAAAAAGGGCGGCCGCGCCGGCATTGTGTTGCCCGACGGATCGCTCACCGGCGAAGGAGTAAAACAGCGGGTGCGCGAAAAACTGCTTACCGAATGCAATCTGCACACCATCATACGCCTGCCTAACAGCGTGTTTCAGCCCTATGCCACCGTGGCTACCAATCTGCTGTTTTTCGAAAAAGGAAAACCTACCAAAGAAATCTGGTACTACGAACACCGCCTGCCCGAAGGTATGAAGGCGTACAGCAAAACCAAACCCATTCGGGCCGAAGAATTTGAGCCCATAAAACAATGGATGAAAAACAAAACCGAAAGCGAAATAAGCTGGAAAGTTTCCATTGACACCATTAAAGAACGTGGCTGCGACCTCGATATAAAGAACCCGGTAAAACCCGAAGAAACCCGCGAATACTGCAGCAGCGAACTGATGCAGATGCTCGAAGACAGCTTTGCAAAAAGCAAAACCATGTTGGCTCAATTGAGGGAGGCGGTGAAATGATGAGCAAGACAGCAAAACTTGGAGAGTTGCTTAAAGAAAGCAGAATCCTTGCTACAAATCCAGATCCTAATCGACGAATTAGGGTGAAATTAAATATGCTGGGAGTAGAAAAAAGACCTTTAGAAAATGAAATTGAAGGGGCAACAAAACAATTTGTTAGAAAAGCAGGACAATTTATTTATGGAAAACAAAACTTTCATAAAGGAGCTTTTGGAGTTATTCCATCGCATTTAGATGAATTTGAAACAAGTGCTGATATTCCAAGTTTTGACGTCAGAAACGATTGTTTACCTGAGTGGATATTTTATTATTTCAAAGTTGGGAACAGATACCTGGAGCTTGAAAAAATTGCCAGAGGTGTTGGCTCAAAAAGGATTCATCCAGAGCAAATTGCTTCAATTGAAATTCCGCTGCCATCAGTATCTCAACAAAAAAAAGTAGTTCAAAAAATTAAGAGTATTGAAGATGATTTTTTGATATTTAATTCCGAACTCACCCACCAACTTACCCTCGTAAAGCAGCTCCGGCAGGCGTTTTTGAGCGAAGCCATACAAGGGAAGTTAGTGGAAAGTGAAAAGTTGAAAGTTCATAAAGGTGCGGAGGAGACGGGACAGCAGCTGCTGGAGCGCATACGCAAAGAAAAGCAGGAACTGATAAAAAGCGGTAAGCTGAAAAAAGAAAAGCCCCTACCACCCATCAAACCCGAAGAAATTCCCTTCGAAATCCCGGAAGATTGGGTGTGGTGCAGGTTGGGGGAGATAGGAGACTTAAAAAGAGGAAAATCCAAACACAGGCCAAGAAACGATCAACGTCTATTTTCTGATGGAACCTATCCGTTTATTCAAACTGGAGATGTTGCAAGATCTAAATCAAATGGATATATTATTAATACAATCAACGGATATTATAATGATTTTGGATTGGCTCAAAGTGAAATTCAAGAAAAAGGAACTTTGTGTATAACAATAGCTGCCAATATAGCAGAATGCGGGTTTCTTGGATTCAATGCGTGTGCACCTGACAGCATTGTTTGTTTTACAACTATAGACAAAATCATTGAGAAATATGTCTTTTATTACCTTATCAATGCCCATGATGAAATTGAAAAATATGCGCCAGCAACTGCTCAGAAAAACATTAACCTTGGCATTCTAAATTCATTAATAATTCCATTTCCACCAATTTTAACCCAACAATACATTGTTTCAAAACTCGATCAGCTTATGTCGCGTTGCGATGAGTTGGAGGCAAGTATAAAAGCCAGCAAAGAGCAGAACGATCAGTTGTTGCAGGAGGTATTACGTGAGGCGATGGAGGGGGAGAGTATTGCTGAGCCAATTAATACCGGAAAATCTGTTTCGTTCAGACCGACAAATGTTGATTTCTACCGCAGATCTGTGTTAGCTGCGGAAATCGTTTGGCAGCTTCACAAAGAACCAACTCTTGGCCATTTAAAATTGCAAAAGCTGATTTATCTCTGCCAAAAAACATCAGAAATGCAACTGCCTACAAATTTTCTACGGCAGGCAATGGGCCCTTATGACAACCGTTTGATGCGTTCAATTGACAAGCAATTGATTGATCACAA
>CAZLHV010000314.1:0-2441 GCA_964559205.1 uncultured Bacteroidaceae bacterium
TTACGTAGTCAGCGTGACCGGGACAGTCCACGTGTGCATAGTGACGGTTCTCGGTTTGATACTCAACGTGAGCAGTGTTGATGGTGATACCACGTTCTTTTTCTTCAGGGGCATTGTCGATTGAATCGAATGATCTGAATTCCGCAAATCCCTTGTCCGCAAGGTTTAGGGTAATAGCAGCTGTTAATGTGGTTTTACCGTGGTCAACGTGGCCGATGGTGCCGATGTTGACGTGCGGCTTACTGCGGTCGAATTTTTCTTTTGCCATGCTGTTTGTCTGTTTATTGTTACTGTTTGCTTGAAATACGTAAAAGAGCCTTTGGGGAGAGTTGAACTCCCGACCCCTTCCTTACCAAGGAAGTGCTCTACCCCTGAGCTACAAAGGCAACTTCTAGAGCGGAAGACGGGGCTCGAACCCGCCACCTAAAGCTTGGAAGGCTTTCGCTCTACCAAATGAGCTACTTCCGCATTGTGGGGAGAGAAGGATTCGAACCTCCGAAGGTGAAAACCAACAGATTTACAGTCTGCCCCATTTAGCCACTCTGGAATCTCCCCAATTTTTTCTTCAATGAATGCTGAGCCGATGAAGGGACTCGAACCCCCGACAGGCGGTTTACAAAACCGCTACTCTACCAACTGAGTTACATCGGCATTTTATTCATTGTTACATTTCTTCAAAAAACGGTCTCTGTGCGGGTTTGCAGCAAATAAAAAATGCAGTCCCTGCAAAAAGGACTGCAAATGTACAAACTTTTTTTAAACGAACAAATATTTCTGAAAAAAAATTAAACTGCCTTTGCTTTGTCTTTATATTTGTTCAATTGCTTTTTCAATGCATCTATGGCTGTGTCTGTCGCTTCCTCGAATGATTTGCACTGTTTTTTCGCAAATAAATCACTGCCTGGAACAATAAGCCGGATTTCGGCAATTTTATTTTGCTGATCTGCCGAATTATCCAATCGTAGCGTTACTTCCCCGCTGATCAGATTTTCGTAATTACCAGCTAATTTACTGATTTTTTCCTGAATAAAATCTTCCAGTTTTTTGTCGGCTTTGAATTTTACCGAACTGATGCTGATCTTCATAATAGTCCTCCTTTTTTTAGGATTTTGGATGTGATTTTTTGTAAACTTCGCTAAGCTGCCTGATGTTGGTGTGCGTGTATACCTGAGTGGCTGATAAACTTGCATGTCCAAGCAGCTCCTTGATCGAATTCAGATCTGCTCCGTCCTGAAGCAGATGCGTGGCAAAAGAATGCCTCAAAACATGCGGGCTCTTCTTCTGAAGCGGACCGGCAGTCTCCAAATATCTTTTTATCGTCCGGTAAACCAGCTTCGCATATAAGCGCTTTCCACTCGCTGTCACCAGAAACCAGTCGCCTGTGCTTGAATCTTCAAAAACTCCAGCTTTTGCCTGCAGGTACGTCTCCATTCTGTTTGCCAATTCCTTCCCAAACGGAATGATGCGGTCTTTATTTCGTTTACCTCTGACTTTGAGTGTTTTTTGTGAAAAATCAATGTCTCCGTGCTTCAGACCAGTCAGTTCACTTAATCGCATTCCCGTGGCATAAAGAAGCTCAAAGATTAGTTGATCGCGTATCGCCTGAAAATCATCTTCATCTATCGCCTGATCTGCAAGCGCAATCATTTGTTTTTCATCAGCATATACAGGCAACCTTGCCGATATCCTCGGAAGTGTAATCGCTTTGGCCGGATTGGATTCTGTCTCACCTATATATATAAGGTATCTGAAATATGACGATAAAGCTGTCCTTTTTCGCCTTAAGCTCTTTGGGTCATATCCCTGTGCAGCTAATTCGGCAACCCATGACCTGATGATGACGGGTGTGCTCTCTGCAATCGTTTTCTCAGGGTAATTCATTGCAATATACGCCGCAAACGATTCCAGATCGTTGCGGTAGGATATGGCGGTGTGTACAGAATAACGCTTTTCCCTGGTGAGGTATGTGATGAACTTATCGACCATAAAAAAATCCCACTAACCGAGATTAATGGGATAAAGATACAAAAAGATTACCCGAAAGTCAAGCGATTTTATCCGTTGATTTGCTTTGAAATCAATCGTTGCATATACAAGGCTTTCAGATGCTGCTCACGCTTGCGAGCCGAGGGTTTCGTGAATTTCTGACGATCGCGCAGCTCACGCGAAACACCGGTTTTTTCAAATTTGCGTTTCAGCTTTTTCAGCGCCTTGTCAATGGTATCACCTTCTTTCAGCGTAACAATGATCATATAGACAGTACTCCTTTCAGTTGATTATTAATTCGGGCTGCAAAGGTATAAAAGTTTTTTATTTATTGAGCAATTTATTGAAAAATAATGTCTCAGTTATTTTTCTCATCTGTTTTTTTGTATTTCCTGCCATTTGCGCTTCCCGGTATTACCCTGACCAATAAAAATGTGTTTACTACCTTAGGTAGC
>CAZLHV010000315.1:0-2434 GCA_964559205.1 uncultured Bacteroidaceae bacterium
AGTATTTCGACGATCATTCGTCATCAAGAATTCTCCTTGAAAGGAACATTGCGAAAGCCTAGACATTTGTGCTGCAGACTCGAGTGGCCGGAGCAGCAATTTGACAAAGATGCCTCCTCAGAATCCTTTCTGAGACTTTTCGGTCTGAATCATTTTAACATCAACGGATTAAAACCTCATTTCAATGAACATTGGCCCGGGAAACGTTTATTTTAAACAGAACATCAATGCTGATCTGCTTTTCTCCAATACCAAATGGTGCCAATGAAACCTGCAACTGAACAAATGAGCACAATCATAAAACTTGTTGTTGTTACCTGCATTCCGTCGGAGGCTTGGTTCATGGCGAACAATCCGGGTACAGACCAGGGAAAATATGGGCCAAGTCCGGCTACTCCGGCAAATTGTGCCAGTAACATAATTAACACAACCACACCCATTGACGCGAAATATCCTCTGCTAACTGAACTTACAAAACCAATAAATGTGCAAAGCGCAGTGGTAAAGAGGGCTGAAATGAAGTAGCGGGTATTAAAGTCAGCGAAACCCTGTTCGGACCAACCCTCGAAGCCAAGATTCAATCCTGTAAGCATGAAAACGATATACATGGCTGATGCAAGAATCATGGACCAGAAAAATATCAACATGAATTTCGCCAGAACAAAAGTTGTTCTTGACACTGGAAGAATAAGCATTTCGCGAATGGTTCGATCGGTATATTCTCTGCCAAATACCCAGGCGGCAATGAATCCAAAGCCAATCAGTCCAATGCTGGAGCATGACTGATGAACCAGCCCGAAAAAACCATTCCAGTCGTTGGTAGCCAACAACTGTGCTTTTGTCCCCATCATTCCCAGTTTTGCTGCAAGGTCAGGGTTTCTCGACAAATAGACCAGAAAGCCTGTCATCATTGGAAGCATGATGAAAATGACAGATATGATCCAAAAAACTCTGGATCTTTTAAGTTTCGCAATTTCAGCGTTAAAAGCGACGAATAAAATGTTCATGGTTGTAAGTTTTAGCTAATTTTTCTGAAAAAATATGATTCGAGATCTTCCTCAACAAGCATGATCAGCGAAGGCGGAAAGCCTGCATATACCAATTCAGAAGCAATAATATGTGAATTGTCGATGGCTTCGGTTCCCTTAATCTCAAGCTTTCCATCTGGCAATACCGTCGATTGGTACCCTTTACCAATAAGCACTTCATTGGCTTCAGAGGGATTGGCTGTTTTGATGTGCAGCATTTTTCTGAAGTGATGTTCGAGGTCTGTCGCATCGATCTCCTGAACAATTTTTCCTTTGTGAATAATCCCAATGCGATTGGTGAATTTTGAAATTTCACTTAATATATGGCTGGAGACAAAAACGGTAATACCTTCTTTTTCTGCAAGTTCTTTAAGCATTTCACGCACTTCATACATTCCTGCAGGATCAAGTCCGTTTGTGGGTTCGTCAAGAATGAGAATTTCCGGGTGGTGAATCATGGCTTTAGCCAGTCCAAGCCGTTGCGCATTCCCCAGCGATAGCTTTTTTGCAATCTTGTTTTTGTGCTCGCCCAATTCGAGCTTTTTAATGATTTCCTCTACTGAATTTTTATCGCTGATTCCCCTCAGTTTCCTTACCAGTTCAAGGTTTTCTTTAACCGTCAGGTTGGGGTATGCATTGGGCATTTCAACCAGCGAGCCAATATCTCTTAAAATGTGCTCGTTTCCCGGTTTAACTTGTTTTCCCTTGATAAATACTTTCCCTCTGAAAGGAGTTACAAGTCCTAGGATCATTCTGATTGTTGTGGTTTTTCCGGCACCGTTAAGTCCCAGAAAACCATAAATCTCGCCTTTTTTTATATGAAGCGAGACATCCGAAACCACTTCGGCAGCTCCGTATTTCTTTGTGAGGTTTTCGGTGATAATTGTTGGTTCCACTTTTTTTGGATTTAATTCAGGATAAAGATAGAATCGATATCTTGCTCGATCCAATATTATGTGGTCCAAACGGACAAAAAACGGTTTAGGCTGCCCGCACAGAATGTTCAATTGCCCTCAAGCCATTGAAGAAAATCAGTCACTTTGTTTTTGCTGACAGTGATGCTTTCATGGTGGTTTATGGTCAGATTCAGTAACAACTTTCTTTCAAAATAGCGCGACGCATCTTTAATGGCTTTTCTGTGTACAAGATATTGCCTGTTGACCCTGAAAAATTCATTCCCGGCTTTCGATTCCATTTCTTCCATGGTGCCTGAATGTGTGTATTGCATCTTGTTAAATGTGATAAAATACAGCATTTCATGTTCGATATAAATCAGGGCTATTTCTGAAAAACTTACGGGAACAATGGTATCCTTTTTATACACAAGAAAATTTTGCTGAGGTTTATTTTTTTTCGAAAAAATCTCAAACATCTTTTCGAGGTAAGATGCATCAGAGTTGAAAACC
>CAZLHV010000316.1:0-2428 GCA_964559205.1 uncultured Bacteroidaceae bacterium
TTATGTTTTTTCTTCTGCTGAGAAAATCACCAGGTCGGTTTGAGTTGCAAAAACACGTCTATACGGTAATTGTTGCAGCTCGCAATGAACAGTTTCATTTGTCCGATTGCATTAATGGTCTTCTTCGGCAAAAGTGGCAGCCATATAAAATTCTTGTCATCAATGATCATTCACATGATCAAACGGCTTCTGTAGTGAATGCATTTCGTCTTTTCGATTCCAGAGTGGAATTGCTCGACCTGCCTGAAGGGAAGCTGGGGAAGCGAGCGGCCTTATACCTAGGAGCTCAACATGCAGAAACCGAAATCATTTTAACCACAGATGCAGATTGTAGGATATCGCCAAATTGGGCCGAATCAATGCTGGCTGAACTAGCGCGTGGACATCGAATGACCACAGGACCTGTGGTGATAATGAACAGCTCAAGCTTCATTGGCAGGGTGCAACAGGTCGAAATGCTTTTTCTTGTCGCAGGGGGTGCTGCATGGTCGGCAGCTGGTCTCCCTTTTCAGGCGTCAGGTGCAAACATGGCATTTTTCAGGCAGGATTACATTTTATTTGTGGAAAGTGAACGGGGAGCTAAATTCCGAAGTGGTGATGATGTTTTTTTTCTACAGCATTTGGTGGAACAGTATGGGCGTAAAAGTGTGACATTTAATAACATGCACGAAGCTGTGGTTGAAACTTATGCAAAAAAAACATGCAAGGGTTGGCTTAATCAGCGTACACGTTGGGTCAGTAAAGCTGGTGCTTATTCGGGTATAACAGCATACATGGCAGGTGCCTTTGTTGTAATGGCTAACATTTCAATGTGGACAGCAATGGTTTGCTCATTGATTTATGAACAATATGTATATGGTGCACTGGTGCTTGGTGCAAAAGCACTTCCGGAAATTGTGTTTATTCATGGGGCTGCAAGAAAATGGAAATCCAGCGCAGGATTTTTCCCCCTTCTGTTTATACCATTATATTACTTGCCTTTCATCATTTCGGTGATGGTGAATTGGGCTTTCATTGGTTCCGGAACGTGGAAGTTGAGGGGTGAAAAGACATTGAATTGAGTAATGCCTCGGCATATTTAAAGTCGGCCGGTTTGGTGATTTTAATATTCTCGTAATTGCCCTCAATGAGCCTAATGGTATATCCTGCTGCCTGAACAACCGATGCATCATCGGTAAAGGATTGTTGATACGATTGCCGGTATGCATCAAGGATTATCGATCCCTTGAAGAACTGTGGGGTTTGGCATAACCGAAAACGTGCACGGTCCACTGGCTTCGATAATGCACCGTCGATCTCACGAAGCGATTCGTTCAACTCAATCACAGGAACGGCAGCTCCTGCATTGGCGGCAACCTGAAAACCGCTGATAATCATTTCTGTAGAAAACAATGGACGTACAGCATCGTGTATGGCAACAAGATCATCAGGCCTGATATTGGCAAGCCCGCTTTTCACTGAATGAAATCGTTCGGGGCCGCCTTGTGAGACATTGACAGTTGTCCCTGGTTGAATAAAGCGCTTTGCATCTTCCCACAATAGCCGGTCCTTTTCGGCAATAACAACAGTAAAAACAGCATCGGGTACTGCCAGAATAAGCCGGTTGATGGTGATGGCGATTAACGGAACTCCGGCGAGACATAAATATTGTTTGGGCGTTTCAGAAAGCATTCGTTTTCCGCTTCCGCCAGCCACAACCAATATGTGCTTCTTGAAATTCATCAGATGATGAGCATAGCATCACCGTATGTAAAGAAGGTGTATTTTTCTTTCACGGCAGTTTTGTAAGCTTCCATGAGAAGATCGTATCCAGCAAAAGCCGAAACCATCATCATCAGCGAGGACATTGGCAGATGAAAATTGGTGACCATGGCATCTGCCACACTGAAATCGTAAGGAGGGAAAATGAACTTATTGGTCCAACCACGAAATGGTTTCAGACGACCGTTGATAGTGACGCTTGATTCAATGGCTCTCATCGAGGTTGTTCCGACAGCACATATTTTATGTCGCTCCTCTTTCACCTTGTTTACTTTATTGGCAGTGAATTCTTCAATAATGAATTCTTCCGAGTCCATTTTGTGTTTTGAGAGGTCTTCAACTTCGATCGCCCGGAAATTACCAAGGCCAGCATGCAATGTGACTTCGGCAAAATCAACGCCTTTGATTTCAAGTCGCTTCATCAACTCACGCGAAAAATGCAAACCAGCAGTAGGTGCTGCAACAGCCCCTTCGTGTTTGGCATAAATGGTTTGATACCTGTCTTTATCTTCTTCGATGACAGGGCGGTTGATCATTTTTGGAAGAGGTGGTTCCCCCATGCTTTTCAGCATGTCTTTGAACTTTTCGTGATCCATGTCGGTAAGAAACCGGAGGGTTCGACCACGCGACGTGGTGTTGTCAATCACTTCGGCGACCAATTGGTCAT
>CAZLHV010000317.1:0-2425 GCA_964559205.1 uncultured Bacteroidaceae bacterium
AGTTGAACTAAACCGCCCCTTTGCAGAGGCGGTAAGATGATGGTAAATTTAAGGTTGCAAAACTTTAAACAAAACCATCATGAAAAATGAAACATCAAAATGTGTTGAGCAGCTCGTGTATGAGATGCAGCTTCGTAATTACAGTGTACGCACTATTGAATCGTACAGCAAGCTGCTTACAAATGCAGAAAATTCTCTTGAACTTCCTCTTGATGAAATCGGGGCAGAGCTTTTTAAAAGTTACCTGCATCAACGAATTATGCAAGATGAAATTTCTGTTTCGATGATTAATCAATTCATCAGCGCATATAAAATTTTACAGGTTGATGTGTTGAAGCGAGACTGGAAGACAATAACAGTCAAAAGACCACGACGGGAAAAGAAACTCCCGGTTGTTTTGTCGGTTGAAGAAGTACAGCGCATGATATCCGCAACTAAAAATCTGAAACATCGTGCACTGATTATGCTGACTTATTCTGCAGGCTTGCGCAGGCAGGAAGCACAAATGATAAAGCCATTGGATATTGATTCAGCACGTATGCAGGTTCGCGTGGTTCAAGGGAAAGGCAAAAAAGATCGTTACACTATTTTATCAGCAAAAGCACTTGAGATGTTGCGACAATACTATAAAATTGCGAGGCCTGAAAAATATTTGTTTGAGGCACAGGGTAAAAAAGGACAAACACTGTCAGACACTACGCTGAATTGTATCGTTAAAAAATGTGCTGCCAAAGCAGGGATAAGAAAAGACATTTCCTTTCACACACTGCGTCATTGTTTTGCAACGCATTTGCTTGAGGCGGGTGTAAACATAAGACTGATTCAGCAGTTCATGGGGCATACATCCATTAAAACGACAACAATTTATTTGCATCTGGCCAATATTAATCCCGCAAGTATTCAGTCTCCGCTTGATTCCATGAATATTTAAATATTGAAAAAATCATGGAAAACAAGAAACAAAACATTGAACTGGCTGATGTTTTCAGTCAGCATGCAACAACATTTCTTTCAGCGCACACTCTAAGTTCAACTCAGCAAAAAGCATTTGAAGACATTGTGAAATGCCGCACATCGGAATTAGGCGGACATGTTGAAAAATGCAATCATTGCGGATATATACGCCAATCGTATAACTCGTGTCGCAATCGGCATTGCCCGAAATGTCAATTTGTAAAAAAAGAACAGTGGGTTGATAAATTGGCTGCCAATCTGCCTCCCGTCAAGCATTTTCATGTGGTATTCACTATTCCGGCATTACTTCACAAACTTTTTTACATCAATCAGGCGAAAGCATATTCACTTCTTATGCAGGCAGCAGGGCAAACATTGACACAATGTGCAAAAAAGCAATACTCAGGCATTCAGATCGGAGCCGTATCCATTTTACACACATGGGGGCAAACACTTGTTTATCATCCGCATGTTCACATGATTGTTCCGGCCGGAGGACTGTCCGAAGACCAAACGGAATGGATATCGACCGGAAATAAATTCTTTCTTCCCGTGAAAGTGCTCAGCCAAGTTTTCAGAGGCATTATGTGTCGCATGATTGAAAATAGTTGTTCTGTAAACGAAATCAAAATGCCTGAAGGCTTAACCGATTTCAGAACGCTCAAATCACAATGCTACCTCAAAAAATGGGTTGTCTATTGCGAAAAACCGTTTTCCAATTCCGATCGACTCATTCACTATCTGGGCAATTATACCCATCGTGTTGCAATATCGAACAACAGAATAATCTCCTGTGAAAATGATGTGGTGCGCTTTTCAATCAAAGACTATAAGGCTGCCGGAATGCGCAAGCACATTGATCTTGATGCAAACGAGTTCATCAGGCGATTTTTGCAACACGTTTTACCAGGCGGTTTTTGCAAAATACGGTATTTTGGTTTTTTAGCCTTGCGCAACATGAAAGAAAGTCTGGGCATCTGTTTTGATCTCATTGCTGCCGCTTCGTATCTGCCTTCACTCTCCGGCTTGTGTGCTCTTGATGTGTGGCGCACTATAACCGGACGAGATCCGATAAAATGCCCCAAGTGCGCTGTTGGAATATTGCAGTCCCATTCTGCTCCACCTTTGCTCATAACATGAAAATCAAAAAATTACAATCGTTCTTTGATGTTTTGTTCTCAAAATTAAAGACTGTAAAAGGGCTTCATGGGATAATTATGTCCTGCCCGACAAAACTCTTCAATAAAAAAATTAAAATGCGGGCTCAAATTGAATTACAGGCTGTAAAAAACAAGATCATAAGAAAGGAAAATGCACTCAGGCTTTATACCATTCCCATAGCATGCGGCTGAGTCCAACTTCGTTTTATTCATCATCCCTGAATCGTTCAAACAATTAACCACCAAAATCCATTCATTTGCATTTTTTTGTATTTTTGTGGGGGAACGATGAATAAAACGCTAAGACGTTA
>CAZLHV010000318.1:0-2407 GCA_964559205.1 uncultured Bacteroidaceae bacterium
ATAATTTCACTGGCTTTTATTGAAAAAGTGATCAGATCGCCGGAGAAACGATTTACTTCACTATCTGAATGCAGCTTTTCAAGCAACTTACCCATGTTATCCCCGTCTGCATGAACGATTGCCACATACCTGTGATAGGTCCGTAGCTCATCCCTCCACAGTGTATCAGAGCCCAGCAACATATCCATCAGATCATCCTCAGCTTTATCAGACGACATCCCATCCGCATCTGAAGGTTCGTCTGAGGATAATTCCTGGCTTAGTCTTTCCTTTTCTTTACGAATAGCTTGCTTTAAAGAGTGCCCGACTAAATAATCATACTTATCTTTAAATAAAGGCAAATTGTTGCTTTCAGCAATAAAGCGTAATTCCGTTGTGGCAATTTCCGGAAGCGACGGAAAATGAGAAAAACCAGGTCCAAAAGCATCTCTGAGGATAAATGTGTGATTGATCCCGCGCAGGAATACCTTCAAAGGATCCGGATCAAATCCTGTCACTGAAGCCCTCAGTTCTAAATGATCAAGATACAGATTCATGCACTTCACCACACCCAGATCTTTGCCAGAAGGATTCTTCAGTTGAAGGTCTTCATGAACGGCTTCTAGCGAATATACCTGAAAGTAATTCATCAGATGATTTTGAACAAGCGCTTTTTCATTCACACCCCTAACCTCTTTCTTATATAACTTTGCATAAGGGTCAATACGCGCTGAACCATCAATGCTTGTGAGTAATTTACTGACAAAATCTGTTTTAACTTTTTCTATGATGGGCAGCAAATTCTCATAATCACCCGGAAGTGACTGTAAAATAATACGGTCAGGGTAGAGTCCCACTCCCGGTTGTGCACTGCTGACATACTCAGGAGACGGAAGCAAGATACGTGCTTTGTCAAATCCTGGTATCGTTAAAACAGCTTTCAACAACTCCTTGCACAGATAGGAGAAAAGGTAACTTGCCCCCCAGATTTCACGTGTCTTGTCAGCAAGTTGAAGTGTTCGGTAGATCGGACCAATCGTAATACCAATATAACTGTTATTCTTCATCACATTGACTTTTTATTGATTGCCTGATATGCAAGCTGATCATATATGCAAACAAGATTTTGGAATCTATTTCCAAATCCCTGCTCAACATACTTCCTTATATTCGTTTTGAAAATATATCTCAGAAAATCATCAAAATCAAAGCTATCCGGAAAGAAGATTGAGAAATTTCCATGACCTTGGCTACTTATTTTAAAACGTTTTCCGAGAATCTCTGACTCAGGGACAGCAGGAGAAGGATTTTTAAACGCTTCTTTCATATATTGAGGAACCATAAAAAACACTCTGAAAGAGGTTGGACCCGTTCTTAAAGGTTTAAAAAAGATTGGAGACTTAAACCGGGTATATTTTGGCAAATTATTCTCAAGATCGATAGATATTTTTTCCAAGGACTCATCCTTTAACCTGCCACGATCATCCCATTTATAATATTTCCATGATTGATTTGTTGAGAGGCCAAGAATGTCTCTCCAAAGAAAAAGACGTTCCTTCTCAGCTTTATTCCAAAGAACAGGAGAATTATTATCACTTGAGTAAAGCCTTTCATGATTCATTTGCTCGGTGTTGAACAAGCTTTGTTTTATGGTACGTTTATCCCATTGTCTTCGCTTCGATTTTGCATATTTCCACATTAAGGACTTAAAATAGAATCCTGTACCTCCTGGATGAATCCCACTGCGAATAGTTCTGTAAAACAAATCAATAAAATTAAATAACTCCTTCGTCAGTTCTGACAAATTAGTTGATTGCGCCTTTATTTGGCCTCTGCTTAATTGGACATCAAAGCAGTAATCAAATGATTTCATGAAGTATTCCTGGTCTGTTTCCCCATCTTTCTTCGGGAACAAAGGGTCGCTAATATCAAGAAAAAAGCTGCCAAATCCTTTTGACTGCCTCGTACCAAAATTGGTATGCAGTATAAATTTGGGGAAAAGATCTGATATTTTGTTTAGTAGATCATCATGGACAGATTCAATTTGAATGATAACCCTGGAATAATAACTCAGTCGCTTTATCTTTTTTACATCAGTTTGAAATTCTTCAGGTTTTAACTGATTACCGAAATATGGGCCAAAATCCTTATCATCAACTTCATCTTTCTCTCTGCCATCTTTTTTCACACGCCTTACAATACGAGTGTCCAATGCATCTGATAATAGATTCCTCCCATCAACCCATATCCCTAAATGATAATCAAAAGATGGATGGTCCTTCTTTCTTCCTGTCAACCATTTACACAATTGTGGATGTTCTTTTGCCTTTCCGAGCCGGTCACCCTCAAGACCGCAACAACCGGTCATTTGCTGAATGATCCATTTATCCAGTTTTGATTTCAGCTCAGTCGGACGAATGGTGGCACC
>CAZLHV010000319.1:0-2394 GCA_964559205.1 uncultured Bacteroidaceae bacterium
CCATCCTTAAAAGGGATGTGCTCTACCTGCTGAGCTACTGAGTCCCCTGATTTGGGAGTGCAAAAATACAAAAAATATTTAACCACCAAATTATTTTTAATAAAATGCGATTTTTCACTGTCTTTTTTTTTCAACAATGCATGTTGATCAAAAACATTCGAATACGAATTCATGCATAGAATTTTTTGTAACATTGCAAAAAATACATCTGATGTCGTTCAAAGACAAAGTTGTGGTTGTGACTGGTGCTTCTTCAGGCATAGGCGAAGCTTTATGCCGCAGGCTCTTAGGCGAAGGGGCCAAGGTGGTTATGGCTGCACGGAATCTCGATAAAATGCAGGCGATACTGCTAGATTTCCCTCATGCCCAGGCTTGTGCAGTTCAGGCCGATGTAAGCAAGCGATCGGACTGTGAGCGTATTATTCACGATGCTATCGGTCATTTCCAGAAAATTGATGTATTGATTAACAATGCTGGTATCAGCATGCGTGCCATTTTCGAAGGGATTGATCTTCAGGTGCTTGAAACATTAATGCAGGTAAATTTCTGGGGAACTGTTTATTGTACTCATGCTGCCTTGCCACATTTGCTTCATTCAAAAGGAAGCGTTGTAGGGGTGTCGTCCATCGCCGGCTTTCAGGGCTTGCCTGCTCGAACGGGTTACAGCTCATCGAAATTTGCCATGCATGGATTTCTTAATACCCTTCGGGTCGAAACCCTCAATCAAGGTTTGCATGTCATGATTGCCTGTCCGGGTTTTACTGCATCCAATATCCGCAACACCGCTCTCACCTCCAATGGCTCTGCTCAGGGCGAAACACCACTCGAAGAAGGCAAACTAATGTCGGCTGATGAAGTGGCCGAACGTATATTAAAAGGAATTATAAAACGCAAACGAACTCTCATCATGACTTTGCAGGGTAAATTGGTGGTTCGTCTCAGCAAATTTTTCCCCGCCTGGGTCGATCGAATGGTCTATAATCACATGAAAAAGGAAAAAAATTCACCTCTGAAATAACCAACCTGAAATACAAATGAAAACCGAGAAAATTAAAATCATACCGATGGAAGGATGCAGCATCATCCGATTCGGTGCATCTGACAACGATGTCATTGAGGCGATCGGCGAACCTGATGAGCGGGAAAGCATCGACGACGATGATTACAACAGCGAAATCTGGTATTACGACGAAGCGGGCATTACACTGTTTCTTGATGAAATGGAAGACGATGGTTTGCTTGTATCGGGCATTGAGCTCGAAGACGATAATTGCGAACTTGAAGGAGTCATGATTATGGGTAAATCCATCGATGACATTAAAAAGCTGGCTGAAAAAGCAGGGTATGGAGAAATGGAAACCGAAACAGAAGAATGGGGCGAGATCAGATTGTCCTATGAAGATAAGTTACTTGATTTCTATTTCGATGAGAAGAAAAAGCTCATCAGTGTGAGTCTTGGCATGGAGTAAGCCTAAAAGTAAAGGGTAAAGCCCGGCTTCGGCCGGGTTTTTTTGTCACCATCGGATTGTAGTAAAAAAGCAATTTCAAAAACAGCGTGCATTGAAATTGGTATTTTGAACGCATATCGGTATCTTTGATTTAACCAGCCTTTAGGCAAATTAATCAATGGCAAATGGTGGTTGATAATGCAATTTCGAAACGATTACCGAAATCGCTACATTACTGGAATCAATTGATCAAATAAAATCATTCGAAGATGACACTGAATAACATTCTATTGATTTGGTTTGCAATTATTGCAATTATTGATTTGATTTATTTTGCACACCTTAATTCAAAGTATTCAGAATCAATATTTGGTCTCTTTAATAAGAATGGATTCTTCAACGAAAAGCAAAGAGAGTTTAGGCGAAAAGCAATGTCATTTCATTTGAAGCTAATTTTTATTTTTTTTGTTGTTTCAGCAATTATTCTTATTTCGTGGCCAAAATAGAACAAAATGTAGCCAGGCACCCTGCAAACTTCAAAACAATTCCTTTACAATCATCACAATGTTGGTAAGCATCTGAAAATCAATAATTCGCATCAATGTAACATCCATAACAACTTCTTTATAGCCTTCCCAATATTAAATAAAGCCGCTCACCCGGGTGCATTTTGGACGTAGGCGAGGGTCAGAGGGCAAAAAGTATGCGCGCGTTAACATAATATAATGTCAATTCTGCGCGAAATGCCCCCCACCCCCAAGCTCCCGCGACAAAAAACCACCACCTATTAGCGTTTTATTGAATTCAAAATGTGGAACCTTTGCTGAATCATTTTCACAGAGAGAGACGGATTCTTTCACTCCATTTGAAAAATTATCCTTAATTTTGAATTACATAAAAGTTGCATTTACCTTCGGTGCTGCTTTGTTATGTGGCTTGAATTCAA
>CAZLHV010000320.1:0-2362 GCA_964559205.1 uncultured Bacteroidaceae bacterium
TTCAATTGCATTGGCCTTGAATTCGACCAACTCGACCGGAAGTGAGTTTCCGGCGCTGATAGATGCAAAAGTGAATGGACTGAACGATGAAATGAGATCGCTGGTGAGCCAGCCCGAAGTGGCGTCGCCTGACCATGCTGAATTGCCTTCATCTTCCCAAAGTGTTCCATTCCATCGGGCTACCCGAACATTTGCAGGATCAGAAATTCCGTTGCAGGTAGTCCAGTACATGGTCACATTCACCGGGCTGCTTCCGGCAGTTTGATTCAGTATCCAGTAAACAGTATTGCAAACATGATCCAACGTCGCGTCTTTCGAATCAACATCATAAAATGGATCAGGGCTTTCGAGTCTGAACCAGCAGGTGAACTGGTCAGTAGTCTGACTGGGTGCTGAAATGCCAATTGGTGAATACAAACCATTATGACCTACAGGGAAAACAAAGGCGTCGTTTCCTGTTTTGCTGCATATCCCATTGATGAACTTTCCTGTCCCCGCGCCCGATACTGTCGCTCCATCGGCCAAATTGAGAGTGAAAGCTCCTGTATGAATAATTCCGGATACGAAAGTGAGTTGATTCGATAGAGTCAGGTTCGACATCATTGTTACACCTGCAGCATTGCTGATTTTTAGGTTAGGAATCGTCCCCATGGCAAGGATGTCGGCCGGAATGGTTTGAGCAGTTGAGCCTGCGAAGTTGATTCCCGACGCAGCCGTTGTAGCATCTATTTCAGCGGCATTACTAAAATTGAATGAGCCCAAAATGGTAAGCTCGAAGCCGTTGAGTTTCAAATCGTAGGTCGATTGAGCGTTGGTGATGCTTCCTTGAATGCGGTTCTGGTCGAGAGTGCAATGATTGACAGGAGATGCATCGAACTCAAAACTTTCGCCCGAAATAGGCACATAGTTTTTGCTCCAGTTTGCTGCAACATTAAAAGCTGAGCTGCTTGTTCCCACCCATTTATTGACCCCATATTCAAATGCGCCAATGGTTGGTGTTGCAGCACGTGCAGCACCGGCATAATCGGTACTTACGGCGGCCATGGTGTTGCCAGCCATAGTTGTTGTAGGTTTGTAATCAACCGCATAACTCCCAGTGGGATTATAAAATGCGGGATTGGTATTGATACTTCCGGCATCTTGCCCTGTAGCTGTTCGAATAGCAGTCAAAGTGGTTCGGTCGCCCGACAAATAGCCAAGCACCCCGCCACTTCCAGAGACATAATAATTGTTGTAATTGCTCGTGAGGCCAGAGGTTCCATTAAAGTATGCTGCATAATGCTTGGCTGAACCTGAGGTATTGGTACGTGCATTTACAAATAAGTTGTTGGTGAGTGTTCGTGTTGAGGAAGAGTTTTCGTAATATGAATAACTGTAATTGCTTGTGCAATTGCCGGTAATAAATACCGTGTTAAAACTTACATACTCGCCATACCCGGCACAAATACCGGTGAAAGGTCGGGCTGGGTACGAGTTTCCGCTGCGATCTCTGCCCAAAACAACCACATTATTGAATAAATCAGAGCCGGCAGATGAAGAAGAAGCATAAATGCCATAAACAGTACTTGCCGAAGATGTGGCACTGCCCAGATTGGCTACAAAGTTTTTCTCAACCGTGCTGTTGGCTGCCCCTACATTGATTCCATACATGGTGCCTCCATTACCTCCGTCAATATTTAATATGGTATTGTTTCGAATTATTGCATCGGTTGTGTAGGACAATAAACAGGTCATTCCATCTGTAGACCCAGTTCCCCGAGAAACATTGATGATGCTATTGCCACTGATGACTCGTTGGCCAGCAGCAATCGAAGATGAATATATGCCCAAAAAAGAGTTGCGGGTGACAGATGCAGTATTCAATGCAATTTGAATGCTGTTGGCCATACTTGTACTTCCAATGAGATTATTGGATAAACTGTCGTATGAATTTCCCGTATATGATTGTAAATGAATACCTTCCGAATCGAAATAGGTAGCATCGATGGTAATTCCAGCGAAGGTATTGTTGTTGCACTTGGTCATATTTATCTGATAGTTGCTATACGAAATGGGGCTCCAGAAATAATACAGACTGAAAGTTGCATTGGTGTGCCGCAAAATCACGCTGTTGTTGCTGGTGGTACTTCCAACTGTATTTCCTGAACACGACACCAATCCATCGGTAAAATGCAATCCAGCAAAACGTGGAACACTGTTATTGGTGCTGTTGGTAGTGTTGCCCGAAGAAAAGCTGATATTGCGAATGACGTTGTTGTTAATTTGATTTACATTCACTCTTGAAACCATTCCAGAACGATATTTAATGGGAATAAACTGATAGGCATTACCGGTATAGGTCATGGCAGTGCCGCCGCAATTG
>CAZLHV010000321.1:0-2330 GCA_964559205.1 uncultured Bacteroidaceae bacterium
GGCAAACGAATACCCTGCCTTGTCGGCCACGCTACGTACACTCACGCTACGCAGGCCTTCGCCTTTGAGCAGGTCTTTGCAAGCCTGAATAAAGTATTCACGCATGCGCTGCTCCTGAAGCTCTTTGTTTTTCATTGTTATATATTTTGAACACTGCAAATATAGTGAACATTGTTCATGTAATAAACTTGATGGCAATAATCCAATCTGTAAAAACGGGTATAATGATCTCTCCAACAAAATTTGGAGTAAACAAGTTTTCGGATGCGATGGCCTTACTATTTCGGATAAGGGAAAAAATCTTCAGTGAAATCGATGTATTCTTGCGTGTGACGATTCTCTTGATTACGGATTGTCAGATGCTGACAGATCGTATGTTCTTTTCGTGTACGTGCAAACGACATGATGGTTCGGATGGGTCTGTCGAAAACCGAATACAAAACAAGTTCTTCGTTCACAAAAAGACCGATGTTATTCATGATTTTCCGAAAAGACATTGCTGATTCGTTGGGCAAAATCACATCGAAAACACCATCGGGCGCCAAAAGCTGATTAACAGCTGCGGCCAGCTCCTGGTGCGACAATGTAGTGTTGTGGCGCGCATTGGTGCGGCGCGCATCGGGCGATGTAAGACTATCGTTGAAGAAAGGCGGGTTTGACACTATGCGGTCGAAAATTCCCCCGACTTCAAGCGCCAGATCCTGTGTTGAAATACAGCGGGAAGTAAGCCGGCCGCTCCATGGCGATTCGGCAAAATTCGCTATAGCCTGCTGCACCGAAGGCTCATCGATATCGATGGCCAGAATTTCACCTGACGATTTCTGAGCCAGCATCAATGCAATTAAACCGCATCCAGTACCAATGTCGAGCGCCATGTCAAATGAAAATCGACTACTATATGCTCCTAACGTGACGCTGTCGGTGCCCACCTTCATGGTGGACAGATGATCGAAAACCTGAAACAATTTGAAGCGAAACGGCTCCATATTATTGGTTTAGTTCCAATAATCCTTCCGGTAACGATACAATCATTGTTTTCGAGCTATCATTCATGTCCAAGATAAACTCATCCACGTATGGAATCAGCACCTCTTTTCCATGATAGTCAACCACCAAAAGATGCTGTCGGCCTTCAATAATATCTATGATTTTCCCAATAGATCCCTTTTGCTTTTCAATGACCTCATATCCCTTGAGCATTGACAAAACCAATTCGTCTGTTTTGTGAAGCTGATCCTGATTCATATAAACCTCTAGACCTACCAACGGTTCAACCTGATTTAAGGTGTTGTATTCCTCAAATACAAGCACCCATTCTTTATCAGTTCGCATCACCGATGATTCAACAAAAAAAGGAACCTGTATTCCTTCAATATTGAGAAATACAGGTCCAATAATGTCTTCGGGTTGAACACCCGGATGAAACCTGATGATGACTTCGCCGCTTATCCCGTGGGTTTTCGAAATCTTCCCGGCTAAGAGCAAGCCATTCATGAACTTAAACTATTCTTCGGTTTTTGGTTCTTCAGCAGCAGGCTCTTCAGCAGCAGGCTCTTCAACAACTGGTTCTTCAACAACAGGAGTTTCGGCAACAGGTGCTTCTTCAGCAAGTACTTCTTCAACCACATTCTCTTCTTCGGTGGCCTCTGTCACTTCTTCTTTTGTCGCAGCCTTCATTTCTGCCTGACGTTTTTGAGCCAGTGCCTTTTCGCGGTCTTCTTTCACTTTTCGCTCAGCTTCAAGCCGCTTTTTGCGTTCGTCGCGTTCAGCACTTTCAACCGATTTAGATTTTGACTCAATTTTTGATTGTTTATCCGACAACCATTGTTCAAATTTGACATCAGCCTGTTCCTGTGTCATGGCACCTTTAGTCACTCCCACATTCAGGTGATGACGATAAAGAACACCTTTGTATGAAAGAATGGCGCGGGCAGTGTCGGTAGGCTGTGCACCTACTTTTACCCAATAAACTGCGCGTTCGAAGTCAATGTCAATGGTGGCGGGAATGGTCAGCGGATTGTAAATGCCAAGATTCTCAATGAACTTGCCATCCCGTGGCGCACGACTGTCAGCAACTACGACGTGGTAATAAGGTGCTCCCTTTTTACCAAATCTCTGCAATCTGATTTTTGTTGGCATGTGTTTTTTAATTAGGGGTGCAAAGGTCTGAATATTTTTTGAACTGACCAAATATGATCTGGGATTTTTATTTTATTATTGTCACATCCAGCTCAGGAACTCATATTTGTTAACAAGTTCCATCATGATAAAACAATGATTTGAGCGCTTAAATCATCCCGACCCTCGTCGGGTTACGCTAGCCAACCTCT
>CAZLHV010000322.1:0-2330 GCA_964559205.1 uncultured Bacteroidaceae bacterium
TCTTTTGGTAGCTTTTCTTTTGACGGCCAAAAGAAAAGTACAATGAAACTCAAAGGCCTGCCATCCCGGGTTTTTGTCACGAAATTTGCAGCTCCTGCCTCGCGGGCAAATTTGCGCACCAAAAACCTTATGATTTGCGCTCGCTCCGCCGTCCATCCGCCGCCTAAAATCTAATCAAATTTGCAATCACGAAATTACGAAAAATCAACGAGAAAACAGAGTGTAAACACAATAAAATTCCACAATATTACAACCCGCTTGCACACCACATTTTCGCCCACACCTTTCGGCATGGCCAAAAACAAAAAAACCGCTCTATCAGCGGCTTTTTGAAATATTGGGTGTTTAGGATTTATCATGGATGTTACGCAGCATCAAAGATTTGATGTGGCTGTTGCAATGAAGCAGGGCGGTGATAAATCGAAGATATTTCTTTGATTTTGCAGAGGAGCATACTCATTGGTTTCAATTCTTATTTTTTCTGCATTTAATTCTAGAGGGTTTATACTTCCCTCCAGGTCCAATAAGGCCAAATATATTATTAAAAGCCGATTGTCCCGATACATTTACAATTGGATAATAATACATAGGAACAAATTGCTTGTCAACCATGAACCCTTCTTTTCGTATTTTATTATTAATTCTTGAACTGTTGAATAGAATTCCAAATGAATAATCGAAGCAACCAATGAGATTGCCTTTAAAGTAGATATACCCCATCCCATCTAAAAACCCCTCTTTATAAGCAAACTCTTTTTTTAAACCAAATTCGCCATATTCTCTTAAAACGCCATTTACCTTGTTTTCTTTCATGCGGGTTGTCATAGTTAACCTGCCGTTTTCAAAAAGCAGAAAGATTCCGTTTTTTGTCAAGGGAGTGCATGTATTGTAGCTTTCAAATTCATCGGAAACTTCAATGAATTTTCCTCTACAATATAAATGCAATCCATTACAATAGCCTACATAATCCCTACGGGAACTATATTCAAAAACTCTATCAGTAGGAAAACCCTCAGCCGTATCTTTCCCTGAATTTGATTTTAAAACAGAATCAGAATAAAAAATACGAATACTCTGAAAAGTACCAGTGGAATCAATATCACACGATTCAACCATGTACCCATTATAGTACATTTCGTATGAAAGTAAAAAACAGTTCTCCGTTAGATTAATCCAAAGGCCGTCTTTTTTTTCTGCCCTGAAGGCGCCAATAGAATATGTTGTTTCATTACCCAAAACATTTATAATGCATGTTAGTTTCACTTCATGATCACATTGATAATTAGTGTCATTAATCAATTCATTTAAGTCGTTTATACTTTGGCTGTTTGAGAAAAAAGCCATCAAAACTAAAAACGAAACAATTATAGTTCTCATTTAAAATGATTTTACTTTTATTCGATATTCCGAATCAACACCTTCATGCAAAGTCCCAATTTGATACGACTGAGACCCTGTTACAATCCCATTCTTGTCAAAAGAGATTTCAATCTTAACCCTGCCAAAATTGAATACACCTATTCCATTGCTTTTTTCATCAAGACCTACTTTAGATCTAAGTGGCACAAATGGCTTATCAGAAATTCTCCCATATCCATCATCCAAGGTCTCCTTAGTATTATATCCATGTTGTATTACACCTCTTTCTAATTCTGCAGCGATTCGTTCATTTGTGTTTATTTCAGCATATGCCCTTAAAAACAGTGCTTCTTTCAATGGTTTATCATTATTGCTAAGCCGAGATAAATCTCCAACATCAATTTTCCCAGTGTTTTCTTGTACAAAATCTATACTAGCATCATCAATAAGGGGGGTGAAGATATTTTTACCCTTATTAATTGCCCCTTGGACATTTCTGTCAAGCAACGAGGAGTTTTCGGAAAGTTGTTGTTTATTTCCCCCAACTATTCTTAGTTTATTGTTATTTCGGCCACATAATTCAACTTGTATAGTAGATAATGATGAGTTAAGTTCAGCAACATATGCTTGATTTTCCTCATCTGTTCCTGTTAACACAACTTTCCTCCCATCCGGATCCACCAATACCACCGGATTCCCCGCACAATACATATAAGCACTCATGCTCGGATATTTGTCTGCTAAAGGATCAACTGATAACCACACACTTAAATCCGAGTCATAGTATCTCGCTCCGAAATAACTATACTGCGTCTCATCATCCTTCTCCTTAGCCGAAAACTTGTATCGCGAATCAAAACTACCAGCTTTCTGATCCACAAACGTCTCCCCAAACGGCAAATACTGCAAATGCTGGGTGGCATAGCCTATGGCATCGGTAATGAAACTGCTGGAGCCGAGGTGATCGGGGT
>CAZLHV010000323.1:0-2330 GCA_964559205.1 uncultured Bacteroidaceae bacterium
GGGCTGATTATGGATGAAATTGATCGTGCCGAGAAAAACGAGAGCAGGGAATTGAATTTTTCTGATTATAAGTCGCTGTACCTTTGGCTGCTGATTCCGGTTTTCGTCATGCTACTGGCCGAATGGCTTATTACTGACAAGCGGATGTCGTGGCAACATCGTTTTCGAAATTATATCGAAAGGAGGCATGAATGAAGTACATTCTCTTGATCACTGCAATTTTGTCAATTTCACTCAATACATCTGCGCAGGAGCAGGATCAGCTGTTGCGGGACGGAAACGCTGCATACCGCGAACAGCAATACGAAAAAGCGTCAGAGCTGTTTCGCCGGAGTACAAAGGCTCAGGGTCATTATTCGTTTCAGGCTTCTTATAATCTTGGGAATGCATATTATAAAAATGGCGAGTTTCAGCAAGCCAGAGCTCAGTATCAGTCATTGCTTTCCGATACGCTCAGTCAGGCGATCCAAAGTCAACTTCATTACAATATTGGTAATACGTGGCTTCAGGAGAAGCAATGGGAACAAGGAATTCAGTCATACAAAAATGCATTGCGACTCAATCCTTCCGACGAGGATGCACGGTATAATTTAGCTTATGCCCTGCAAATGCTCAAGCAGCAGCAGAAAAACAACGATAAGAAGAACGATCAGGACAAGGAAAACAATAAACAGGATCAGAATAAGGACCAACAAGACAAAGAAAATCAGCAATCGGACCAGAACAAGGATGATCAGAAAAGCAACAATCAGCAAGAGCAAAAAAACTCATCACAAAACCCCGATGAAATTGATCAGGCTGAGGCAGATAAAATTCTGAAAGCTCTTCGCAATAAAGAGAAGGAAACACTCAGAGAAGTTCATTCCAGAGCTGGCAAGGGCCAAACTTCAGGAATTAAACGCAAAGACTGGTAGCCATGAAATTTGTTGTGTCATTTCTTCTTATTTTTTTCACAACGCTGACTGTGCCTGCACAGTTTACATTTACTGCCACAGCCGACCTGAGTTCTGTGCCTCTTAACCGCAACCTGAAGATCACATATGAACTGAACGGGGCAATAGCCGATGCTTTTTCTCCTCCTGATTTTGGCAGTTTTTCCATTGTTTCGTCCCAATCAGGGATGAGCAGTGGTTACATTTCTTTTGGCTCGTCTCAGGGTTCCAGCGGATCATCGAAGCAGTCATGGGAATACACCCTTCGGCCATCCAAAACTGGTCGGTTTACCATTCAGCCTGCAATGGTTACCGTCAATGGCAAGTCATATCAATCAAACAGCATTAGTGTAAAAGTCACGTCAAGGGGCACAAAACCTGTGGCGGCAACAAAGAAAAGTGGAAAAAACCAGCTTCAGATAGTCCAGGACAAGAAACAAAAGCCTAAACTGATGTTGAAGGCAATGACTTCGGCGTCGAATGTTTATGTAGGCGAGCAACTTACAGTGACTTATCGATTGTACATGCAGTATCAAGCCATACAGGCTATTTTTGAAGATGTTTCACCTGCTGCTGGTTTTTGGACGGAAGATGTAACCGATACATCGGCAAGTCGTCCGCGCTGGATTGAAGCCATCGACGGCGAGACCTATACTGTAACCGATATCAGGGTTATTGTGATCATACCTCAGCGAAGCGGCCGGCACACCCTTCCTGCTTTGATCATGAAAGCATATATCCCATCACAGAGTCAGTTGAACAATCAGTTTTTTGCAGGTTTGCTTCAGCAGTTTTTTTCACAATCGGGTTTTGGAAATATGCTCAATAGTCAATTGTTTGATCAAGTAACCGATGTGGATGAAGTAGAGAGTGAGCCGGTCTCCATTCAGGTGAATGATTTGCCAAAGCCTCCTGATGCGTCATGTTTTGGTGGTGCGGTCGGGCAGTTTTCAGTTGAATCTGAGCTCGATTGCGTTCAGTGCAAAACAGGTGATGCTGTTTTGCTTAAAATTAAAGTTACGGGTACAGGAAACATCCCTCTGATTGAATGGCCAACCCTTCTGATTCCAGAGGGTATTGATTTCCTCTCTTCCGATGTGAGGGATGATTATCAATTTAAAAATGGCCGGATCGGAGGTTCCAGAATCTTTGAGTTCATGTTGCAGCCGCAAAAAGCTGGTACTTACAGTATTGATCCGGGCGTATTTTGCTATTTTGATCCAAAAACTGCCCGCTTCTTCAGAAGTGAGCTTCTGCCTTTGACCCTCGATGTGAGTCAGGGTGCACAGCAATCAACGACCAAGACAGAATCTGAAAAGAAATTGATTCCACCGGATGCCCGTGACAGTTCCCTCCCAATAATGCCTGATCCTCTTCTGCTTGCTGGATTTGCCATAT
>CAZLHV010000324.1:0-2277 GCA_964559205.1 uncultured Bacteroidaceae bacterium
GGCATTTATGCGCCGCCCTGGGAGGGCCAATAGGAGACGGCTGAAAACTATGGCCGTTTATTGCTATAAGGATCGCATGGATCGCAGGGAAAAGCAAACAACAACTTGAGTTTGTCGGGGTTATAATCACCAACCTGCACTTTCCCATATGATCTTGTGAAATATTCATTGCAGGATGGGTTGGGAGGGATGGACGATCCTGTCGTTTTCACAAGGTAGAATTCCCATTCGCCCGGACTGAGAGTAACTGAAAAATCCCCTTCGGCATTGGTGTTTGTCAGTATTTCTTCTGAACCTTTGATGAACTTGATTTTTTGCTGAGATAAGGCATATTCAATTCGATACTGTGCTTCAATTTCTGGGGTAGGTTTTGCACCGCCACAATACTTTAGCCTGTAGGTAGCCCGACCCTGCAGAAGAAGCGGATCTTTTGTGCCCGATTGATTTGTTTGTTGGCCAATTTGACCGTTCACAGGTATTGAATCAGGCACTTCGGAACTGTGCACTGCGCTGTCTTGTTCTGATGTTTGAGTTCCCCGGTCAGAGGAAGCTTTGTTTTTTCCTTTTGGTGAGCATGAAATCATTGCCAGAAACAACAGAATAAGCAGCAGATTCGTTTTCAAAGTATGGTTCATATCGCAAACCTACAAAAAAAATTGCGTCAGCTATGATAAATATGACATCCTGATGCTTTTTTTAATGTGGTTTTTACCTACATTTGCAAAAAATTCACCGGGATGTAGTCCGATAAACGAAAAAAAGGAGGGCAGCCTATGATTGAGCAAATCAGGCTTGGAACAGTAAAATGGTTACACATTCTTTATCCGACGGACGAAGATTTTAATCTGCTAAGCGATCAGTATCATTTTCACCCTCTCGATATCGAAGACTGCAAGATGCGATCTCAGCGATCGAAAATTGACATTTACGACGACTACTATTTTTTGATTTTGCATTTTCCTTATTTTGACAAGGTGAATCGTTTTGTCAAAATCAAGGAGGCGAAAATTTTCTGGGGTCGCGATTTCATTATCACCATCGGCAATTCTCACTGGGTGATTAAAGATTTGTTTGAAGAAACCAGAAAGGCCATTGAGGAAAAACGAACCGACGATATTATCGGAACTTCCGATGCATTGTTGTACAGGATTTTGGAGTCGCTGATGAAGGAAACACAGAATATGCTTCAGCGCATCGACACGGAGATCGATATGATTAATAAGGCGATGTTTAGCCGCAAGCCCGAGAAAATTATTGAAAAGATATCGGTAACCCGGAAAAATGTCATATTGCTCAACACCACATTTAAGCCTCAACTCAGGTTATTTCACAAATTCGAAAGTGGTGAAGTGGAAGGCTTCGTTGAGAACATGGAAGAATACTGGGGAAATATCCTTGATTACTACCAGAAAATCTGGGACTTAATTGAAGATGACGGAGAATTGCTTGAAGGTTTGTCGAAAACATTCGATTCCATGCAGGCAAACCGCACCAACGAAATTATGAAGATGCTGACTTTTATCAGCACAACCTTGCTCCCTCTGACATTTCTTACCGGATTGTATGGAATGAACGTTGGATTACCCTTTGGCGAACATCCCTATGCATTCTTTATGATACTGGGAAGTATGCTTATGATTGTCATTTTCCTGATTTTGTTTTTTAAGCGAAAGAAATGGATGTAATGCCGGAGGGGTTGAATGAATCGTAGGCAATGGCTTAGTGTAGGCATCATGCTCATCCTTGTGCTGACATGGGGATCGTCTTTTATCCTAATGAAAAAGTCGCTGAGATATTTCCCAAGCGAAATGGTGGGTGCATACCGAATGATGGCGGCATTTGCATTGATGTGTATTCCGGCTGCCATTTCATTGTTTAAATTACCCTTTCGCAAAGTCATGCTTCTCACGCTTTCAGGAATTCTAGCGAATGCCATTCCTGCTTTTCTTTTTGCCAAGGCACAAACGGGAATAGAAAGCTATGTGGCTGGTATTTTGAATAGCACGACCACTTTTTTCACTTTGCTTGTCGGGGTTCTTTTTTTTGGTTACAAGACACGTCTTCTGAGCGTGGCAGGTGTGATCACCGGAATCATTGGTGTTGTAGGATTGCTGGCCGTTGCAGGGGGAAAGCCTCTCGATTTTAATGTTTCATATGGAATTTACATACTTATTGCAACGCTGTTGTATGCATTTAACATTAATCTGATAAAGAAATGGCTGAGCGATGTGCCAACTTTGGCTATGGTTTCAGTGGTATTTTTTGTGCCCGGTTTGT
>CAZLHV010000325.1:0-2230 GCA_964559205.1 uncultured Bacteroidaceae bacterium
TCAGGGCCGGCATGATTAAAATGGATCCCCTGACACTTCAGGAAATGCCTGGATTTGCGGGCGAAGCAGACCCGATAAAAAGCCTTCAGTCTGTGCCTGGCATTATCGCTCAGGGCGATGGTTCATCGTACTTTTTTGTCCGGGGAGGAAAAAATGACCAAAACCTGATTCTTGTTGATGAAGCTCCGGTTTATAATGCTGCCCATTTGTTTGGTTTTTTCACTTCTTTGGTTCCCGATGCAGTAAAAAATATCGACATTTATAAAGGCGATGCTCCAGCTCAATATGGCGGAAGATTGTCATCTGTAGTCGATATGCAACTGAAAGACGGGAACATGCAACGCTTTGGAATGAATGGCAGCATGAATATTTTTGCCACCAGCCTGGCGCTGGAAGCTCCACTGATCAAGGACAAATCATCGTTTTACGTAGCCCTGAGGACATCAAATCTAGGATGGATCAACCGTAGAACCATTCAGAACAACAATCTGGTGCTTGGTTTTTCAGATTTCAATTCGAAATTAAACATTAAAATCAACCGCAACAACCGACTGTTTCTAACGGTATACGGAGGACAGGATCAGTATTTCATTAAAAATCCATCGATTCTGCGAACATACGGTATCAACTGGAGCAACAACCTAGGAACATTACGCTGGAATCACATTTTCAATGACAAGTTGTTCAGCAACACAACATTGTATTACAGCAGATATAATTATTATGTTCAAATCTGGAAAGAAACAGGTGATTATTGGGATTCACACATATATCAGGGAAACATCAAATGGGATTTCAGTTTTTTTGCCAAGCCTGCATTGACTTACCGCTGGGGTCTTGATCTGGGTGGCTACGAAAGCAATCCAGGGAATATAAAACTGAGCAACGATGCCCTGCAGGCACTGATCCCGGTGGTTCCCCGGTATTCCAGTGGTTCCAGTGCGCTTTATTTTTCGTCAGAAAAAAAACTTGGCAATAAATGGTTTATTAATGCCGGAATACGTCAGCCGGTTTGGGTTAATAATGGCGAAACCACGATATACCATTTCGATTCACTGTATCAGGTTACCGACACCATTGCGTATGGCAGAGGTGAACATTCGGCTACTTTTGCCAAGTTAGAGCCCCGGGCAATTATTACATACACCCCTGTTACCGGCAGGCAGTTTAAAATAGCATACACCCGAAACCATCAGTTTTTGCAAATTCTAAGCACCAGCATCAGCCCTTTTAATGGCATTGAAAGCTGGGTTCCCTCGGGTCAAAACATTTCACCACAATCATCCGATTTAATTTCTTTGGGCTTTTTCGACCGGCTTCTCCGACCAGGATTTGTTTTTTCAGCCGAGTTCTACTACAAATACATGAATCACCAAATCGACTATGTCGACCATGCAAATGTTCTTCTTAATCCTTTGCTCGAAGGTGAGGTTCGTGATGGCCACATGTTTGCCTATGGTATCGAATTGCTGGCACGAAAACAAAGCGGATCGCTTACAGGCTGGATTGGATACACATGGTCTCGTGCCATGATGAAAAACAACTCTATAAACAACGGGGAGATCTATCCAGCTTACTGGGACCGGCCACATTGTATTTCCATCCATGTCAATTGGTTCAGCGGATACAGGTGGAAACTCACCGCAAACTGGATCTATATGACCGGCATTCCTTTTACATCTCCGGTCGGGTATTATCAATACAACAATTATGTTGTGCCAGTTTATGACGAGGTACACAACGACAGGCTTCCGGATTATCACAGACTTGATATTTCAGCCACGCTGGCTATTTCAAAACCTGACAGAAAATGCTTGCACGAACTTGAGCTGAGCCTGTATAACCTGTATGGAAGACACAATCCGGTATCCCTTACTTTCAACAAAATAGTTGATGATCAAGGAAATCTTGTGCTTCCATCCGATTTCAGTGACCCGGTTTCTATTACTCCCGTTTCAACTGCAGTAGCTGGTTTTATTCCTTCACTGACTTATCGTTTCAGATTATGAAAATGACCATTCGTTCTTTTCTCTGGTTTGTTTCAAGCTGCAGTCACCCTGTGGTACACCGATATGCCGTTGTAATGATTTCCCTTTCTTTGCTTTCATGTGAGAAAGAAACCGAGTGGCCCCTTGATGGAGGTCAGCTGCCCCTTATGGTGGTCGATGGCATGCTGACCAATGAAATGAAAGCACACGAAATCGTTCTGAGTCTTCCAATAACCAATCCC
>CAZLHV010000326.1:0-2223 GCA_964559205.1 uncultured Bacteroidaceae bacterium
GTATATTGCGGATTGATCCGCAACGCCTCTTTCAACTCTTTGATGGCCTCACGTGTTTGATTCTTTCGAGTCAGAATAACGGCTAGAGTATTGTGGGCCACTGCGAAGTCCGGATGATGTTTGATCGCTGCCCTTAAATAAACAACGGCTTCATCAAGTTTCTCTTGACGGATGAGGATTGAGGCCACATTATTCTCAGCAACTGCATGCTCCGGACGAAGATGAAGAGCCTTTTTGTAATATTTCAAAGCCTCATTTTCCCTGCCGCTGAATAAACAAACATCCGCTGCATTATAATAAGTATCGGCAAAGTGGGGATTAACAGCCATAGCCTGTAAATAACACGTCATCGCCTCCTCATATTTATTCTGCCGAAAAAGGGCGATACCAAGATTATTCAGGTACTTTTCATTATCAGGTTTGATTTGAACCACCTTTTCGAAGTGACTTGCCGCTTCACCGAAACGCTTATGCTTCATGAGATAACTGCCCAGGTTGTTATGAGCCACATAGTTTCCATCTGTTATAGCAAGTGCATGTTCGAAAAGTGAACGGCTGTCTTTCCAGACTGCCGTCTGCTTAAATGTTAGAATTGCCAGGAGCAGAATGGTCGTTCCCGCTGCGACCGGAATGATGTACCGGCAGAAAGGTTTCCCTTTCAGAAGATCAGGAATTCCCCAGGCAATAACAATAAAAAGACCGATCAAGGGAATATAGGTATACCGGTCGGCCATAGCTTGTTCACCAACCTGGATGATGCCACTGACTGGTAGCAGCGTAATCAGATACCAGAACCAGCCGATTGCCAAATAAGGTGCTGTGCGAATATATCTGAAAGAGAAAAAACAGGCCATACCCATGCATGTCAGGGTCAGCAGCACAACAGAGATGGGGAATGAGGTTGGATAAGGATAGAAACAGGCGAGATTCACTGGCCACAACATCTTAACGACGTATCCCCCATAGGAAACTACCGCATTAGCCATCCTTTCGGGTAAACCCATATCTACCAACGACTTCAACGCCCCCGTACTGTCTTGCCCATAAATTGTTATGACGCTGACAACAGCGCTAAGAGTTAGAAGTGGTATCTTTTCCAATAGTAGACGCCGACCAGCAATGAACACACTACCCTGAAAACGTCGCAATGGCCAATAATCCAAAAGAAGTAAAATGAAAGGCAACGTCACAAGCATTGGCTTCGACATCAATCCCAGACCATAGGTGATTACAACCCATGCATAGCGTTTCAGAGATGGACTAGCAGCGTAAAACACATAAGTGCCCATAGTCAGTAGCCAAAACATCGCGCTCAGGACATCCTTGCGCTCCGCTACCCATGCCACGGATTCCACGTGGAGGGGATGTACAGCAAATAATACAGCCACGAAACCACTCGGCCACATTCGCCCGGTCATCCTGCCAAGCACCAAAAATAACAGCAGCGTATTGACCAAATGGATCAGTACATTCGTCAGATGATAGCCTCCGGCGTTTGTGCCGTAAATTTCGTAATCCAGCATCAGCGAAAACCAGGTCAACGGCTGCCAGTTAGAACCAAACATTGTTGTAAATGCCCAGGAAACACTGCTCCAGTTAAATCCTGTCTGGATATTTTTATTACCCAGAATGAACTTGCTATCATCATAAATGACAAAATTAAATTGGCTCGTCTGATAGAAGGGCAGAATGACGATTAGCACCAGCCCCAGGCAAATGAAGATGTGTACGGGATAAGAACGGATACACTGGCGAATCATCGGTGTTTCTCCTAAAAGTAGTTTAAGCGGGCAAAAATATTATCAATCATTGAAATGGAACAATCTTATGCAGCATATATATATGACAGCGGCCTTCTTTTAAATCTGAAAACCATAGTCTAAAAGCGGAAAATAGAGAAGACACATGGTCAAAAACCACTCGATAAAAATAGAGGGGGCTCGCACCCCCTCTATTTTTACCAAATCTTTCGATTAGAATATCAACGTTTTCCGGATATTGTCTCCGAAACAGCTTTGCTTATGGTACAGCAAGCGTATCGGTTGCAACACCGTCGGTACCAATGACATAGCTTCCGGTCAATTCAGCAGCATTGGTGTGTGTTGCTGTGATTGCACCACCAGCTGCGATTACGACCTGATTTCCAGCAGTTACCCGAGCACTTGTATAGGTTGTTCCTGCAGCGCCCCCTGCGATGGTTTCGGCAGGCGGATTAACACCCGG
>CAZLHV010000327.1:0-2222 GCA_964559205.1 uncultured Bacteroidaceae bacterium
CATGTCTTAAACAGCTCGTTGCCCAGTTCCATTTCAAGCATGCGAAGCGCCTGTTCGGCTTTTGCATAGTTCAGATAGAAATAAATGCCTGCATCGAGATAATGGGTGGGTGTGATCAGCGCTACTTCGTCTTTTATGCCTGCATAATGCGAAAATGCACTGGTGTTGTATGCGCCAATGTTCAGTTCCGGCGCAATCTGATGCTGACTGTTCTCGGGAATAAACACCGTGAGCCCTTCGTCGAGCCATCCACAGCCGGTTTCGTTGGTGCCAACCAAAAAGGGAAAATAGGCATGGGTTATTTCGTGCGAATTGGCATAGACCGTCATTCCAAAATCGATGTCAGGACCCACATTGGTGATCATGGGATATTCCATTCCAAAGTCGCCTGCATACACCGTAAGGTAAGGAAAAGGGTAGGGAAGTCCGGGCATCTCAAACGATAATGAGCGGATGGTCTCTTTGGCGATCGAGGCCACTTTTTCGAAATGCTCGTCGGTTTCATTGTAGGCAGCTGCAACCACGGTGCGCCGGCCACTTTTTTTGTCAACAACAACGCTGGTAACATCCCATACATAATGATCGCTGACGCCAAAAGCAAAATCGCTCACCTGTGCGGCCTTGAACTTCCATGTGTGCTGCTGGGTGGTGATGGCTTTCTTCTGTATGTCATCCTGCGTAATGACATGGTGAATTTCGTCGGAGCTTGCTGCACTTACGTAGCGCTTGTAAACCGGCTCCTGAAGCACCTCTTTCAGATTTTGCGGATCACCGGTGGCCCACACCATGAAACCGTCGGGAACGGTGATTTCTACTTCGAAATTGCAAAAATCGTTGTAGAACTCAGCCAGCCCGTTGTACGATCTTGTGTCCCAGCGATTGATGTCGTCGTAAACGGCAATCTGCGGATACCACTGTCCGACAAACATGCTTGTGCTGTCGATGGTTCCCATGCGGATGAGCGTTTGCTGCGGAAAATCGAAGCTCCATGCAATCTCAAGCTCAACCTTGCTGTGCGGTGCTATTTTGCTGGAAGGAAATACATACATCAGCGTTCCGTCGCGCACCACCTGCGTTCCGTTTCCGCTTGCATCATAGGTTTCACCGTTGACCGACAATGACGAAATGCGTACACCTTCGTGCACATCGTCGGGATGAACCGGTACAATGGAATTGCGGTTCACGCCTTTTTTAAACACATCCTGATACAATCTGATCACAATGGTTTTGAGTGAATCGGGGCTGTTGTTCGTATACACAATGCGCTCACTGCCTCTTAGTATTTTGTTTTCAACATCCACCGAAACCTGAATGAAATAGTCGGAACTGTTTTGCCAGTATGCCGGTCCCGGTGTGCCGTCCATGCTCCGGGTCTTGTTCTGATAGGCCTTTGCTTCGTTTTTTGAAACGACGGGTTGCTGCGACCACGATAGCAGTGGCAAAACTGTCAGCAAAAGGGTGATGCGAAAAACAATCGTTTTTTTCATGGATGCCAGGGTTGGATTAACCAAAAGTAAACATTTATCCGGCATCGGCGCGCGCTTTTCTACCACTCAGGCAGTTTAGCGGATAAACCCTGCCCTCATCTCTGTTTTCGGTGCGTTTTTTTTGAGAGGCGGAGAATTTGATTTAGTTACTGTCTAAAAATCATTCTACTTTTTTGCACAAAGAGCTCCAAGAATCGCACAAAGAACTCAAAGTGAATTAGAAATGCAAAAGCCATTATCAAAGGTTGTTTCTGCAAATTCCCAAGCTTGCTTGCAAATTTACAGCAACAGCCATTGATGATTCACAACCGCGTTGTGAATCGTTGACAAACGGCTTTTGTATCAAATACGAATGCTACGTGGTGTCCTTCTGCAAGTCCTGACCGGCAGCGTCGGGACGTGCCCTTCTTTGAGACCTTTGTGATACAAACAATTAATAAATTTAGACAGTAACTTAATCCATATGGTTTGATGCCCAGCCATATGGATTTGCGATGAACAAGCAGCATTGAACCTGGTGCACGCTTGCCAATTTCCGAAAACCTCCATTCGGGCAATGAAATCACATATGTTTTAAATCAAATGCATAATGATAGCTAATGGCTTGTTTGGTTTTAATGTTTTCTTTCCATGCTTCTTCGATATGACTCATTTCAACTATTTCAATGGCATTGAGATTTTGGAAGGTTTCGGATACATTGTTTAATATGGTCATTTCCGAATCGGTAAACAATG
>CAZLHV010000328.1:0-2201 GCA_964559205.1 uncultured Bacteroidaceae bacterium
ATCGGTTTTCTCGATGAACGAAGACCTTCTTGTGGCCTATTGCGAAGGCGATCTGAGCGGTGAACTGGCATTCAAGGTAAACCAGGTGATTTCATCTGATCCTTATTGGGCTTCAGAACACCGCATGATGGTTTCCGTACGCTTGACCCCCGACAGAACAATCGTTTTCCCCTCGCGTGAGAAGCTCCTTCAGCGTGAATCACCCATGTTGCTGAAAAGAATGATGTATACTGTTTCAGCCGCAGCCGCAACCTTGCTGCTTGCCTACATGCTCATCCCTTCTCAAAGCATAAATCAGGGAGCCATGCTTTCTTCCGCATCGGGCAACACTCCCACCCTCGAAAGACAGCATCGTGAAAGCACAACTGAAAATTACACAAGGCATGACTCGCCTTTGAATCATGAAACGCAGGAATCATCGCTGGCCCTCACCTCTCAAAAACAGACAGCACCTGACAAAATAAACAACAGTCATTATTATCTGCTCGAAGAGATGCCGGCACCACAGCCACTGTATCTCGATGACATCAGAAACGAATATCAAATGATATACGAATTGGCCGATTTGAAATCCTCGCTTGAAGAAAAACCTCTGGAAAGTAAAACCGGTACACTGACAGAATGGAAAGATTGGAGCCTTGCTTTATTTTCAGGCAAAGCATCGGTTAAAGACAATCCTGCATCTGATGTGACGTTGCGCGATGTTACCAAATTCGGAATCAGCAACATCAGCCAGTATGCCAGCGAAAATATGTCTTTTAGCAGAAAATAATTAAACGACCTGTAACAAACAAACAGGTTCAAGCGTCCTATTCTCAAATGCAAATTATCATGAAAACATTGACCCTTTTTGCGATCATGCTGGTAGTAACCATCACCGGCATCGCACAGACAAGCACCGATCCGTTCACCAAAATACATGCTGACGGCAACATGACCATCACACTTGTTCATTCCGAATCTCCATCAATCACTATCAATGGCGGCTCAAATGTACCCGAGGGCTTTACTTGGGAAGTTCGCAATGGCATCATGACCCTGAACGGTTCAAAAATAAAAGATCACACTGATGTGAGAATCACTTCTTCCGGACTGGATGAAATCAAACTGGTTTCTGTGGCCAATCTGAACACAGAGGGTACTTTCCCTGCAGAGAATCTGGTGCTCTATGCCGAGGGCGCCTCAGAGTATCAAATGAATCTAGATTGCAAACAGCTCACCCTCGATTTCAAAGGAGCTTCAGAAGCTCAGCTTTCAGGCAAAGCTGATGAGCTCACCGCAAAACTTTCAGGTGCAGCCGAAGTGAATGCCTTGGGACTCGAAAGTCGTAGCGCAAACATCACATCCGATGGTGCAAGCGATATCAAAGTCAATGTGTCCGAAACATTAAAAGCACAGGGTAAAGGTGCTGCTGAAATTCGCTACTCAGGCAATCCCACAACCGTGGAAGTTGATATGGAAGGAGTCGCAAGCGTGAAAAGAAGTGACGATTCCGGATCTTCTGAAGATTTCGATTTCAATACAGGCCATATAAATATTGATATTGAAGAAAGCGACGAATATGATGGACATTGGGCTGGTCTTGATCTGATGTTTTGCAATTTTCTTTCCTCATATGGCGATTTGGGATCAAGCCCGGCATATCCTTTCATGGAGCCTGATTTTGCCAAGTCATTTGGAGTTCAGATCAACTTTATGGAGTTTAATTTCGGCATGATTGAAAAACCAAAGTTTGCAATGGGACTGACGACCGGCCTTGGCTTAACCGTATTAAACTATCGTCTCGACGACAATGTACGACTGATCAATGATTCTGCAGTTCTGATGGCTTACTATGACAATACCGTCTCCACCATCAAAAGCAAACTGACTGCCACTTACCTTACTCTTCCAGTGCTTTTTGAATTCAACACCCACGGTGAAAATAATCACGATGGTTTCCATTTTGGAATCGGGGGCTTTGGAGGCGTCAGAATTGGATCGCAAACAAAAGTTGTGGTGAATGATCGTGGCGACAAGGACCGCTTTAAAAGCAACGGAAGCTACCATTTGAATCCGTTTCGATATGGTGCCATGGTCCGACTGGGCTGGAACAGAATCAACCTCTTTGCCAACTATGCCGTGTCAGAAATGTTTGAAAGCGGCGAAGGTCCCGAAGTACATCCTGTTGAATTTGGATTGTCGCTTGATTTAAACTAAAC
>CAZLHV010000329.1:0-2193 GCA_964559205.1 uncultured Bacteroidaceae bacterium
GAAAAAATCAATGCAATGAATCTCCATTTACCTTGATACTTATAACATATGTTGACAGACAATCCGAAAAACATGAAAAAATGAACCACTTTATCAGCAAATGGAATTGAAATGTTTCCGTTGGAAGGCTTCAGTGTCAACACAAGAATGATGACCACCGTGATCCAGAGCCATCGGTTGCGTCTGGTCGCTTTTCCTTCGGATAAGCGATTCGATGAATTTTTCAAGGCATTTTTTTCAGCGGAATTCATGATTCATAAACATATTGCTCGCGACAATAACGCAAGAAGCAGGATTTTATTTAGTGTATGCCCAGAAACCGATTGAGCAATAAAATGACATGTCGAATATCATCGGAATTGCATTTAGAAACCGTTTTATGGCGTGTTTTGCTGCGTATCTTTACATAAAAATCAACCATGCTGCAACATCCGCCTGTTTGGACGGTTCCCACATTAAACATCACGCAATGACCTTCAGAATGGAAATACCGGTTCAGGCAGCACCGAACACCGTTCGTGAAGGTTTTACACGAGGTTTGTTTGATGCTCTGCGGCCGCCCGGAATAAAACTTCGCATTGATCGTTACGACGGAAACAATCCCGGCGACAGCATACATCTCACAGCAGGTGTTTTATTTGTCCGTTTTCGCTGGGAAAGCCTGATAACCGCTCAATGGGAAGAAGAAGCGATGTGGGGTTTTGAGGATCAGGGAGTTAAGCTGCCATTCTTTCTGAAAAGCTGGACACACCGACACATGGTGCAATCCATGCCAAAGGGTTCGGTCATCATTGAAGATGTGCAGTATGAGCCTCGGCGAAAGTGGATGATGTTTATCGCCCGGATTTTCGTTAATTTGCAGTTTCGTCCACGTCCGAAAGTGTACCGGAAATATTTTGGAAATCCAGTTCAATGAGCAAAGAAGAAAGCATATTGTTTCTGACCATGGCCGCTGCAGGCTTTATACTGAGTCGCATTCCCTTTGCGGGAAAGTTTTTCAGGGTTTTCAACACCCTATTTCATGAAGGGGGTCATGCCATCGCCGGTTGGCTTACTCGAAGCGAAGTTTTGCGTGTCGATCTCCTTTTCGATACCTCAGGGACAACCATCACCCGAAGCAGCAATAAAACGGCGCAATTCATCATCTCCATTTCAGGATATGTGTTTGCTTCGCTTGCCCCATTTGCTTTTGTTGTGCTCATGTCGGCAGGACTTGAGTGGGGTCTGCATTTTTCGCTGGTTGCCCTGTCGGTGCTGCTGCTGTTTCTCGCCGTTAAAAATCTTTATGGTATTCTTTGGATTGTGTTGATGCTAGCAGGCTATTTTGCAGTGGTGTTGTATGTGCCTGACCGTGCTTGGCTTATGATGTATGCCTTCACGGGGATCATGTTAGCCGAATCGGTATGGTCAGCTGCCATCATTGCGTGGTATGGCATTGCTCGTCCGTCCGATGCTGGTGATGCCACTAATTTGCACAAGCTCACCGGCCTTCATTCAGCTGTTTGGGGGCTGTTGTTCCTGACACAGGCCTTGCTATTTTTCTGGTTTACTTCAGCATTTCTATTCCAATGAGTACGCAGGAAATCATCGTCTATATCATCATTGCCGCAGCACTTGTCATCTTCATTCGATCGCTCGTCAGGACCTTACGACCCCGTACTGCAGTAGGTAAAAGTTGCCATTCCTGTTCCCCCGGAACAGGCTGCGAAGGATGTGCCTTGAAGGAATTGATGGATAAAAAACAAAAATGATTTTGATGTTACTTGTTTTTGCAATACCGGAATGCAATCAATCCTTTGTTATGAAGGAACGCTAGACTTAAATTCTGCCATCAATTCTAAATCAACGTTTTGATGTTGGATGAAAAAAAATCAACAAAATTGTTTTTGGAATGTATTTTTTTATAATTTTGCAGTCCCTAAAAGAAAAATCGTTCTTTTTATTCTGCCCAGATGGTGAAATTGGTAGACACGCTACTTTGAGGGGGTAGTGGCCGTACGGCTGTGCAAGTTCGAGTCTTGTTCTGGGCACTTAAGAGTTTAAAGTTTATAAAGTAAAAAGTTCATAAAGTTGAAAAACACTTTTTTACCAAACCTTTCTACTTTACAAACTTTCCACTTTTTACTCGTATTCGCCCGGATGGCGGAATTGGTAGACGCGCTAGTTTCAGGGACTAGTATTCGCAAGGATGTG
>CAZLHV010000330.1:0-2148 GCA_964559205.1 uncultured Bacteroidaceae bacterium
TTTTCCTTGTGGTGATCCGACTTCACTTTATCATACAAATCCAGGTACTTGCTCTTATAATCTTCGAACAATTGTTCCGACATGCTAAGATCATCGAATGTAAAATCACTGAAGGTCGTCAGTACATTTTTTAGTCGGATCAGCTCCCTGAAGGCTTTAATAAATGCAAGTTCTTCTTCTTCACTGGGCAGTTGGTTTACACTTTGAACAGTAGGGGCAATCTTCAGCAATTCGATGAAAGCCAGGCTGAATTTTTTGACATACTCTTCATAAGGCTCCATTATGATGATGTCCTTTGCATCTTTGTTTGAAAACAAGGCAATGGCATCATCAGTAGCTGTCTTCAGGTTGCGGAACACCACAATATTTCCCTGAGATTTCTGCTCATTAATTATTCGGTTAGTGCGACTATAGGCTTGAATCAGCCCATGATACTTCAGGTTCTTGTCAACATATAGGGTGTTTATCTTCTTGGCATCGAAACCCGTAAGGAACATATTTACAACCAGTAGTATATCCACCCGATCTTTATCCAAGAAATCAATGCGTTCACGGTCTTTGATTCTTTTGGAAATATCATTGTAATAGTTGTAAAAGGATTCGCTATCCTTGGTTGAATAGCTGGTTTCATACATTTTATTGTAATGACCAATGTACTCATCCAGCTTTTCCCTGCTATGAGCTCCGAGGCCATATAATGCTCGTACATCTTCAACTACGGATACTTCTTCAGGCAGGAATCCACTGGCCTCAGGATCATCTTCATTGGCTGAATAACTGAAGATGGTAACAACACTAAGGTTATGGTCTCCTGCTTCTTTCCGTTGTTGCAAGGTGTCGTAATATTTAATCAGGGTCTCTATGCTGCTGACGCACAAGATGGCAGTGAACTCTTTATTGTAGGTCTTTCGATTATGGTTAGCCAAGATATAATCGCAAATTTTGTTGATCCGTTTAGGTGATTCCATCAATTCTTTCGTATCGATGTCCTCGACCTCTATATCCACGTTGTTCCTGCTATCTTCCCGTTGTTTATACCTGCCCACATATTCAACAGAAAACTTCAACACATTCTCATCCTTAATGGCATCGGTAATAACATATTTGTGTAAACAATCTCCGAACAACTCTTTTGTGGTGCGCTTTCCTTGTTCATTCTTCACGGCATTGTCCACAAAGATGGGGGTACCTGTGAACCCAAACATCTGAATGTTATTGAAATAGGATTTGATCCTGGCATGGGTCTCTCCGAACTGTGACCTGTGACATTCATCAAAGATGAAGACGATACGTTCATCCTTCAGCCTGTCCATCTTCGGGCTATAGTATTTCTTTGATATTGCAGTATTAAGTTTCTGGATGGTAGTGACGATCAGCTTGGTATCATCATTGAATTGTTTTACCAAAGTGTTTGTGCTGTCCGTACCGTCAATGCTCCCCTTGCTGAAGCTATTGAATTCTTTCGTGGTCTGGTAGTCCAGATCCTTCCTGTCGACTACAAAGACCACCTTTTTAACCTGCGGAAGGTTCATCAGTACCTGGCTCGCTTTGAATGATGTCAGTGTTTTGCCAGATCCCGTAGTATGCCAGATGTATCCACCCTTTGTGGTATTCTTTACCCTGTCGACCATTGCTTCCACAGCATAATATTGATATGGGCGCAACACCATAAGAATTTTGTTGGCATCACTTAGCACCACATATTTGGTGATCATTTTGCTGATGTGGCAGTTATCCAAGAAATTGAATGCAAATTTTTCCAGTTGGGTAATCGTTTTATTCTGTTCATCGCTCCAGAAGAAGGTTTGTTTGAAAGACTGGTATCGGTTGTTGGCGTAATATTTCGTATTAACCCCGTTGGATATGATGAAAATCTGGACATATTGAAATAAACCTGAATTTGCCCACAAGGAATGTCTTTGATATCTGTTGATCTGGTTAAATGCTTCTTTTAGTTCTATCCCCCTGCGTTTCAATTCGATTTGAACCAAAGGAAGACCATTGATCAACAGGGTGACATCATATCGGTTTTTGTACTTTCCTTCTATTGATACCTGGTGGGTAACCTGGAACAAGTTCTGGCACCAATTTTCGATCTCAAGAAACTGGAAGTACAGGTTATCTCCATTATCCCGAACAATATGTTGC
>CAZLHV010000331.1:0-2090 GCA_964559205.1 uncultured Bacteroidaceae bacterium
TGTCAATGAGCCCCAAATTCAGAAGATCTTCAAAGCCTTTGTACACGCCGGAAATAATGACACCATCGCCAACCGGAACAAACACTTTATCGGGCGCCTTGTTTCCATATTGCATGAATAATTCAAAAGAAACGCTTTTCTTTCCTTCGATGGTGAAAGGATTGTAGGCCGTGTTGCGATTGAAAATTCCTGTTTTTTCGGTAAGTGCAACGCTGAGATCGAAAGCGTCATCGTAGGTTCCTGCCACCGGCACAATCTGTGCACCGTACATGAGAATCTGCGTAAGTTTGGCTTTGGGAGCTGCAGCAGGCACACAGATAATGGCTTTTTGTTTTTGCGAAGCACAGATTCCCGCCAGTGAAGAACCGGCATTTCCTGTTGATGCAGCAATGATGGTATCAATGCCATGTTCTTTTGCATAAGCCGAAACCAGCACCGATGCACGATCCTTGAATGAAAATGTCGGATTGCGCGAATCATCTTTCAATGCAAGATTGAAAGGCAGTTTGATTCCGTTGAATTCAGACACCGGAATCAAAGGCGTATTGCCGGCTGCAAGAGGTCCGAGCGATTCCGTTTTTTCGATGGGCAACAAGGGCAACCACTGCTGAGCATGTAGAAACGAAGGATCTTTCTGTAATTGATTTTTCAATCCATCAAAATCATACAATGTTTTCAGCACGCCTTTGGGTGGTTGACCTGGCTTGTTCTTCGCAGCACAGAACGGGCAGAGATACATGAAATCGGTATCATGAAACTCTGCGCCGCAGTCGGTACATTTGAAATAATACTTGCGTATCATGGCTACGCCTTGCTGACTTCCTGATTGAATTCCGCAATCATTTCATCCCACTTTGCCGCCTGAGCAAACAGTTTTGGCCACAGATCGTGATCGTACCAAAGCTGATTGATATCATCGATGGGTTTTTCCTGTTGTTCGACCCATGTGAAATATTTCAGGTTGTGAATGGCTTTGCGGTCAGCATAGGTGAGCTCTTTCATGTAATCGACAGATGCTCCCATGAATGCTTTTTCGAAATCGCGTGCTGCCTGCATTTCGCTGTAGGCGCCCTTTTCGGCATTCAGTTCGTCGAGGCGCGAACCATACATTTCCATGCTGTCAGTGGCAATGGTGATGATGACATCATGTTCATCCATTTCGTAATATTTCGCCGTTTTGATGGCTGATATAAGGTTGGCAACGCCTGAAATACCGAGGTAATCCAGTTTATTTATCGTATTTGCATCAATGCCGGCTGCTGCAAGAAATTTCTTTCCTGCCGGATCATTAAACAGGCGTATAGCGCGCATGCAGTCGTCGTCGTCGATGGCGGTAACAACGTCGGTGTTTTTTACATTGTGCACCCATGGAATATGTTTGTCGCCGATGCCTTCGATGCGGTGACCACCAAAGCCATTGTTAAGCAGGGTGGGGCATTGCAGTGCTTCGGATGCCGCTACTTTGATATGCGGAAAAACAGTTCTGAGGTAATCGCCTGCCGCAATAGTACCGGCACTTCCGGTGTTTGAAATAAATGCAGCAAGACGTGATTTATCGGTTTTTACATAACTAAAAATCTCTTCAATGGCAGGACCAGTCACGTTGTAATGCCATACCGGATTTCCGAATTCATCAAACTGATTCAGAATAATGTGATCGGGTTTGTTGCGACGAATGTCCCAGCATTTGTCGTAGATTTCTTTCACGTTCGATTCGCAGCCGGGCGTTGCGTATACTTCGGCACCGATTTGTTTGAGCCACTCGAAGCGTTCTTTACTCATTTCCTGTGGAAGAATGGCCACAGCTGTAACGCCCATGAGATATGAATCGAAGGCGCCGCCACGACAGTAATTTCCGGTGCTGGGCCAAACAGCTTTATGATATTCGGGGTCGAATTGTCCTGTGATAATGCGGGGTGCAAGACATCCGTAGGCAGCTCCGACTTTGTGAGCACCGGTGGGAAAATATTTTCCTAGCATCAGAAAAATACGGGCTTTTACGCCGGTAATTTCTTTGGGAATTGCAATATAATTGACGTTGCCGAAGCCCCCACCAGCTTTTACAGGCTCATTTTTCCATGTAATGCGAA
>CAZLHV010000332.1:0-2078 GCA_964559205.1 uncultured Bacteroidaceae bacterium
ATGGGGTGAATTATCACTGCTAAAATACGAATTATTTGTTATTTGGGTGGTTTTTTGTCGCGGGAGCTTGGGGGCGGGGGTTATAACTGCGCGTGACATTGACAATATATTATGTTAACGCGCGCGAACATCAAGCCCCTGAGCCACACCTACGGCATAACCCCCCAACAAAAAAGCCGCTCAATTAAGCGGCTTTATTTCAATAACTTGTCCGACTACTGGCGGATTGGGAATGCTGTAAAGGATGAGGTGGTCTAAAAAAATAGGACAGGAACTTAAAGTGGAAAATAAACGTAAAACTGTCCATCATGAAAAAAACAAGAAGAAAATTCAGTCCAGCCTTCAAGGTGAAGGTGGTTTTGGAAGCGCTGAGCGAACGATGCACGCTGAGCGAGCTTGCCCAGAAGTATGAATTGCATCCCAATGTAATAGCCAACTGGAAAAAGGAATTTTTGGAAAAGGCTGAAACGGTTTTTGACCAGCCCGATTCGGATAAAGATGCCCAAAAGATGCAGGATGAGCTATACCAATCAATCGGGAAGCTCAAAACAGAGAATGACTGGTTAAAAAAAAAGTTGGGGCCATATCTCTGAAACAGCGGCGTGAAATGGTTGATAAAAGCGATACAGAAATGAGTATCAGAAAGCAATGCGACATGTTGCAACTACATCGTTCGGGAGTGTATTATACGCCCAATTTGCCGAGCAACGCAGACGATGAAATCATGAAGCAGATTGATCAATTGCACCTCATGGATCCCACGCTTGGAACCCGGCGTATGAAAGCAATGCTGGTGCGCATGGGGTACAATATTGGCCGCAAACATGTGCGCACATTGATGAACACAATGCGTATTCATGCGGTTTATTGCAAGCCCAGAACAACCATTGCTGATCCGGCAAAATACAAGTATCCGTATTTGCTTAAAGAACTCAGGATCACAAAGCCCAATCAGGTATGGGGAATTGACATCACCTATATTCCAATGCGGCGAGGGTTCATGTATATGGTAGCCATCATTGATCATTACAGCCGGTTTATTGTTGGCTGGAGTCTGTCCAATTCCATGAGTGCTCCATGGGTTGTTGAAACAGTCAGAGAAGCCATAAGAAAGCATGGTAAGCCTGAAATAATCAACTCGGATCAAGGAAGCCAATTCACAAGTGAGGACTATGTAAACTTCATCAAAAGCTGCGAAGGAACTAAGATATCAATGGATGGAAAAGGTCGATACCTGGACAATATTTATATTGAGCGATTCTGGCGCAGTATAAAACACGATAAAATCTATCTGATGATGCCGCAAAACGGAACAGAGTTGTTTAGTGTATGTGAAGAATTTGTTGAATACTACAATAAAACACGACCGCATGAAAACCTTGGATACATCAGCCCTTCAGAGCTTTTCAAAACTGCTGCATAACGTTATTAACAACAAACCGAAGTTATGAGTCTCCCCCTTGACCCCCTCATTGTTAATCTTTTTAACTACCTTTGATTTAATATTGGTCCTATTACAGTAGACCATCTAAAAGGGGTGGTTGGGGATTGTGCGGAAAATGAGCTGGCGGGGCTGCCCCGGGTTACACTATTGAAAACATACCGCTGAGCTCGGACCCGGTGGTGCTGGGCCGGTTTCTGTATAAGAAGCTCAACCACCAGCAAACACTTGGCTTTCAGAAATGGTTTATGATTTACATTACCACCGACCCCAAACGGGAACTGCCCCCACAACTGTATAACGATGCGGCTTTTCTGAATGCCATTAACCTTATTACCACCCTACAAAACAACGACCCAGAATACAAAGACTTTTAAACCCACAAAAAACCCCGGCCAACTGCCAGGGTTTTGTATGTATATCATCTCAGCTCTCCATAAGGGCGTTTTGGGGTTTACTTTGTTGCGCTTTTACCAATATTGGGATCAAAATATAAGAATTGTCTTGGATGCAGCACTGGTGCAGGGATACAGCATGGATGCAGCAATGCTCAATAGAAATTAAGTTGTTAAAAATCATGAAATAAAATTGATGAATTTGCTTCTCTATATGGAATCCAAATAGGATTTTTGAGACT
>CAZLHV010000333.1:0-2076 GCA_964559205.1 uncultured Bacteroidaceae bacterium
TAGTAAAAAAATACATGGGCAAAGACGAAAAGGAAATCAGTGGAATTATTGGTCATTTTGGGCTTGGATTCTATTCTTCCTTTATGGTTGCCGACAAGGTGGAAATCAACACCCTGAGTTATCAGGAAGGAGCTAAATCTGTTAAGTGGACCTGTGATGGCTCTCCCGAATACACCATGACAGATTCGAAGCGCAAGGACCGTGGTACAGAAATCACCCTTCATTTTTCAGAAGACTCGATTGAATTTAACGAGGAATTCAGGATTTTGGATATGCTAAAGAAATTCTGTCGCTTTCTTCCCTACCCGATACAGTTTGGTACAGAAAAAGTTTCTGAACCAGTTGAAGGCGAAAAGGACGAGAATGGTGAACAGAAATTCACTGAACTGGAAAAGCCGAGGCTGATCAACAACACAGACCCTATTTGGAAAAAATCTCCTTCGGATCTCAAGGATGAGGATTATAAGAGTTTTTATCGGGAGTTGTATCCATACACATTCGATGAGCCCTTGTTCAACATACACATCAACGTCGATTACCCTTTCAATCTCACCGGAGTGCTGTACTTTCCAAGATTGAAAAAAAACCTTGAAGTTCAGCGAAATAAAATCCAGCTGTATTGCAATCAGGTGTTTGTGACCGACAATGTGGAAAACATCGTTCCCGACTTTCTCACCCTGCTTCACGGGGTGATTGATTCGCCCGATATTCCATTAAATGTGAGTCGAAGCTATCTTCAGGGAGACCCGAACGTAAAAAAAATCAGCAGTCATATCACCAAAAAGGTTGCCGACAAGCTTGAGGAGCTATATAAAAATAATCGCGAAGACTTTGAAAAGAAATGGGACGATATCCGTGTATTTATCCGTTACGGCATGATCACGACAGAATCCTTTGCCGAAAGAGCTTCGAAATTTGCCTTGCTTAAAGACAGCGATGGAAAATATCACACGCTCGAGGAATACAGAGAAAGCGTGAAGGAAAAGCAAACAGATAAGGACGGAAAGCTGGTATTGCTTTATACTACCGACAAGGAAGAGCAGCACACCTATGTTTCTGCGGCACGCGACCGTGGCTACTCTGTATTGGAGCTTGATTCGGTAATCGACATGCATTTTATCGATTTTCTGGAGCGTCAGGCCGAAAAAACGACATTCAAGCGTGTCGATGCAGAATTGACAGACCGGCTGATTTTGCACGATGAAAGTCAACCTGTGAGCAAACTCAACGATGAAGAAACAAAAAAGGTGGAAGAAGTTTTCAAGTCGGCTGTTCCGGGCGACGTGCAGGTTTTTGTTAAAGTGGAAGCCGCTGCCGAAGATGCAGCTCCGGTTAGCCTCATGCAGCCCGAATTTATGCGCCGTATGAGCGATATGTCGCAAATGGGCGGAATGGATTACATGGCTGGTATGGGCCGTCACTACACATTAATGGTCAATTCAAATCATCCTTTGGTTGCCGGACTGGTGGACACGGATGATGAAGATAAACGCAACCACATTGTCAATCAGCTAATTGACCTCGCTTTGCTGTCGCAGGGTCTCCTAAAAGGAGAGAAATTATCGGGTTTTATCAGGCGCAGTATTGACATTATCAAATAAATTCTTACTTTTACCTTCTTATAAATCATCCCGACATGGAAAACACAACCCAAACATTACCCAACGGAGGACAACCCAATCAAAGTAAGTCATTTAAGCCGAAAACCGGATGTCTTGGTTCAACCATGATTATCATTCTGCTGTTGCTCATTCTGCTGCCCATTGGCATCTGGATGTGGCGTGCAAACAACCGCATGATCACCAAGGAAGAAGTGCTGCTGAAACAATGGGCCAATGTGGAAAACGTATACCAAAAACGCTATGATTTGGTCGACAATCTGGTCAATACAGTGAAAGGAATGGCTGATTTTGAAAAATCGACTCTGACCGCTGTCACCGAGGCCCGCTCCAAAGCTTCATCAGTAAATATCAATGCAGAAAATCTGGACGAAGAAACCTTTGCCAAATTTGAGCAGGCACAGGACGAATTCAGCGGAGCTTTGAGTCGCCTTATGGTGGTGATGGAACAATACCC
>CAZLHV010000334.1:0-2047 GCA_964559205.1 uncultured Bacteroidaceae bacterium
GCCGTCATCAGCAACGAAATTGTGATTCAGAGCATCCGCTCGGGCAGCCATGATGCACCAACGTACAGTAATTTATCGCCTGTGCAGTTGAAAACCATTAACAACGGAAGCGACATACCCGTATTGCTCGACCAACTTCCGTCGGTTACTTCAGGCTCCGATGCAGGAACAGGCATTGGGTACACAGCTTTTCGTCTGCGTGGAACAGATCAGAACCGCATCAATGTAACCCTGAACGGTGTCCCGTACAACGATCCCGAATCACATGGCGTGTTTTGGGTCGATGTCCCCGATTTGGCATCTTCGGCCGAAAATATTCAGGTACAACGTGGTGTTGGACTTTCGACCAATGGAGCGGCCTCGTTTGGCGGTTCTGTAAACATTCTCACCCACTCCTATCGTCCTGATGCCTTCGCAGAAATCAATCTCAGAGGCGGATCCTACAATACGCGTGGAACAACATTGCTATTTGGCACAGGTCTTCTAAAAAATCACTGGATCATCGATGGTCGTGCTTCGCTGCTTCATACCGACGGCTATGTCGATCGCGCCAGAGCAGATCTTCATTCGCTGATGGGAAACATCGCATGGTATGGAAAAAAATCAAACGTAAGACTCATGGTTATGCATGGGCGCGAAAACACCTATCAGGCATGGAATGGCATTCCCAAAGACTCATTATCAACCAACCGTACGTATAATCCTTACACCTACGAAAATGAAATAGATTTTTACGATCAGAATCACTTTCATCTTGTTATGACACACCAGCATAACCGCAAATGGAGTTCGGGAGCCACGGCTTTTCTTACCACGGGATACGGATATTATGAGCAGAAAAAGGACGATGAGGCCTTTTCCGAATATCTTCTTCCCGACCTGATTGTAGGTAATGATACCATCAGCGAAACCGATCTGATCAGGCGCAAACTCATGGAAAATTACTTCTACGGCATTGTTGTTTCGACACACTACGACAATCTGAAAAAACTCACTCTCGATCTCGGTGGCACCATGAGCAGATACGAAGGCGATCATTTCGGACAGGTCATCTGGATGCAATATGCAGGCGAAAGCAACATCAATCATGAGTATTACCGATGCGATGGGTTAAAAGACGATGTGTCGGGTTACGCCAAAATGCGTTATTCCTTGAACAGCAAATTGTCGCTGCTGGCAGACATGCAGGTGCGAAGCATCGCTTTTACCATTGGTGGTGACGAAGATACCCGGCGCAATCTCGATATCAGTAAACGTTACCTTTTTGCAAATCCTAAAATTTCACTGCAATACAAGCGAGGAAAAAACACCCTGTATGCCTATGCTGGAACTGCCGGACGCGAACCCAACCGATATATGATGGTTGATGCCGACAGCGGTAACGTTCCGGAACCGGAATTCCTGATCGATTACGAAGCAGGGTTCACTCATGCGGCCGATCAGTGGAATGTGCAGATGAATTTATATTATATGGATTATCGAGATCAGCTTGTACAAACCGGCGAAATTAACGATGTTGGAGCAGCAGTTTACAGCAATGTTTCTGAGAGCTATCGCGCCGGGATCGAGCTCATAGGCGGATGGAACATCAGCAGGAAAATACAGTGGCAGGGCAACCTGACCTTGTCTCGAAATAAAATCAAAAACCTGAAGGTGTTTGTCGATGACTGGGACACATGGACCCAGCGCAGCGAAAATTACAGTTCAAGCGACATCAGCTTTTCACCTGCACTCATTGCTGCTTCGCAATTAACATTGAGTCCGTCAAGGAAATTCAAATTCCTGATCACCGGCAAGTTTGTAGGCCGACAGTACATTGACAATACCATGTCGTGGGAACGACAGCTTCATCCGTATAGCGTGGCCGACATTCATGCTGAATATCACCCGCGTGTGCATGGATTGAAAGAAATCTCATTCAGACTCAGCCTGCGAAATGTTTTTTCGGCGGAATATGAAACCAATGCCTGGGTGTACCGCTATTATTCGGCTGGACAACATGCCGTCATGGATGGATATTTCCCGCAAGCACCGCTCAAAGATCGGA
>CAZLHV010000335.1:0-433 GCA_964559205.1 uncultured Bacteroidaceae bacterium
CAAACAGTCGACCTGCAGTGGACAACAGCAAGCGAGCTTAACAGCAAAAGTTTTGTGGTGGAACGTTCGTCCGAAATGCTGGAATGGATCAGCATTGGCGAAATTCAGGCTGCAGGCACAAGCACAAGTTTGCTGAACTATTCGATGAAAGATTATTTTCCCAAAACAGGAATGAATTACTATCGTCTCAGACAAATTGATCAGGATGGCAGCGAAAAAGTTTCCGATATCCAATCGGTGAGTTTCGCCCATCAACAGGCCATTGTTCTTTACCCAGTGCCAGCCAGCGATGTGGTATATTTCAGCACCGAATCTCTTTCGTCGTTCGGAATAATCAAGATTTATAATGCGAGCGGGCAACTTGTTCATTGCTGCACCAGTCAGCAAAACCATTTGGATATTTCATCATGGGCATCGGGGATATACCATATGA
>CAZLHV010000335.1:443-2020 GCA_964559205.1 uncultured Bacteroidaceae bacterium
GGGGGGAGTAAAAAAGGTATATTCATCAAAGAATGAATGACCTAAATACAAAGCCGGGCAGGGCATACCTGTCCGGTTTTTTTTGTTATTCGCCTGCCACGACCTCTTCGTCACCCATGTTGCAGAATCCTGCTGTGTGAATGGTGAGGGTGTCATTATGAGCCGAGCAGGTAATCCCGATCCATCCGTAACGGTACTCATTGTTTTCGAGAAACCTGAATGCAAGAAAACGCTCACCACGGCCCTGAAACTGACCGGCATTGGCAAAAGTTCCCAGAACGCCGCTGCCACTCATCCAATTTCCGTTTGCTCCAATCACAGTCCCTTTGGTGAGGGCATCGGGATAATGATACGTGGAATTGTCGAGTATCTCTGCGTGAACCGTATGTACCCGTGCTGCCAATGAGTCAAGCGAATCGGGCATCTCACCATTAAAATAATGCAAATCGACAATCTCGAAGCACAGCTCATCCAATTGATCTGAATTAAGGTCCAGGCAGAGCCTTCCTGTTGAAATTAATTCTCCTAATGCAGGTTCTTCAATCGGATCGGGATGAAGACTATCGAACATTGTTTTGTTCAGAATAAGTTTGTTGCTTACATTTGGATATGTCATGCTCTTATCATCTCGTCCGCACGATAAGATCATTATTGCCGCAATGGGGAATACCCATACCAAAGAAACGCGCATTTTCATGTTGTATTGATTTATTGATTAGTAGAACGGAAATCATATTAGCTTATTATGCCATTGATGCGTAATACTTCATGACAAACGGACGAAATTTGTCAACAGAATGACATGATCAACATAAAAAGAGCCTCAATTCATAGAAAAGAGGCTCTTTCGGAAAGGAAATATCATTATTCAGTTTTGTTTCCGATGCAGAAGTAATGAAATCCATTTGTTTTCATTTCGTGACGGTCGAATATATTTCTTCCATCAAGAATCAACGGTTTATTCATTCTTCGCTTCACATCGTTCCAGTCCGGAAATCTGAATTCGGTCCACTCAGTCACCAGCAAAAGGGCATCTGCACCATCAATAGCTTTATACATTGAATCAGCATAGCTGATGACATGTCCGATCTTTCGCTGTGATTCATGCATGGCCACGGGATCATATGCAACCACACTGGCGCCTTCGGCGAGCAATTTTTCGATAATCACCAAAGCGGGAGCTTCGCGCATATCATCGGTGTTGGGTTTAAAGGAAAGACCCCAAAGTGCAATTTTCTTTCCTTTTAAATCACCCTTGTAGAAGCGGTGAAGTTTGTTGAATAAGACTGCTTTTTGATCATCATTCACTTCTTCAACAGCCTTAAGTACCCGCAGGGAGTAACCATACTCATCCGAAGTCCTGATCAGGGCTTTGACATCTTTTGGAAAGCAACTGCCACCATATCCTGTACCGGAATAAAGAAACTTTGGACCAATCCTGGGATCTGATCCAATGCCTTTGCGAACCATGTTGACATCGGCACCAACCAGTTCGCACAAATTTGCAATGTCATTCATGAAGATGATTCTGGTGGCTAACATTGCGTTGGCCGTGTATTTAGTCATTTCGGCCGAAG
>CAZLHV010000336.1:0-2018 GCA_964559205.1 uncultured Bacteroidaceae bacterium
GTGGCTACATTCCTGGCCGATGCCGCCGAAAGCAAAGTTCAATTGTTCATTTAATCAAAAAAAATACTGACATGACTACAGAAGAATTAAAAGCACTGACCGCAAACCAGACCGTTGACGCACGTGGAACCGCATGTCCGGGACCGCTGCTTGCTGCAAAAAAAGCCATTGGCGAAATTGAATCTGGCGAAATTATGGAAATCCTTTCATCTGACGAAGGCACCAAACACGATATTCCGAAATGGTGCGAAAAAATGGAACACGATTTTCTCGGCATCGTTGAAGAGGACAGCTATTCAAGGCTTTTTCTGCGCAAAGCATAGAAAAAACTGACAATCACTTTTATTTGATGATGGACGACAGCTTCAATGCCTGTCACTATTGAGTATTGCCCGAAACTAATATTTCAATTATGGAAAACACAGCTTTCCGACCCAAAATTCTGGTCTTTTCGACAGACAAGATATCCGATCCCGGAATTGACCAGGCAGGATTGCGTAAAATTCATTATTCACCATCGGTGTATGTGATCAGCATGCCATGTTCTTCAGGAATCAAGCCGCGCTGGATCATGCACGCCTATGAACAAGGGTTCGACGGTGTTTTTATTGCCGCTGACGGACACGAGTGTTCCTACAGCCCTAAATGTCCTGAGTACACCAACGAAATCATCACCCAGACACAGGACATGATGCGCTCAAAAAACATCAGCCCCAAGCGCATTCGTATGGCCGCCATCTGCTCGGTCTGTGCCGAGCCTTTCGCAGGTCACATGGAAAACTTCGCAAAGATTCTGGGCGAGCTCGGAAGTATTGAAAATGAACTTGGATCATCAACCAACGAAAATCAATGATCATGCACGACGAAAAGAAAATATTCGATACACTGGTGATCGGTGGCGGTATTGCAGGACAAGAAGCTGCACTGAATCTGGCCGGCATGGACAATCAGGTGCTCATGGTCGAAAAGGGACTTTCAATCGGTGGCAAAATGATTCAACTCAGTAAAGTTTTTCCAACCCTTGACTGCGCTGCCTGCATTACCACACCAAAAATGTCGGAAACCGCACGACATGAGAATATCACGCTGGCATTGAACAGCGAAATCAATTCTGTGGTGAAAAAAGAAAACGGATTTGAAATTAATTACACAAAAAATCCGCGTTACATCATTGCCGAAAACTGCACCGGATGCCAGTTGTGCGAGGTCGCCTGCCCTGAAGTCCGCAGCGACGAATACAACACCAACCTGGCCGGACGAAAAGTCGCCTATATCCCATTTTCACTGGCCAATCCGCGTATTGCCACCATCGACCGGCAGGATATTTCGGCTCCGTGCATCAATGAATGTCCGGGCGGCGTAAAACCATATGGATACATTACATTGGTGCGCAATGGTCAGTACGAAGATGCCATGAAGCTTCATATGGAAGACATTCCGATTCCGGGCAGCCTTGGCCGCGCCTGTTATGCGCCTTGCCAGAATGCATGTACACGTGGTAGTCTCGAAGCACCGGTCGATATCCGTCAGATTAAAAGATTTTTTGCAGAAGACTTTTATAATAAATTTCCTGAGGCACCTGCAGTCAATATTTCAAAACAAACCGGGAAAAAAATCGCTGTAATCGGTTCAGGTCCCGCTGGTCTTACAGCCGCTTATCAACTGGCTTTGAAAGGTCATAGTGTGAAAATTTTCGAAGCTGCTCCGGTTGCAGGTGGCATGCTTGCTTTAACTTTACCGGAATATCGCCTTCCAAAAACCGTGGTTGCCCGCGATGTTCAGAACATTGCAGCAGCTGGTGTCGAGATTGAACTGAATAAAAAAATCGAAAACTTACTTCAACTGAAGGCCGAAGGTTTTGATGCAGTCTTTGTTTCAGTGGGTACACACCATACCGGTTCACTGGGTGTTGAAGGATCTGAACTGAATGGAATTGTTTCATGCCTCGATTTTCTGCGCGAAGCCAACATTGGCCAGAAGCAGGATCTGCGCGGCAAAAAGGTGATGGTGATCGGCGG
>CAZLHV010000337.1:0-1989 GCA_964559205.1 uncultured Bacteroidaceae bacterium
GTATTTTTCACCATCAATAATTTTCTCATAGCACTTATCTCCAAGACCGAAATCATAACTTTCGAAGTAAGGAACAGGGAGTCTGTCTGGAAATGATTTATTGCATTTTGCAACTGGGAACATGTCTCGTCTTAGCTCAGTTTGATTGATAATAATGATACTGTCATTTAGGTAAGAAGTGCTATAAATTGATTTGTTTTTTAATTCAATTTCTGTCACGGAATCTCTTTTATGAATTAAGTAGATTTCCCCAAATTGTGCACTACATTCATAGCTTGGCAGGCAACTAGGAGGAGAAGAAAACATGCGGAATTTTGTTGTATCAACAATTTTGTCTGGAAAATGACTCAACAAATTTGAAATCTTATAATCGGTTCCAAAGTTTTTTTTTAAGTCTGCCAGAGCGCTATTTGGTTTTTCCAGCATATATTCCATTCTGTTGTTACAACTACTCAAAACGACTATCAAAAGTACGCTCAGCAATATTTTTATGACCCTTTTCATGTATTCCAAAAGTTTATATGATTAATTCAGCTGAATTCAAATCCCAAATGTTACGATAGTTTTTCAAAACTAGCACTATTTATGCTCCACAATCTGCACCGTCATGCCATCCGGATCTTTGATAAAAATGAAGCGGTCGTTGGGCGATGGCGCAATAGGCCCGATGATGTTTTCAACGCCTTTGCTTCTGAGATCGGCTATTTTTTCGTCGAGTGAATCAACGAGAAATCCAACGGAAACACTGTTGCTGAATTTTACCTCATTGCGCGCAGTGGTATCTTCAATCAATTCATAATCGGCGCCATTACCTTCAAGAAAGCATATGCTGAAACCCTCACGAGGAGCGAATTCCCGCTTAATTTTCAATCCAAGCACATCACAATAAAACTGTTTCGATTGTTGCATGTTTGTCACATGAATAGTCACCCAGCAGAGTTTCATAGGCGTTTGTCTTAATAAAGAATCAAAAGTGATTTCTGTTTTAGAACCAACGCAAAAATACTGATAATTGTTTTCGATCTCGCAAAACCATCTAATTGATTTTGAATTCTGAGCCCTGCAACTGTCACACTGAGACCCGCTACTGTCACACTGAGACCACCAGCAAAACGCGTTTTGCATCCTAAATGAAAAATGATACTTTAAGTTGCTGTCATCCTGAGTTTCGCTCCCGTAGCGTTTCTTGCGAAATAGCTTGCGAAGTATCGAAGGAGACAGCGAAAATCAACAGAAGAAAAGTCTTTTGTATAGGATGAGATCCCGGCGCGGAGACCGGGAACTTCGTTAGACTTTTTTGTTGATTTTCAGAATTTTAAGCACCTGTGTCTTTTGCAGCGGAGTCGAAGAGTAGACAGGCGAAGTGACCTTTACAAAGTAGCATCAGCAGGATAAACTCCGTCGATCACGATAATTATCGTGTGTCGGCAGCGACTCGCCTACGTTTCCGGACATCACTTCACCTCCCGTTTCAAATACAACGTTATCACCCCTAACCCGAATAAATCCGTCTGTTCCAGAATCAATTCATCATTCCCAATCTCAACAATTTTCCATAATTCCTGTCGCGAACCATCATCAGATGTAAGAATCATAATCTCGTTGGTAGAATTCAGTTCCCATGAGAAAATTTTCTTTCTATGATGTTTTCCTACTTCTACCATACTGCTTTGTATATGGATCTTAATATCATAAAAGGTGATGTCTTCGGTTGGTGGAGTTGGCATGTTGTTGGTTTCATCATATACATAAGCCCATCTGCCCGCTAACCCGCTCGTGTCGCGCTTTGTAGTGATTGGTATACAATTAAAGTACTCGTCAATCATAAGTTGAGAATGTAAATAAACTGAATGGTCCTGCAATTCTTTAATCATGAAATATTGCGTCTCCATATTTTCCAGTATTAGAAAACGCATTTGTTTGTATTCTATCACACCCCACTTAAGGGAACGCCAACCTTTATAAAAATCATTTCCAATATTTATGGCC
>CAZLHV010000338.1:0-1941 GCA_964559205.1 uncultured Bacteroidaceae bacterium
GAGTAATGTAAATCTAAGTGTTATGGGTTATGGTGGCGGAGCATTATCGAAAAAGGAAGTTTTACTAATTGTTGATTTCATTCAATTTAAAGATGTGAATTGCACCAATGAAGTAATTCGTTTTGGCGTTGGAGCCAGGCTTTTTCTTAAGATTAAAGATTTGAAATCAAAAATTGATATAACCAATCTACCAAAGCTTGCTGCAGCAGCTGAATTTGGGAAAGCTGAGGTCTCATATAGTATTTCAACATTAGGGATAACAGGGGATAAGGTTTTGGACGTGTTGCCGACTGGCTCCGATTTTAATGTTGAATCATATGCCAAAGTTGTTAGTGCTGTGGATCAAATTATACGGCTCGCAAAAGACAATACTGTAGGTGTCCAAATTGAGCCACAAGTTATTCCTGTAAATCAGAATGAATAGATAATGCTTATTTGTCACGCTTTTTGGAAGTTGAAAATTAAGTAATGAAAAGAGAAATAATTAATTTCCAGCTTGTTACGAATAGGTTTATCGTCCCACTTCTGCAAGTTCATATACTGTTACCTCCCTCCCCCAAAACTCCGCCACATCCTCTCGAAATTTCTTGAGCGAAGAGGCGCTGAGATTGAATGGGTTTTTGTTTGGGGGTTATTGATATTCAGTGGCGGCATTTGGGGGATATCCCCTGCCCCTTTCATCTCACCTCTTTTCCGCAGACCACATGGAACCTCAGTTTCCCCAAATTGATTTTTCCTTACTATCTTTGAACAAAGGTTGCTGTAAAACGGAAATGATGGCCATTTTGTGTGCAAATGCGGATGAAAGACTGTTTTAAGAAATTGGGTTACATGTGCATGGTGTTGGCCATGGTGGGTCTCATGGTATCATGCGGGCTTTATAAAAGAGCAAGATACCAGCGCATGAACACCACCAAGCCCGGGTATCAGCCAAAGTGCAAAAAAGTGTCGCTCACCGACACCACTGCTTATCGCTTGGCACAAGTGGAGTATGGCAAATTCGATTTCCACAGCGGGGATACCATTGTCAGCATTGGGGTTGGAAGTGGCGTACGAGAGTTTATGTTTTCGGTATTCAGCGACAGCCTTACGTTTTATCTGGAGGACCTGGATACGGCATGCATCACCCGCAAAAAAATACAGGAAGACTATATTCCTCATTATTCCGCCATGAGGGGTTCTTTGATCACAAACACCTTTATCCCGGCCATGGGCACCGATACAAGTGTGAACATTGAAAGCAGTGTGGCCGACATGATCTTAATCATCAATGTGTATCATCATTTCGTGAAGGACATGGCCATGGTGAAAGAATGTTACCGCATACTGAAACCCCATGGAAGGTTGTTTATTCATGATGCTGTGATGAAAAAAGAAAAGATATCGTTCCGGTTCTGTGATTGGGGCGGCTTTTATAAAAGCGAAAAAAGCTTTGTTGAAGACATTGAAAGTGTTGGCTTTGTGTGCGATTCGGTTCAACGATATGACAAGCATTTCAGGGGCTTTTATTTTCATAAACAATGAAGTTTTTCCGGTCGGGATTTTGAGCCTTCAATGTCCATGCTTCAACAACCAAGCAGCATCCACAGCAGGTTTCCGATTGTTTTCATCAGGATAATTTTATGCAAACATATTGAGTAACTATTTGAAAATCATTCTGCAAAGTTACACATCCCGACGCTACCGGTCAGGACTTGAAGAAGAACACAATGAAGGGCACTTCCCGACGCTGCCGGTCAGGACTTGCAGAAGAACACGACGCTGCTTTTCATGATGGACAATTATTACAACATAAAAAGTTACCGAATGATTGCTAAAGAATTGATTAAACCAAACACAAAAGCCGTTTACATGCATTCACAACAGCGTTGTGAATAATCCATTGTTGTTTCCGGAAATTCGCAAGCTCGCTTGAGAATTTTTAAAAACAGCAATGGATAA
>CAZLHV010000339.1:0-1918 GCA_964559205.1 uncultured Bacteroidaceae bacterium
TCAGATCCCACAATCCAATGCTTTTTAATTTCTCTTTTATTTCTTCGGGAATGAGCTCCGGATTGCGCATCTGAGCAAAAGTCGGAAGAATGATTCCCTTTTCTTTAAAGCGTTTGGCAGCTTTTTTAACAATGTCGCGGTTAACGACATGATCAATCGTCTCAATCATAACATTAATGTTTAACCTGCAAATGTAAAAGTATTTTACCGGAACTGAGTAAGTTTTTTTAAGAAAGCCAGTTTTGCAGCAGGTAAACAAGACGTTCGGCAATGGCTTTTTCGTTGAATGAACCGGCAATTACATGATGTGCTTTTTTAGCAATGTCGTCCGAAGATTTTTTGTTTTGGAGCATGTGCATGATGGCTTCGGCCAGTTGTTGCGGATTACGATCAACGGTGATAATGTTTTCTCCCGGAGTGAAAATTTCCCGAATAGCTTTTGATTCCAGCGTGATGATGCATTTTTGCATGGCAGCATAGTGAAACAACTTGTTTGGTATCACACGTGTGGCTTTGCCTGACTTTCCGAAAATGCCCAGACAAACATCAGCTTTAGCAATTGCATTTGAAAGTTGGTCGTAAGCTAACCATCCATGCAGTTTGATATTTGTTAAGTTATTTTGCTGGATAATTTTTAGAAAATCGGCATATGTTGCTCCATGACCAATGATATCGAAGGATACCTGTTCTTTTTGTAATAAATGCGCTGATTTTGCAATGATGTCGCTTCCCTGAAGTGGCACAAAGCTTCCGTAGAAGCAAACACGCCTTGAGTCTGTGATTTCTCTTTCCAAAGGTTTGAAATCGTTTGAAATAAAGCCAACGGGAACAACCCCGATTTTGTTCGCGGGAATGCGGAAAAAACGGCTGTAATACGCTTTCATAGCCTCGGTGTCAGCCAGAATGTAATCGGCAGCATGAAGAACCGAATAATCAAACAAATACTTTGAAGGCGCTTTGAACCATTGTCGATAGTCGATCACTTTGGTCAGATACTCCGAAATAAGGGGATCGAACACCACCGGAGCCATGCTGTGTTTTTTCACCCATTTCACGTCTTTGTGTCTGAAAGCCGGAACCAGCACCACATCGACCTGAGAAGATTTTTCTATAAGCAACGCAGCGTTTTCTGCATTTCTTGCACTGAGCGTAAACAACGAAAGCGTTATTCCGTCTGTGTTTTTCAGACCCTCGATCAATACGCGTGTCCGGTGATAAGAGAATTTGTCTTTGCCGCAGAATAGAATTTTCACAGGAATTGGATTAAAGGATTCCATAAGTGATCCAGTAAACAGCGGAATTGCCTTTTCGGATCACGAGTGATGCATCGCGAAAAAAGAAGGAACTGTTGCTTTCAGATTTCAAGTAAACTTTAAGTATGCTGTTTTCCTGAATATTGGGCAAATCGGGGACATGAATGCTTACAGCTACAGGCGCCCACTCGTTTTTTGGAAACTGATCCGGACGAATGGGTGTAGCATACCAGCAGTACGATCCTGTATCGGATTCGATGGAAAGCACCCAAAGGACTTCTCCAATGCTTTTTTCTGGGACATAACACCAGATAACGGCATCAATTACACTTGCTTTATGTGCCAGATGATCATTCAGGTTAACGACATGGGTTGTGCTGAATTCTGTGTTACTGTCAAGCATTATCATGCGAGAACTGCCGAGGGTATCTGTGAGTACATCATCCTGATTATAAATCCATTCATTCATGTCATTTGAAGCAAAATGGCAGCGACTCTCATATTCATTGATTGCAGTTTTTTGTTTCCCTCGCCTGAAAATTGTCATACATCCCTGATTAAAAAGTTCGGAGCTTAATTCAGCTGGGAAGTACTCTTGGACATATGCATGAAGCCATGGCTGCTTCTCATGAGTTTTTGCAAGAATCAGATATTTGAAGTGCTTT
>CAZLHV010000340.1:0-1911 GCA_964559205.1 uncultured Bacteroidaceae bacterium
ATCAAGCAGCGGTTTCTGGCAGCTTTTAATATACTGATGGGTAGTCGAGACGAACTTCTCGCCAACTGCCAGCTGGCCCAAGAGGTCTTATGCGACTGTTCGGCAATTGAAACAGAACTCGCGGAACTGCACCGCGAAATTGAAGTTGTTTCCGAACTCACTAGAAAATCCATTTATGAAAACGCCCGCTTTACCGTTAATCAGGATGAATTTAACGAACGCCACCAGGGATACATTGAGCGTCACCGGATAGCAACAGAGCGGTTTGCCGAACTGGAGGATAAGCAGCGAAACCGTCAAAACAAATTATTGACACTGGAAAGGTTTATTCGGGAAATCGAAACCCGACTGCTTGTGATTGAGGAGTTCGATGAGAAGCTGTGGGTAGTCGCAGTTGAAAAGGTCACTGTCCACCGAAATGGAAGGCTGGAATTTGTTTTCAAGGATAGAACTTGTGTTCAGGTGTAGACGATAACAATGTTGCATAGCCCGCAAGCCGGTAATCGCTGGTTGCGGGTTTTTTATTTTGGCAGGTGTTTTCTACGGATAGACGAGTAATGTGGGGGGATGTGACCTGCATTGCCGTGCTAGACCGGCACTGCGAATGCATCGAAATACGATTGTCTCATATCTTGCGGATATCTAAAGTGTGACATTGAAAATCGGGCGGATAATTGTAGCCAAGGTTGATGCCGGAGGGCGGGATTCAGATTCGATTTTTGGGCAAAAATAAGGCCGCCTGCCAGAAAGCAGATGACCTGTTATTAGATATACAATTTTATCCCATTAGAACATTCTACAGGACACGTCCGGCTGCCAGTTTTTCATGGAGCCGTCTTGAAAAGTAAGCATCTATACGTTGTTTGTTCCGAACAGCGTATGCTTCTGCACTCTGTTCCAGAAACTCAGTCATATTGGCGGTAATGCTGCTGAGATGATAAAAGTAGGCAGTCTGATGCGGTTTGGCTTCCTTCATATAGTTTTCCGTCATCATTGTTTCGAGCGTTGCTACATATTTATCTGAGGAATCCATCATTTCAGCTGCCTTGTGAATGCGGCTGATTTCATTCTGAGCCGCATAATACTGCCCCAGTTCATAACACATTCCATGCCATTCCATTGGCAACCCATAGAACAGATTGCTTTCCAAAACCTCTGACCACCACTGTGTCAGTTCTACTTTTGCTTCATCCGGCAAATCCTCTATCAGCCGCTTCACAGCTTTTTCCGACAGACCGGTGATTTCACAGAAGTGGCGCACATCATTGTTACCACTTACGATCTCAGTCTGTCGAAACAGGTAGTCGGCGGAGCAGCCGAAGAATTCGCAGTATGCCACAACATACTCACCCTGCAGTCGATCCGCTTTATCTGCGTTCAGATGAGCCTGAATTTTCTTTTCAACACTTCCGATTGCATTTGCTTTGTTGACTTCATCTGAATTGTCATTCGGTTTTTGTTTTACAGCCACCAGTCCTGCTTCATATAATGCGGTTGCCAGTTCCTTTGCGGTGCTGATATTTTTCTTCTCCATTAGCTTCCACAGTCTGTTATGGAAGAGTGTCTTGTCATCGTGGTTTAGAGTTCTAAAAGCCATATGCCCCTCCTGTAAGATAAAAGATTCTTTTATTGCTTTGTTAAGTCATGCAAAAGACGGATAATAAGATATATTTGGCTAATTTTTGCTGTATGATAACACCATAAACAGGAGAAGTCAATTCACGAACTAACTATTAAAGGAGGAATTCGATATGATCGACAAAATTTTTATAAGGCAAGCTGACACTGCCGGCATCAATACCGCTTTCATTGAAAACCGCATCACCCATGCTGTAGACGGTCTTGATTCGACCTCGAAGGAAAAGTACGAACGCAAAGCCACCATCATTGAAAACGCAACCGACATGACCA
>CAZLHV010000341.1:0-1889 GCA_964559205.1 uncultured Bacteroidaceae bacterium
GTATTCATTCGCCACCATGTACAATTATTTCCGCGACATCAACGATTTGCTTTTTCTTTGTGTGAATGACTTTCAGAATGAGTGCAATGAATTCGTGGCACAGAGAGTCAAGAACCAGCCGATGGGTGAAAGCCGCTTCAGAAAGGCAATACAGATGTATGTAGAATTTTTTGTGGAATATCCGGGCGTTTGCGAATTGTTTTTCATGGCGCGAAAAGGCGATTTGGGAAACCGCGAAAACATTCTGGGAATCATCAACCAATCGCTTAAAACAGCAACGATGGACGAATGGAGTTATCTCATCAGCAAGGGTGTGATGACCCGAAGTGAAGTCTACACAAGACTTTCCCTGTTGCAGTCCTGGGCAACAGGCGTTCTCATTCATTATATCAACAGGCTGCAGCCTGAAACGCATGAAGCATTTATTAAAACGATTAAAAAAGAAATCCGTTTAATGCTCATGCCAATCAAAGATGGGTTACAGGATTGATCGCAAAAGCTTAAGCCGGTTTGTATAGGGTGTTGTCACTTGAATCAGGCAACCAGTACTTTAGTTGTTTGCAATTGACGAGGAAATGATGAAAATTCAACATTTACTGCTTCATTGTAATCGTTTCCGCAACACGTTGAACCTGCTCAACAACTGACAACTGTCCGCTGTTGTTAATCACAGCATCGGCTTTTTCTTCTTTGTACTGCTCAGAAAACTGTAGGCTTTCTCGTTCAAGAAACTGTTCCCGGCTCATGCCATTTCGTCGTTGAACCCTCTGCATTCTAAGCTCTAATGGAGCAGTAACCGTGATTTTATAATCAACAAGAGCATCTAATCCCGCTTCGAAAAGCATCGCAGCTTCAATCAATACAGGCGTTTTGGCTGATGCAATTTCTTTTTCAATCTGAAGCTTTAAAGCGGGATACAGTATTCTGTTCACATCCTGATAAACCCCTTTATCCCTGAAGTATTGTTCGGCAATGCGTGCAAAGTTGATGCTTTGATCGTCATTCAAAATGCTGCAGGCAAGAACAGTTTCAACCTGTTGTTTGATTTCAGGTTGGAGATAGAGTTGTTTTGCTAAAAAGTCGGCATCAAGAATTGTAAAGCCAAAGGCATTGAAAACTTTTGCCACAGTTGTTTTGCCGCTGCCAATATTTCCGGTGAGTCCAATGGTTTTCATGGCAGTGTATTGATCGATTGCGGATCTATGGACAAGACCTTGGCAAAAGATGGAGCTTGTACAATGAATACAATTTGTCCGTTTTCGATGCGGTGACTGATTTTAAGTGGCAAATCGCGTGTGTTTTCTGGAGCGATAGCGTTGATTGTGAGCTTTTGAATGTAATCGACACCTTCTGATTCAAACTGATATTCTTTCTCGATGGTGAGTTGTTTCGATTTACTCACCGGAAGAATAACCACGACCCTATCTGTGGAAAGGGTCGTTTTTTCAGGTTTGATCAGCCTGGCGTGAATTCGAAGCGAGTCCTTCAACTGAAGCTCAGACAACGGTATTGTTCTGACAGAATCGATTTGACTGAGAATACCTGCAGGGCCTGTGATGTGAATATTTTGAGGAAAGGTCATCACCGGACCGCTTTGCTGGTAGCCATCGGCAAACGACACCTGAATGGAAACAGCCACAGGGATCGATTTTCCCGGATATGAGAGAGAAAGAAAAGTAACGGAATCTCGCGGAGGCTCGTTGCAAACAATGCCAGCTGGCAGAACATCGTTGATCACTTGTTGAAGTTGTTTGCCGGAAAGCAGGTATCTGGCGGAATCGCCTTGATTAATTACGGCGAAATGACTTTTGTTAACCACCAGGTGTTGCGGTTGGTCGAGATAATATTTCAGCAGATTAAAACCTGTACCACTCACTTCGCCAAACACC
>CAZLHV010000342.1:0-1889 GCA_964559205.1 uncultured Bacteroidaceae bacterium
GGTAAACAATGCAGCGTTGAATGGTCGGTCGGTTCTTGCCTGAAATTGTTCGCCCAAGTAGCCTTGCGGAAACTGAGTCGAGCATATGTCGATTTCGTTGTTTCTACATAAAAAATCGTAAATACTTTGAAATTTATCGGGTACTGGCCCCATATCGATGGCAATATATCTTGCTCCGCTGATTGAAAAACAGCTTTGCTTGAACATGAGAAAATCGGCGTAAAACAGCAGTTTGTTCATTTTTGTTTTGTAGGGCTGCATCTTTTCAGAGAAAAAAACCACCATTTCGGTCAATTTTTCGAGACTTGGCTTGCGGTATCCTGTGTAGATATTGGCGTTGCTGTTTCCCAATAAGTACTTTCTTAGGTCGAGGTTGGTTTTTTCACTTTTTTCCAAAGCAATCAAATGTTCAATTTTCGCTTCCAGCTTACTTTTTGCCTTGTCATCAATCGAATCGCAAAGAGCAACCATATCGGCAAATTTACTCGGATCGGCGGCCATTTGAATGAGGCGTGCATTCGAAACATTGGGCATCTCGCCCGCCTCGTACTGGCGATAACTGTTGATTCCAAAACCAAGTATTTCTGACATTTTTGCTGCCGACAAACCATAGGTTTCCCGTATTTGAGTAATTTCGTCAGGAAACGGAATGTTGTGCTTATCGCGGTATTGGTTGTAAACCTGATTCAAATTTACCTCATCCAATGCTGTAGTGGTAAATTGCTCTCCACTATCGCTGCATACATAATAATGAAATACAACCTCAAATGTTTCCTTGCGAAAACTCATTGACCGATTTTCTTTGGCCAATGTCATTTCTTTTCCTGTAATTGGGCTTTTCATGGCGAATTATTTTAAAGGATAATTCATTTCGTGTTCGGCCAAATGAAAGGATATGCATATGGTACTGCAACCTGCTGCCCCCATGGATATTTTGATATACACCTCTCTGTTTTTTACCATCTTTCCAAATACCCACATATCAGCGCTCCCATGCAATGCCTCCACCATTGGGCCTTCACAGTAATCCATACTTTCCAGCGATTCCAAAACCAATTTCCGCTCAAAAGGGCGCAACTCCAGGTCGATCAATGCTTGTGCATTTTTCCCTCTATCGTCGCGAAAGAGCACATCCCAAATTTTCATCTTGGTTTTGAACTCTTTTAGAAATAGGTTTACTTCTTCACTGGATATCATTTTCATTTTGGTTCTGCAAATATACGAAAAATATTTCGTTATGCAACTAAAAAGTGTTAATATATTTTAATTCTGTACATAAAAGCAACTATAACGTTGCATGTGATTAGATCGATTGTCGTGATAACTTAATCCACTTCTCATTTTTCCCCACCCAAAAACTCACCCACATACGCCCGATAGACTTTCAGCGATTCGGCACTCAATCCAAACAAATTGCCGCTGCGCAATGCCACTGGCTTCTTTCCTGCTTTTAAGTCCTGATAACTGATGTACATCATGCTTCGATTGGTTACAATGATAAAATGCGCGTTGGTGTACGGATAATCCTCAATCAGATCTTTCAGTGTAAAACGACCCTGCACACGATATTTCACTTCCACATAAAACAGATCTCCATTGTGTGTGTTCTGCATCACAAAATCGGGCATGCTGCGAATGGCCTTCGCCACCTCGCTGTTTAACCCGCGTATGCCATGAATAATAGCCGGGACCGTGCGCTCCATGCCATAACTGAATACGTTGTAACCATTGGCCTGAAATAATTCCTGGACAATTGTTTCCGCTACGCGGCCTTTGATGAGGTTGTGGGAGAATTGGGCAGGGGACATGGGCGAATCATTTTTTCAAAAGTATGAAAATAAATGGTGCAGTTTCAGAGACTGTCTGAAATTTTGATTTTGTTCGGATCA
>CAZLHV010000343.1:0-1887 GCA_964559205.1 uncultured Bacteroidaceae bacterium
TGGTAGCTTTTCTTTTGACGGCCAAAAGAAAAGTACAATGAAATCCAAAGACATAAGTCTGCCTGACCCGGGTTTTTGTCAAGTTCTTACCTGTTCCCTTCATGTTTTAGCACCCCGCACGGCGGCAATTGATGTAAAAACAGGTTCCTTTGATGGAAATGCCATTGCGAAATATCACGGATTGCTTTTCTTTGCGGTCTGACCTGAATCAAAGCCCCTGATCATGAAGAAGCTTTTTATCACTTTCCTGTTTGCCCTCGCATCATATTATCTGAATGCGCAGTCCGATTCAGCACGGATGCAATGGTTTGCCGATGCCAAACTGGGCATTTTCATTCACTGGGGCATGTATTCAACCGGAAAAACCTCTGAGTCATGGGCTTTTCACAACAGGCACATTTCGCATGCCGATTACATGAAACAGGCGAATGAGTTTACCGCCAGTGATTATCACCCCGATCAGTGGGTAAAACTCATCAAAGCCAGCGGTGCCCGCTATGCGGTGATCACCAGCAAGCATCACGACGGCCTGGCCTTGTGGAACACCACCATGAATCAGCTCAGTACCCAAAAAGCCACCCCGGCCAAACGCGATGTGCTGAGCCCTTTTGTGAAGGAACTGCGTCAGGCAGGTTTGAAAGTGGGTCTCTACTATTCGCTCATCGACTGGTCGTATCCCGATTATCCGGGGTTTCTCCGCGATTCGTCGCGCTACAACATAGCCGACGACCCAGCACGATGGGAGCGATTTCTGCGCTTCTGCCACGGACAAATCGGCGAATTGATCAGGCTCTACAATCCCGATCTGATGTGGTTCGACGGAGACTGGGAGCACAGTGCCGAAGAATGGAATGCCGAAGCCATTCGGAAAATGATTTTGGCCGGCAATCCGAATACACTCATCAATGGCCGTCTGCAGGGTTTTGGCGATTACGACACCCCCGAGCAGAATTTCCCCGTGGTGCGTCCCAATCTCAAATACTGGGAGCTGTGCATGACCACCAATGAATCGTGGGGCTATTACATCGGCGATACCGCATGGAAAACCCCTTACGAAATCATCAGCATTTTTGCCGACTGCATCAGCATGGGTGGTAATCTGCTGCTCGATATTGGTCCGCGTGCCGATGGCAGCATACCGCAGGAACAGGTTGATATTCTGACCGCGCTGGGTGAATGGACCGGCAAACACAGCGAAGCCATTTTCGACACAGAGGCGGGTCTTCAGCAAGGCCATTTCTATGGTCCCAGCACCCTTTCGAAAGATTCAACCCAGCTCTATTTGTTTCTTCAGGGAAATCAGAGCGGCCACATCATGATTAAAGGTCTCAACAACGGCATTCGTTCCGTTGAAGTGCTTGGCAACGGCACATTGCTCAGCCACAAAGTGGTGGGAAAAATATCGTGGAGCAAAGTGCCCGGGCTGGTTTACATCGATGTGCCCGAAGGGGTTCAGGATCAATACATGACCGTTTTAAAAGTAGTTCTCGATGGACCGCTGTCCACATATCGGGGAAAAGGAGGATTGTAGCATGAAAACAACATTCATCATTCTGTTGGGTTTAGCAGCATTTGGCCTGCATGCGCAAACAGCAGACGAAAACATCACGCTTGTTTCGGAAGGAAAGGCATTGTATTCCGTCAGCGCCAGACCGCTGGCAAGCCGCAAGGCAGTCAGCCTGCTGAACGATTATGTGGGCAGAATCAGCGGTGCAATTCTTCCGGAAAGAAAATCGAAGGCCATGATTGTTTTTACCGACGAGGCCGGGAAGGTCGGCAAACAGGCCTGCGATTCAATGCGTGCCGAAGGTTTTATCATCCGTACAACCTTTCCTCACATGTATATTTGGGCTGCCGACAGCACCGGCTATTGCAATGCGGTTTATT
>CAZLHV010000344.1:0-1878 GCA_964559205.1 uncultured Bacteroidaceae bacterium
ACAATTGATTGATTTGATTATTGAATGCCCCGCGTAAGCGGGGCCGAAATTTTTGAAAATCGGAAACTATGGCTGTGTACGACAATCTGCCGGTATATAAAGCAAGTTATGATCTGATGCTGGAACTGTTTGCCACAGTCAAGAACATGGAAAAGGAGTATAAGTATACACTCGGAGAGCGGTTGAAGAACGAGATAATTGATTTAATAATAGGAATTTATAAAGCAAACAGCAGTCATGAAAAAAGAGAATACCTTAAAAAGTCGCGAGAAGGTCTCGAGGTAGTCCGTCTACTGATCAGGGCTTCTTATGACCTGAAACAGATCAATCTAAAGCGAATGGTTTATTTGAATGAAGCAATTGAAAACATATCGAAACAGCTTGCCGGATGGCAGAAAGCAAATATACCTCATTCTTGACAGGTTTGCGAATGCAAAGCTGTTTAGACTGAGTATACATGCTTCTTATCTGGTGATTTTATGGCAATGGTCGGTGTTACCCCTTGTTACGGCAGGGGTGAGCGTACCAGTTGAGTCCGGTAATCCTCTTGTTTTGTAAAGTCTGTGAATATGCAGTTGAAACAAGGAATCCAGGATGATATGGTTTGCAGGTTTGAAACAGTGCCGGCAGATTGTATGACAAACCCAGCGGTTACTTTTACGGCTTTAGGTGCAGGCAACGGCAACAGCGATGGTTCGTTCAACAACCTTAAGAACAACGCGAACTTCTGGAGTTCTACCCAGAACAGCTCAACAAACGCATACAACTACAACCTGAACTACAATAACGCCAATGCTAACCGGAACAACAACAACAAGACAAACCGTTATTCCGTGCGCTGCCTCAGGGACTCATCCGGTGGAGGTTCAGGTACCCCTGCATTGTTTTCAAAGGGGTACCTCGAACTCACCGATCTTTTCCTGGCCTATTTTGATGCCCGCAAAAACAAACGCAATACGGTCAATGCATTGACATTTGAAATTCAGTACGAATCAAAACTATTGGAACTGTACCGTGAAATCATTGATTTCAGATACAATCCGGGGAAAAGCATCGCCTTTATCGTTAACTATCCTGTGAAAAGAGAGGTATTCGCTGCCGATTTCCGGGACCGTGTGGTACATCACCTGATTTTCAATAAAATAAACCCTGTATTCGAACCTTCTTTCATTTTCGATTCATATGCCTGCAGGAAGGGGAAAGGAACGCTTTTCGGAATCCGGCGCATTGAACATTTCATCCGGTCATGCTCTGAAAATTATAAAAAAGACTGCTATATCCTGAAACTTGATTTGAAGGGATATTTTATGTCAATTGATAAAGCTGTCCTTTTCAAGAAATTACTTGATACGCTGGAGTATGGTACTGTTCAGAAAAGAATACCGGGAATAGACCCGGAATTGCTGATATACCTGATTGAAAGAACTGTTTTTCATGATCCTGTAAAGGACTATGTGCGCAAGGGCAGGTTAGAAAACTGGGATGGCTTGCCTGCCAATAAATCCCTGTTTCATGCTCCGCCAGGCAAGGGATTACCAATCGGTAACCTGACTTCTCAATTATTCAGCAATATCTATCTGAATGATTTTGATCATTTTATGAAAGAAACACTCAGGCTAAGGTATTATGGACGCTATGTGGATGATTTTGTGATCATCCATCATGATAAAGCGTATCTAAGCAATATGATAGCCAGGATTGAAGACTATATGTCCCATCATCTTAAATTGCATCTTCACCCGGGAAAAATATATCTTCAGCATTATTCCAAAGGAGTTTGCTATTTGGGCGCAGTCGTTAAACCATACCGCAAGTATGTAAAGAACAGTGTTAAAGGAAAGATGTTTCTTCAGATGGAACAATATAAAAAAAACATAA
>CAZLHV010000345.1:0-1817 GCA_964559205.1 uncultured Bacteroidaceae bacterium
GTAAGATTTGTCCATGTTTGTCCTGCGTTCTGAGACAAATAAATTTTCCCGGCATTTGTGCCAACAAAAATATTGGAATCAGAAACAAAAACTTCTGTGATATTGGTGTCCGGCAAAACGGCCTCCCATTGTGCAGTCACAGAAAGCGTAAGGATTGAAAGTATGAATGCGGCAGAGAATTGTTTGAAATTTTTCATATTCTTCATTTTAATCACCTTAGTTACACGTTTGCATATACGACTAAACCAAACAAATTCTCCATGATTAAACAGAAATCTGCGGCCGTCGCCATATCTTTTCCAAAAATACAAATTTTTGTAAATAATTAAACAAAATGCGAAAAAATTGAAAACTTCAAGTCTATTCAATCAGTATTTTCCGGGTAAGCAAAAACTTTCCATCACTCGAAACCCTGAGCAGATACCAGCCTGCGGTCAGTTCTGATACGCAGATGTAGTTTCCCGTTTGCAGCAGTACGGTTTTTCCTGTTTCATCCAGTATTTCGCACAAACAGTTTTTGTCCGTGCCGATGTATACATATTCGGAAGCGGGATTCGGCCATACATTAATGCGGGCTTGCTTATCGTCCGATGCGATGAAACCCGAAACAGTGACATCAATCACTTCAGAATGAATCTGCTGACATCCGTGATTCCAGGTAACCAGTTCAACGGTGAAAGTTCCGGAATAGCCGTATTCATGCACCGGATTCATATCGTACGAAAACGCGTCGTCGCCGAAATACCAGACAAGACTATCGGTGTTGGCTGACAGGTTTTGAAAGAAAACCGTGTCGGACTGAATGGTCCAGGAAAAATCAGTGATCTGATCGTATTGATTGATGCGCCAGTCGGCAAGGTGATTGAGAACAATGCTGTCGCAAAGCAACTGCGCACTGTCGGCTGCTGATGGCGACAAGGTTGTCAGGATCGGCGATCCGTGTGAGGGTTTCTGAAAAATGGAAGCATAGAACGTGCAGGCCGCCATATACGATCCTTTGGCATTGGGATGAATATCGCCGTAGCCACCCCAAAGCATGTTGTTTTGGTCGTTGTTCCATGCGGTTCTGAACGTTTCCCCTACGGGAGCAAAGAATGATTCTGTTGAATCGGCCAGATAGGTGAGATTGCCGATGATGAGATCCATGGTGTTGTTGTAGGTTGTCAGATCTGAAGCGGCATTGCCCCATACGCCATACGAAATTTCGTAATACAGGACTTTTACACAGGGGTTGTATCTGTAGATGGAATCAATCATGATCCGTGCTCTTTTGAGGGTTGTATCGACCGGATAGGAGTAGCCCGGCGATTCGTTTGATCCGGGTTGCAGCACAATATAATCCCAACACCCCATTCGGAAATAATCATAAACCGCCGGATCGGAAACATGGTTCACAAAGCCCGTCCCGCCCGGAGCATACATGGTAATTTCGGTTGTGTCGCCCAGCGAATTGGCGATATCCTCGAATGTATAGGGCATGTCATTAAAGTAGGTGATGCTGTTTCCGATAAACAACACTTTGGTTGTGTCGGCACCATTGGCCTGCCAGACAAGCATCGTACAGGCAAAAAGGACGAGCAGTCTGTTTCGGAATCCCGATGCTTGTTTCATGAAATGTGGAACCATGGCATTGACCCTCAGATTAATTCAGTAGCTTTTCATGATCGGCTCGATGACAAAGTTAAAGAATGAATCTGAATCCGGGAATGAAAATCTGTATGCGACTGAAGAAACAATCAAAATCCCTTATCAGCCGCTCTCTGCAAATACTGCGGCTATGGTTTTGCACCCTATATTTCTTCGTGATCCCTGAAAAA
>CAZLHV010000346.1:0-1799 GCA_964559205.1 uncultured Bacteroidaceae bacterium
CAAAGAAAAAACTTTGTCTTCTTTGTGCCATTCTTTGGGTGCTTCGGCTTTTCTTCGACATCCCATTCGACTCTCCTTCGACTCTGCTCAGGATTATGCGATGATCACGTGAAGCCGCAGGAAATTCTTGACATGAGGCGGATGCGGCTAACGTGACAAGTTTGCAAGTGTGTTACATTGTACTTTTCTTTTGGCCGTCAAAAGAAAAGCTACCAAAAGAAAACCTCGTCGCTGGATGCATTCTGCTAAAATCAGGCTGCCCGCCACAGCCGGAAATAACTCGCTGCAAGGAATGTTTGCTCATATGAAGCAGCTCAAACAGGATTTCCGGCATTTATGCTTATAAGGCACGCGTTGCAAACGCGCGCCAGCGGGGGTGTTTGCTGGTTTCACTAAGTACACAAAGGATCGCACTTCCTGACGCTGCCGGTCAGGACTTGCAGAAGTACACGAAGGGAAAGATTTTCACAAAAGCCGTGATCAATGTCTGTATTCGAAAATTCACAAGCAAGCATGCGAATTTTCTGCCACAGCCATTGATGATTCACAACGCTGTTGTGAATACTATTGAACGGCTTTTGTGTATGATTAAAGTTAGCGGACGATGGCTTTGGCAGAAAAGATTAAACACAACGATTCCATATCCGCTTACTCCTTTGTCGTTAGCGGACGATGGAATATTGTGTTGGGGGGTTTGATCATTTGATTGTATGTATATATTATAAGGTGCCGTTTTCTGGTTCATAATAGCCATTGGCTTGTTAGACTACACATTTTGATGTTTTGGCAAATGTTTTGGAAGTTGAGGCATACCACGCAATGCCTTATGATACTTGTGTGACCGATAAAAGAAAAGGATTTGTGAAGTTGAATCGCCTGCTAATGTTGGCAGGGTAAAAATCATAACAAAATGAAATCAAATGACGAAAACAAACTCTCGATGCTCAGGACTGTGAGCGGAGTTTGTGACAAAGCTTCGGCGGTGATGAACACTGTGCCGGCTTTGTGGACCAACTATCAGAATTTCAAGGTGCACATTGAACTGATTGAAGACATGGTGCAAAACCAAATTAAACCGATTGACGGTATTACGCTTGACAAAACAAAAGCCCGAAAGAAGCTGATTAACTATGTTATGACTGCTTCGGGGATGCTGCGGGCGTTTGCCGATGACAACGAAAACATGACTCTTGCGCAGGAGGTGAAGGTGACACGATCGATGCTGATGCGGATGCGCGATGAGGTGATGTATGACGCTTCGAAAATTGTGATTGACGCTGCGGAGAATATTCAAGCTCAGATGGGCCCCTATGGGTTGACCCCTGCGTTGCTTGCGAATATGCGGGCTGCACTTGACCTTTACCACAATTTGATTGAGGCCACAACAGAAGCACGGACCAACCGAAAGTACTACACAAAACAGCTGAGCATTTTGATTGCTGAGGCGATGCACATGCTGCGGAACAATATTGACGGACACATGGAGGTGATTGGACTGACACACCCTGACATCGTTGGAAAGTATCGGAACTCAAGAGCTATTTATGACTACAGTGGCGGCCGCCGGAAGCGTGTGGAGGATGACATGGAGAAGGGCATGATTAGCGGATCGGTGGCTGACGGCGACGGATTGCCGATTGTGGATGCGCTTGTGAAACTTGATGGCACTTCGATGAGCTGCATGACGGATGAGGAGGGAGAGTTTATGATTGATAACATTCCGGCGGGCAGCTATAACCTTGTGGTGGTGATGGATGGCTACAAGGAGAAATGGGAAAATGGTCTTGTGTTTAGCGGCG
>CAZLHV010000347.1:0-1794 GCA_964559205.1 uncultured Bacteroidaceae bacterium
TGCTGATGGAGGTCTGCGGCGGCCATACATGGGCCATTCAGAAATTCGGCATTCCTTCGCTGATGCCCGCAAACGTGCGTCTGATCTCAGGTCCCGGCTGTCCGGTCTGTGTTACCGACCGTCGTTTTCTCGATCATGCTATCGCGCTGAGCCGCATTCCGGATGTCATTATCACCACTTATGGTGACCTGATCCGCGTTCCCGGCTCTACATCTTCGCTTGCAGGCGAAAAAAGCAAAGGGGCCGATGTCCGCATCGTCTATTCCATTCTCGACGCACTGAAAATCGCCAAAGAAAATCCATCAAAAAAAGTGGTCTTCCTGGGTGTTGGTTTCGAAACAACAACGCCTCCCAGTGCGGCCGGACTCATCAATGCAAAAAAAGAAAACCTGAAGAATTTCTTTTTGCTGAGTTCGCACAAAATCATGCCGCCCGCCATGGGAGCGCTGATTGACGAAGGTGTTGCCATCAATGGTTACATCGCTCCCGGACATGTGAGCGTGATTACAGGAACAAAAATATACGAAGCGCTGCCATCCAAATACCACGTGGGCTGCGTTGTTTGCGGCTTCGAACCGGTCGATATTCTGCAGACCATTTACATGCTGATCAAACAGCACGAAGAGAATAATTACAAAGTCGAAATCCAGTACCGGCGCGCAGTTACACCCGAAGGAAATGTGAAAGCTCAGGAAGCAATTCAGGAAGTTTTCTCCCTGCGCGACGATTGGTGGCGCGGCCTGGGAACCCTTCCTAACAGCGGTCTCGGTGTGAATGAAAAATATGCTGATTTCGATGCAGAGCGCATGATTCCTGTAGAAGTCGAGCCCACACGCGAAGACAAAGGCTGCATCTGCGGCGAAATTCTCAAAGGCCTCAAAAAACCGAATGACTGTAAACTGTTTGGAAAGGCCTGTACCACTTCAAATCCCGTTGGTGCCTGCATGGTTTCGCACGAAGGCGCCTGCAATGCTTACTTCAGATTCAACAAATAATGGAAAAAAATATTTTACTCGGACACGGAAGCGGCGGACGTTTGTCGCACGAACTGATTTCGGAAATTTTCTACAAACATTTCGGCAACCCTGTACTCGGCCAGCAGAGCGATGCTGCAGTGGTTCCATGCGAAGGCGAAATGTTGTCTTTTACAACTGATTCATATGTAGTAACGCCGGTATTTTTCAACGGCGGCAACATCGGAAAGCTGGCTGTATGCGGCACTGTGAACGATCTTGCAGTCTCAGGCGCAACTCCGAAATACCTCAGTTCTGCATTTATTATCGAAGAAGGTTTATCCGCCGAAGAACTTGAGACCATTGTTTCCACCATGGCCGAAGAAGCCCGCAAGGCAGGCGTGATCATCGCTACCGGCGACACCAAAGTAGTGAACAAAGGTCAGTGCGATAAGGTTTTTATCAATACCGCCGGCATTGGTTTCATCAAAGCTGAGCACAAATCCATCGGAACAGGAGAACTGATCCAACCCGGCGATAAAATTCTGATCAACGGCAGCATTGCCGATCATGGCATGACCATTATGGCGGCACGCAATTTCGGCAATTTCAATACCGACATCAAATCCGACTGTGCCGCGCTGAATCATATGATCCGCGCCATTCTCGATGCCGGATGCAAAGTGAAATTCATGCGCGATGCCACGCGGGGCGGCATTGCCACAGTACTTTGCGAAATGGCTGAGCATAACAACACCGGCGTGCTTGTTCACGAAGAAGCTGTCGTGATTAACGAAAACGTGCGCGGCATGTGCGAATTGCTGGGTTTCGATCCTTTCTA
>CAZLHV010000348.1:0-1789 GCA_964559205.1 uncultured Bacteroidaceae bacterium
AGTCCTGTTCCGGGCACAATAAAGCAGACTTCGGTCTGCTTTTGTGCTATAACAGGACGAGAAGTTTATCCCGACATTGTCGTCGGGAAGTCCTGTTCCGGGCACAATAAAGCAGACTTCGGTCTGCTTTTGTGCTATAACAGGACAAATGCATGGTTTTATCATTGATATACATTTTTGCATTGTTCTTTTTCTGTACTTTTGCCACATGCTCTGTTTTCCGCAAGCCAAAATCAATCTGGGGCTGCATGTTCTCCGGAGGCGACCTGATGGTTATCACGATATTGAGACCGTGATGATACCCGTACCTTTGCACGATGCCCTGGAAGTGAAAGAAGCGGCTCATACCACCGAAATCCGCATTTTTGGATCGGAGATTGCCATTCCATTGGAGCAGAACCTTGTTTATAAAGCCTGGAAGCGTTTGTCTGACGTATATGGCATCAGCCCTGTCCTATTTCATTTGGTTAAGCAAATCCCATCCGGAGCCGGATTGGGAGGCGGTTCGTCCGATGCTGCTGCGGCGCTGAGCTTGTTGAACTCTTATTTTTCCATTGGTTTATCAGATGATGAATTAAGAATACATGCAGCCGAATTGGGGAGTGATTGCCCATTTTTTATTGATGCAACGCCTTCAATTGCCAGTGGCAGGGGAGAAATCTTAGAGCGTACAAGCATCAGGCTTGATGAACTGACTTTGGTCATAGTGTTTCCGAAAAAACTTTCTGATGGGAGTAGTGGCATGGCCACTTCGATTGCCTATGGATTAGTGCAGCCTGCAGATAACAGACCTTCGATAGAAAAAATCGTTCAAGGGCCAGTGACGCAATGGAGAACAAATTTGATCAATGATTTCCAGGCTCCTGTTGTTCAGAGATATCCTGAAATTGGCCAGATAATTCATCGCTTATATGAAGGTGGTGCGGTATACGCTTCACTAAGCGGTAGCGGATCAGCCTGTTACGGGCTTTTTCAGAAAAAAAATCCCGATCTGAAGTTTGATCGGGATTGCAGTATTTTTATAAGTGAGTTTTAGACGTCAGCTTTTTTTTGATGATCCGCCTTTGGGCTGAATCACCGGAGCTGGTCCAAGTTTTCTAGAGTAGAGAATGAGAGCTAATCCACCTAAAACAAAGTGGATGCTAAGCAATTGCCCCATATTCAACATCATATCCTGCTCAAAATCAACCTGAACATTTTTTATAAATTCGACAAAGAATCTCAGTACAAATATCAGCAAAACCATCCAGCCGACCAATAGGCCCCGGTTGATGATCCCATTACGCTTGTTGTAAAGAATAAGCAGGAATACGAAAATGAGAACATAGCCCAGCGATTCGTAAATTTGTGTGGGGTGATGAGGCATGGTTTGACCGTCTCTGATAAATATGAAGCCCCAGGGCATGTCGGTTTCGTAACCGTAAATTTCGCTGTTGAAAAGATTGCCAAGGCGGATAAAAGCACCTGCAAGTGCTGTGGGTACTGCAATTCTGTCCATAATGTGCAGCCAGGACCGGTTCCATGATTTGCGCGAGTAAAGCCAAAGCCCGATAATGAGTCCGATAGCGCCACCGTGGCTGGCAAGTCCTCCTTTCCAGATGTAGAAGATCTGAATGGGGTCTGCTAAAAACTCCATTGGCTCATAAAAAAACACATGACCTAATCGAGCACCGATGACAGAGCCAAGAATAATATAAAGTGCCATTTTATCAATCTCGGCCATTGGGGCTTTTTCTTTTTGGAAAAAGTATTTCACAATGTAATAGCCTACCAAAAACCCCAGTGCAAA
>CAZLHV010000349.1:0-1776 GCA_964559205.1 uncultured Bacteroidaceae bacterium
GATTCTTGGAGCTCTTTGTGCAAAAAAGTAGAATGATTTTTAGACAGTCACTTATTTACTTTTGGACGATTATGTATTTCAAATTGGTATAAAATGACTAAACCTTGTTACAACTGCCGAAAAGCAACAGCACAGGAATTGTACAATTACCCCATTTGTGATGCCTGCAAGGCTGCATTGAAATTGTTTACCGAAGCCACCATCAAAAAGCACTATGATAAAGATCCTGCTGGGTTTTCAAAAGAGATTCAACAAAGATTGGAATGGATTGAAAAAGATTATATCAACAAGAAAATCAAGCTGCTGCATATAAAGGAAACACTTGGATTTGAGCATGATTGAGAAGCTTTGTTCTTATCACCCTGACTTATCGTATAGAAATTGAACAAAAAACAGAACGGTTAACACCCCGATGAAACAACAATCAGCACCGACACACCATATGAAAACAAAAAAAGAATTGAAAAATGAATATAAAGCCATGAAACTCAGGGCTGGCATTTTTCAAATCAAAAACAAAGCCGATGGCAGAGTATATTTGAAAACCACGATGGATTTAGACAGAGCATTTAACTCTGACCTATTTCAATTAAAAGCTGGAATGCATTCCAGCCAGCCATTGCAGAACGACTGGAACAAACTGGGGTCAGAACAATTTGATTTTGAAATTTTTGACGAACTACAAATTAAAGACAACGAAACTCCTGCTGATATTCAGCGGGAGCTCAATGCATTATTGAAGATGCATTTAAACGAAATGGCGGAACATGGACAACAGGTGTACTAAAGTTGTTTTAATGCATCGCGGATTGTAAACAAAGACCTGTGTTTTATAAATGCGTCATGAGAAAAAGCCAGTTTTGATAAAAGACAAACATTTTGCCCGAAACCGAATTTAGCGAAAATGAAATTCCATGAAAATTACTTGGCCAGCTGACATCCTGTGGTCACAGTACGGAGCAAGCAAAAATGAACCACCTGCGTAAAAAAATTTATTCCAACCCAATGAGAAAGATGGAGCCGCGAATTGAAAGATCAAAAGAGAAAAAGCTTGTTGGAAAACGACTCACCATGAGTTTGTCGGACAATAAAACCGGAGACCTGTGGAGAAGCTTCATGCCTAGACGAAAAGAAATAACCAACAATCTGACCAGCGATTTAATATCAATGGCAGTGTATGAACCGTTTCATTTTTTAGATTTTCAACCCACGCAGGCTTTTGAGAAATGGGCTGCAATAGAAGTAAGCGACTTTGAAAGCGTGCCAAACGAGATGGAGACGTTTACACTCTCAGCCGGACTTTATGCCGTGTTTGACTATAAAGGATCAGGTGGTGACCATGATATCTTTCAATATATTTTTGGAGTTTGGCTCCCCGATTCGCAATACGTGTTGGACAACCGGCCTCATTTTGAAGTATTAGGCAACAAATATAAAAATGAAGATCCCGATTCTGAAGAAGAAATATGGATCCCCATTCGGTCGAAATAAGATGACGTCTGGAGGGCATATCATGAAAAACAATTTATCACATATCCAATAGGAGCCTTTGCTTTTTGTTTATATTTGTCAGGGATAATAGTGCAAATTCAGCGTTTTGAATGAATCGTTTACATCACACTCACCTACACTCAATAGAAAATGCAAATGCATTGGAAAGCCGTTTTCGCAGATTGGTGCAAAATCCGAAAAGAATACTGAAAAAGTATATCCAGCCAGGCATGACCGTCCTTGATTTGGGTTGTGGCACAGGCTATTTTACAATTGAATTGGCAA
>CAZLHV010000350.1:0-1773 GCA_964559205.1 uncultured Bacteroidaceae bacterium
CGAACCCGCGACCCCGTGCGTGACAGGCACGTATTCTAACCAACTGAACTACCGAACCGTTCGTTGTCCCTTATTTGGGAGTGCAAATATACAAAGTTTTTTAAATATCAAGAAAAAAAATTCTTTTAAGAAAATTTCCGTCAAGGCTTAAATCAATAACTTCTGCTGCAGTGTGTAAAAAACCTGAGCTCCTGCATCAATGATTCCATCGGGAAAATCGTACAGATGATGATGTAAGGGATGCACGTTTAATCCAGCACCTAATCCAAACATGAGTCCCTGATATCGCAAAGTGAACTCACCGAAATCTTCGCCCCACCGAAACGGTTTTTCCATCGTATAAAAGCCCCATTGATGGCCTTGAGCAAGCTCATGAATCAGCTTAAATGCAGCATCTGAGTTTTCAATAGACCTAAAAGGTTCAATCCAATCGCATTTAACTTGAAGGCCTTTTGTTCGACTTGTGATGTTCATCAATGCATCTGAAATGGTTTTCTTCATTTTTTGAAAAACATCATTGCGATATGCCCTGCACGTATAAATCAATCTGGCATCAGCAGCCGACGTGCCTAATGATTCGGTTCCGGAATGCAAAAAAACAGGGGTGGCTATAAAATAGTCTTCTTCACTGCTTTCCATACAGAGCGAGTGCATAAATGCGATGGTCTCGGAAACTGCGATGGCAGGATTCACAGTGTTTTCTGGTTCTGCTGCATGTCCGGCCAGGCCATGAAATTCAATGCTGATGCTTTCGACTGCAGCCGAAAATGACCCGCTTTTAGTAAGAATACAGCCTTCGGGATAACCTGGGATGTTGTGCAAAGCAAACGCCATTTGAATATCAAACTCATCGAGAATGCCTGAATTCAGGACCCCTGCAGCTCCCCTTCCCGTTTCCTCGGCAGCCTGAAACAACAGCAACACTCTTCCCCGTTTTGGATTTTGATGAGCCAACATTTCGGCAAAACGCATCATAATCGCCATGTGACCGTCATGTCCACAAGCATGCATGATGCCATCATGAACAGAACGGTGTTCGAACCCTGATGCTTCTGAAACAGGTAAAGCATCGGTGTCACAGCGGTACAAGATATCCGGTCCTGGTTCCTTACCTCCAATAATCGCAAGCACCGAATGCCCCGAAAATCCATAACGGATATCCTTATATCCAAGGGCACTTAGTTGCTTAACAATCTCAGAAGCGGTTTCAGCTTCCTCTCCAGACAATTCAGGAATCCGATGCAATTTTTTTCTGAAAGCTTCAGTATCCATAGAGCACAATGAAGTACAAATATAAGCGCATTTTTCAGGTGATCGGAATTATCATGATTGCCAAAATGAATTTTCAGTAATAATGAATTAAGATATATTCTGATCTCACTGACAGCGAAATGCTTGTTGATATTGCAAGTGATGATCAGAAATATGAATGTGTTGAGATCAATGCGTGAAATATTTGGTCAATTCAATGATTCTTTGTACTTTTGCACCTCTTTTTTGAAAACTGGCAACAATGGTTCAAATTACTTTACCCGATGGAAATGTGCGTGAATACAACGATAAAGTCACGGGCATGGATATTGCACGCAGCATCAGCGAAGGACTAGCGCGTAATGTACTTGCGGTTGAAGTGAATGGAGAAACCACTGACCTGATGCGTCCTATCGCCCACAATGCATCGATCAAACTTCTTACATGGGACGATGTTAATGGCAAGTCGACTTTTTGGCACAGCTCGGCGCATTTGATGGCCGAAGCCATTGAACAATTGTT
>CAZLHV010000351.1:0-1767 GCA_964559205.1 uncultured Bacteroidaceae bacterium
TCATTGGGGTTTCAAGGAGTTTTTTCATTTTTTCAACAATTGAGTAAGGGTAAACTGTTTTTCATGTGTATGATGTCTGAAGCCATAAAAAAATGAACTCTGAAAACACATATTACGACAATCTGATGATCCGCTACTTCACCGGCGAAGCAAGCGGTGATGAGATTTCAGAGCTTTGGGCATGGCTTGAGGAACATCCCCTGAACAAAGAACTTTTCAAAGAGCAGAAAAAAATACACGATGCTGTTTCGCAAGAGATGATCGAACAACAGGTTGATCTTGACAAAGAGTGGGTTGAAATAAAGCACAGGATGGAATCGGAACATCAATACCGAAACGCTGTTGCTTTTGATTCGCGTTCCTCATTCTTTAACCGCCGTTCTTTGTTGCGTGTTGCCGCAGCCATTATACTGCTCTTCTCAGTCGGCTTCCTTCTTAAACAGATTATTTTTGGCCAACCCGACTCCATTCATCTTGTGGCCTCAAACGATGTCATTGAAACTCAGCTCCCCGATGGGTCACATATTTCACTAAACAAGGGGTCGAGTCTTACTTATCCTGAAGACATGAAGGGTGAGCGACGCGAAGTTGAATTAAAAGGCGAGGCACATTTCGATGTGTCGCATAACCCCGACAAACCTTTTATTGTCTCAGCCGGAGATCTTCGCGTTGAGGTTCTGGGGACAAAATTCTACATTAACACAAATGGTCCGGGCAATCAGGTTCAGGTGATTCTTATCGAGGGAAGCGTTGCGGCATATTACAAGGACACACCCGAGAGTAAAACCATTCTTAAGCCGGGAGAGGAAGCAAGTTTCAATCCTTCGACAAAGAATATCTCAACCACTTCACAACACGAAGAATACTTTTTGGTTTGGAAAACCCGAAGTATGAAGTTTTCTGATGAACGACTTGACAAGGTTGTAGCGGTTATTGCGAAGGCATACAATAAAAAAATCACCTTGTCGAATCCGGCTATAGGTGACTGCAGGTTGAGTGTTGCTTTCGAGAATCAAACACTCGAGTCGGTGTTGAAAGTTCTTGAATCTACACTAGGATTAAGCATTGTTCAAAGCAGCACCGGCATTGTTATCAGTGGTTCGCCCTGCGAATAATTCACTATTTTTGCATATGTTTTTCACCAGAGCATGGATCAGTATTTCATTCATCGGGGCACTTTTCATTTGGGGTGCCAGCGTTGCTCATGCTCAAAATCTGAACATTAAAATAAGCCTGAAGCTTGAAAATGTTACATTGCAACAAGCCCTTGAAGCTATTCACACATCCAGCGGGTTGCTTTTTTCATACAGCCCTTCTCAAATTCCGATAAATGATAAGGTGAACGTGATTTGCCACAACAAACCTGTTCGCAACGTGCTTGACGACCTGTTCAAACCATTTGGCATCACCTATTCCATTGTAGAAAAACAGGTGGTCCTCAAAGGCGGAAAAAAGCAACAGAGTGTGGTTCCCTCCGAAACGGTTCGGTTTACAATCAGCGGGCATGTTTCCGATAGCGCAACGGGCGAAAGTCTGATAGGCACTGCCGTTTATGTCAACGGCACCACCACAGGCGTCATCACTAACCCTTACGGATTCTATTCTCTTTCGCTTGATCCAGGCAAATATGAAATTGTTTTCTCTTTTTTGGGATACAATAAAAAAATTATCACCATCGACCTGAAGAAAAACGAGAATTTACCTGTTGTCCTCAGCTTTTCACAGTTGCAAATGGAAGCCATTGTGGTATCTGCCAATGAGACTGAA
>CAZLHV010000352.1:0-1709 GCA_964559205.1 uncultured Bacteroidaceae bacterium
ATCATTCGATTGAAGCAAAAACATTAACAATATCGCAATGAAAACAAGACTCAAAATATTGCTCGGTTTTTTGCTAACAGCAGGATTCATTTCGTGTTCGAATGTACAGAGTTCCACTGAAAAACGTAATAAGGAACAAAACGCAACAAAAATGGACACATTAAAAACAGATACGGCCACATTTGCAGCAGGTTGTTTCTGGTGCGTTGAAGAACAATTCAGACAGCTCAAAGGAGTGGAAAAAGTGATTTCGGGCTATACTGGCGGAAAGCTGAAAAATCCGACTTACAATGAGGTTTGTTCTGGACTAACAGGTCACGCCGAAGCTTGCAATGTCATCTACAACCCGGAAATAATTACTTACGACGAATTGCTGGAAGCATTTTTCCAGACACACGATCCTACACAGCTCAACCGGCAAGGCAACGATGTGGGCACACAATACCGTTCTGCCATATTTTATCATAACGAAGAACAAAAAAAACTGGCGGAATATTATATTCAAAAACTGAACGACGAGGAGGCATATCCTAGTCCAATTGTCACAGAAGTGAGCCCATATTCAGTGTTTTACGAAGCTGAAGAATATCATCAGGATTATTATGAAAACAATTCGCAGAAACCTTATTGCCAAATGGTCATCAAGCCGAAGCTGGATAAATTCCGGAAGGTTTTTAAAGAAAAATTGAAGGAGTAATGAAATATGAAAACAATCATTTGGCTATTGCTGGGCATCAGTTTAATTGCATGCAACAGTCAATCGCAACAAAACAGCTCTAATATGCAATCAACAGATAATCCATATTACTCCAGAACCGATACCGCACATCTGGATGTGAGCAATGCTGAATGGAAAAAAATTCTCTCGCCCGACCTGTATGCTGTTGCCCGCGAAGCAGCTACCGAGCGTGCTTTTACGGGAAAGTACTACCAGCACGATGTAAAAGGTACCTATTTTTGCGCTGTGTGCGGCAATAAACTTTTTCGTTCCGACGCTAAATTTGCCAGTTCGTGTGGATGGCCTAGCTTTTTTGAGTCCGACCGAGAAGGAAGCGTGCGTTACAAGCCAGATTATTCGTTTGGCATGAATCGAACCGAAGTGCTTTGCGGACGATGCAACTCTCATTTAGGCCACTTGTTCGATGATGGTCCTCCACCCACGTACAAACGCTTCTGCATGAATTCCATTTCGCTCGATTTTGAACCCGATAAATAGAATGTTCCTACTCTATTGCCAAAGCGGTACACAATATCGATATCTGAAAACTTCATTTTTCAGGCATCCAGCATGAATGGTGCATTATACTGAAACAATGAATTGTGAAAAAAATCTGTTTATCTTTGCTAAGAGCAGAAGTGAAATCGCTGCAATGAGGATGCTTGTATTATAGCCGCAATTAAAACGAAGCACATTGGAGATTAAAAGAATCACATATTTGATATTTATCCTTGGAGGCTTATTTGTAAGCTTAAGTTCGTTTACTAAAAGGCCAATATATCATGGATTATTAGGAGGTTCTTATATTTTCGAATCGCATTTCAATGAAAATTTGCAAGGATTTGAAATTAATTTGAATCGCCATTATAGTTGCTGTGTGAGTTCAACATACTTGAATAGCTTTGGTGTTAATTATTTGACCAACAACAACTATAATGAAATTGGCCTTTCCTATTCAAGTACCATGTTAAAAAAAATTTCTGGTGGAGGA
>CAZLHV010000353.1:0-1676 GCA_964559205.1 uncultured Bacteroidaceae bacterium
CAGGGAGAGCTTGAAATTTGAAACATAGGATCGGTTTTGAATTAAAAAGTCCTTGACATCCTCGCTCAATACTGTATGAATACATTCCTTCTCCCCTGACTTAATGTAATATTGATTGTCGAAAACTTCGTCTTCAACACAAACGTCTTCAAGAAGATGAAAGAATTTTCCAATTCTGTCCATGTAGTCCTCAGGGTAAATGAGAAATGTCTGTTTGATGTCCGTTTTGAAATCAAAATAAATTTCCATTTTTGCGGCCTCTCCGGTCATAATCACAATCTCCGAAGCAGCAAAGGGGATTTTCAGAAACACGGATTGCCAAACACTCATGCCAAAACCAATTGGGTTTAAGCCTGTTCTGGATCGCTCAACGGAACCGTTATGCTTCTTTGCAAAATCGATCCACTCATCAATGAAAAAACCAATAATTGCCATGGGTCATCTCGTGTTTTTATGAGAGGCGACATCATTCATTGAAGTCAGGGTTTTGGAGTCAGGAATTGCGCTTTGGGCTAGTAAACTTTGCAAATATACATATTTCAAAAGGTGAGTCCGGTTTTCTACCTTTGGAGTGATGCAATGTTAAAAACATGTCTGTTCACTGCAAAAAAACAATTAAAACCTGAGTCATCAGCTCTGCTGCTTTTTCAGTGAGATTCATTTATTACCCATTATTTTCAATATATGCTTTTTCCCTTTTGTGATTTCCAGCAAATTAAAATAGCTGATGAGCTCCAACTGATGATCAACCATGATCAAATACTGTAATGAATCATTTATACTCATAACCTTTTCAATGTCAGTTTGGTGATTCACCACAACTACCTGTCGTCCGTTCGGGCAATCGGAAAGAGGCTTTGTTTGTGCCGGAGGCATGTTATGCTGTTGCAGAACCCATGCCCTGAAACCATTGTCAATGTTTATCGAATCTGTCATTGCGTAAAACTCGTCAAAACACGCGTTGCCTGTGACAAGAATTGCTTTGTTTACACCAGCATATTCAATAAACGTATAAGCCTCAGCTAAATCAGAAAACTCAATTCCTTCTCCAAGAAAAATTGCAACAGTTTGATCATTTCCAGCACAGGTTGATAAAAAGTCGGGAATGTCTGCTAACTCTGCAACCTGGTCATTTAGAATGGCTTTCGCTTTCCCTTTCATCTTCACCAGATGAATAACAAACGAATATGAATCAGCTTTTAGAGTTTCATTTGTCTTATAATCCATCAACTTATATGGTTTCATTCCGGGTCTAGGCAGGTTAGTGACCCTGTGGTAATTCAAACCACCAACACATATCATGCTGTCTGAATGCTGCCTGAATTCCATTTTTTTCACGACAGCGTTTGAAAAAATAAGCTCAATAGAGTCATTCATCATCTTGTAGTGCGCATGATGCCTGAACAGATTTCCATCTGTCATAATAACCGAATCACCTTCAAAATAAAGGTCAAATGGAGTGAACAGAGATTTATATTTCCCGGAGTGATCGAGGAGCCATGAGCCATCCAGACGATCAGCTTTATTCTGTGAACAAGAAAACAGGATAACCCCGCAAACCAAAATGGCCAAATACAATCTCATATCATATAATTTTCCAAAACAGAAACGCAGATTAGAAATGTCAAAATCGAGCAAAATTTCATCCTGATCAAAATAAATTATTCAAGTGAAAC
>CAZLHV010000354.1:0-1657 GCA_964559205.1 uncultured Bacteroidaceae bacterium
TGTATTAGGACTCATTAACATTCAGCTTGTGGTATACCTGGTTTTAATGTTCAACGAAGTCAGGCGCTGCAAACGAGCATACAGGGGCGATTTTGGTCAAGGTGAACACACTCAGCTCGACTGGATTAATTACTCCCTGCTGTTTTTCAGCCTCTTGTTTTTTTTAATCACATTCTCACATCACCTCGGTGTGGGTCGATTTGAATTTTCGAGAATTGTGTTCAATAGCATCTCATGTCTGATTCTGGTGTATCTCTTTGTGAAAGGACTTCAGCAGCCAAATGTATACAGCGAAAAAGGCATGCTGAATCCGGGCTCATAATGCCCCCACTGGACTAATAAAAAAAGTTTAGGAAAGGATTTTGTGATTCTCTTCAGCTTCCTTAATAAGTTGTTGGAACTCTTCGGTGCTGAATCCACTGTAAATGTAATTGATGGGATTTACTTTCTTTCCATTACGGCTTACTTCATAATGTAAGTGAGGACCAGTGCTTGGGCCTGTATTACCCAGATAACCAATCACCTGACCTCGTTTCACTTTATCGCCGGGCTTTACAAGCATTTTAGACAGGTGAGCATATAATGTTTCAAAACCATAACCGTGATCGATGACAACAGCAATGCCGTATCCGGTCATAGAACCAAAAGGATCAATCACAACACCGTCGCCAGTGGCATAAATAGGTGTGCCGATTTTTCCTGCAAAGTCGATTCCAGGGTGAAACTGCGATCCGCTTCGCGTAAAAGGGTTCTGTCGCCATCCAAATCCGCTCGAGACTTTCACTCTGTTTTTATCGACCGGCATAATACTGGGAATAGAAGCCAGCATTTTTTCCTTATTACGCACCATGACTGCCAAATCGGAAAACGACTTGGATTGGATCGCCATTTTGCGGTTAATCAGGTTTAATTTCCCTGCAGTTTCCTTAAGCAACTGCCCATTGGCTACAACATCAAAACGGCCGGTATTGTCGTCAGGACCACCAACACCTGCATTCCTCATCTCCTCATCAAGCGGTTTCATGGCAAAGATGGTGCGATAGGTGCCGTCATCTTTACTTTGCATGGTTTGAAGAATACTTAGGACTTTATCGGCTTTATTATTAATGAGCTGTACTCGTAACTTATAATAGTCGAGCTCTCTGTCAACCGTGTTTTCACGGGGACTGTCGGTGAATTTAAAAAACAGAAAGGCAATGGCAAAACCAACCATCAGGGACAACCCCAGACCACTTAGAAGTCTGGAACTGATATATTTTCCCGATTTTTCGACCTGATGAAATGTGAGAGATATCGGGTCGAGAATATATTTTACTCTTTTTCGGAACATCGTGCAAAGATAAACATATTTTCTGAAACGGCAAAATGCGCTTCGTATTTTATCAAAATCATGAAATTCACTAACTTTGCAACAAATACCAATGTTATGAAAAAAATCGTTCATTCATCACGCGCTCCTAAAGCTGTTGGACCGTATAGTCAGGCTGTTCAAACCGGAAGTTTACTGTTTGTATCGGGACAAATACCCTTAAATGCGGAAACAGGCCGTATTGTCGACGGAGGAATTACTGAACAAACGCATCAGGTGATGAAGAATATAGGTTATATCCTTGAAGAAGCCGGCTATCATTATAACGATGTGGTGAAATGCACTGTA
>CAZLHV010000355.1:0-1636 GCA_964559205.1 uncultured Bacteroidaceae bacterium
TCTTTTTCATATCCTCGGGAAGCCCGGCAATTCTCACATTATGGCAATCGCCCGGAGCAACCACTTTCAAAGCGTTGGTTTGGGAGCCGGGCTCTGCAGCTGCAGCCGTCCAGGGGTCATCTGCACCATATATATAAATGATGTTGTTTCCCCTTTTGCTGATAAAATCACGAACCTCGTTAAGCGCCTGCGGATCGTATTTGCGTTTAACACTCTTAGGCACAAGCACACTGTTGGTAATAAATGCCGATTTCATCATCAGTAGATCGCCCAGACCTGTGCTGTCGTAGCCATAATATCCCACCTCGTTGTATGCCTGAATATAAAAAGCCCCTGTTCCACCCTTGTCGAGTGAGCTGTATGCATCGGCCGGAACAACACTCTTCAGGTGTTTGTACAAGCTTTTTGGACTGGCATCGGGAGCAGGAATAGCTGCCTGATTGCCGCAATACTGCCAGAATGAAAACGGGTATTCGAGTACCATGTATTCGAGAGCACTGTCAGGGCTCACCACCAAGGTATCGCTTGCATTCGTAATATCCATGGTGAAATACCTCAACACTTCACTTCGGTTTTTCAGCACGGCCCGTTGAAATGCATGAATTTTCGCCCGCACACTATCGGGACCCACTTTTTTCAGAAAATCGATGGTCCGTGGATCTTCATCTGCAATGGTAAAAGGGGCAACATATGCCACTGTAACATCCACATCGTCGGGGTAGAAGCAACGATGATACACTGCAGTGCTTCCCCCTTTGCTTGAACCTGTGGTGACCCATTTGCCACGATAAATTTCCTTTAAGGCCGAAATGATGATATGATGATCGGCTGCGGCCTGCTTTACGTTTAAGTATTCCCATGGGCTTCCTTCGGGCATGCTTTTGCCAAAAAACCGATGTTCAATCACAATTTGATTGGCATTGAGCAGACTGGCCAGCTCCTCGACGTACCATGACGAATTTGCATATGAAGCCAGATAACCTTCGGTTACACAAACGGTTGGAGCTTCAAAGCCTCGATGAGAAATAAATACCCGCTGTTCGAAATTGCCCTTGCTGCTGTTGTTGTGATCGACTGGGATTGTAAAATAAACCACATATGATTCGGTGAAGCCTGAGGCTGGAGATTTCTCGAGTACACGGACTCCGGGCAAACTACTAAGCAATGGTTTTAACTCCTGTGCCTGCAACAGGTTTGCGCCGATAGTGAACGCAAGAAACAATGCGCATACAGTGAACGATCTCATTTTTTTTCTGCAATGTTACAAAAAATATGCGGAAAGCTTTTTTCCAATCGACCAGTTAGGGTCATGCATGGCTGTTTGGGCCATGAAAACAGATGAATTGTTCAGGCTGCACTGTGTGGTGATGAATCGGGCTCTTCATTAGTGAAGCATTTATTGAGACATATCAAGCTGAGAGTACTCAACCCAAAGCAAATCGAAACAAGTGGATATCAAGTGTTGATCAAAACCTATCCTAGTGGAATGATCCAAAATCGGGGAATCATGATCGCATTTTTCATGTGGTTTTTGTGGAAGAATGGGGGAGCATTGAACAACATTGCGCACGGAAAGTTATTTGAAAAATTTGGATCACCCCTCATCTCGCTTAGATTGGCCTGCAGTGAAGACTGC
>CAZLHV010000356.1:0-1614 GCA_964559205.1 uncultured Bacteroidaceae bacterium
TGGCAGTGGTGCCTGGCTGGGTGATATCATTCCAGCTGGAATTATAAGACGCATCAAAAGGCTCTGACATCAGAGTCTGTTTAAGAGTTATGGTGAAGGTCTGGGCTGTCCAGTCGACATTGGCATTGTAAATATTGATAGCATCGTCGTACGATGCTCCCCAGCCGTCATCTTCGAATGAAAAAATCGGGCATGGGGTTCCGGCCGGAGGAAGTTGGCCATCGGCAAAAGCAGTCAGGGGACAGAAGAAATATCCTGCATTGGCAGGGTTGTATGAAGCCGACATCATACGCGGGCTGGCGCCACCGGCAATCATCACATCCCGTTCAAAGACATAAACTCTTTCACTTGTTCCAAAATTGGCCGTCATATAATAACCATTGGTCCAGATTGAAAATTTCAGATAATCGGGAAATGCAGTGGCTGTGAATGTATAAAGGTTGTAACTGCCTGTCGGATCATCTGTTTCAGATACGGCGAAAAAGAAATCCTTCGATGGATAATCATCAAAGCTGCAAATAACCCAGCGTGATGCAAATTTGTCATACATCACAATGGGGTCACCGGCATTTGAGGTAAGCAGGGTGCTTAGGGTATAAGGACCGGCTGCACCAGAGCCGGATTTGTTATAGACCCTGTAATAAGAGTTGACCGCCTGAACATAATGATTGGTACCGGCTGCACCTGTAGGATCGGGAGGGGTTCCGTTTCCGTTTTGAGCAGTCCAGCTCACCAGTGGAGCACCAAGCGAATTCACTCCCATGGTTTTCTGTGCCACAGGATCCTCACCCTGAGGTTCAGCATTTAAATTTGTTTTCTCGGCAAAAGGGATCCGCAAATTGCGATCTTTCTTCTCCACAAACTGCGATGGATCTGGATTTTCATCGATAACAGCTGGTGGCAAATCTTTAAGTGCCGGGGTTACTGTGAAACTCTTCGGGTATGCCACTTCGGTCTCCCCGCTCACAATAGTCTGTGCCGTTATGCTTTGAAGCATAAAACAAAACGGCAGTACAAGTAAATATTTCTTCATGGGCTGGTTAATTTCATCAAAAATACAACAATTCCTTTGATCCGTTGAAAGTCTCAGATTCGGTAGACAAACAGCAAGCGAAAAAAGTCGCGCATGACTTTGTTAAATTCGGGTTATTCATTGATTTTTGGTTTTCAATCATTATATTTGTAAAAGACTCTTAATGAATGAACATCCTTGACGACATCCTGCAAATTCTGCCCGTAACAGAATGCATATTGTTTGCTCTCGTTCTTCTTTGGACTGGAGTAAAAAAAAGGAAGCCATGGCTATTTCATCTTAGTGTATTTTTCATTTTACTAGGGTCATTCTATTTCATGTCGCATGGATTCTATCTTAGGCGAACAGAACTCATGGTGTTTTCATTTGTGCTTTCACTTCCGGTGACTTTGTCGGTCATGCCTTCCTATTATATTTATCTCAGGGCAATTACACGTGTTTCGGGCATGCGCAAATCGACCCGGCTACTGCATTATTTCCCTGCGCTGATGATGCTGTTCCTTCTTTTCCCGTTTTTCACCCTCCCTGTCGAAGTCAGCCGTGAGTTTGTAAACGGCACTTTGGTAAATCCGGAAGATTAC
>CAZLHV010000357.1:0-1607 GCA_964559205.1 uncultured Bacteroidaceae bacterium
TAAATTTATATCAAAAGGTCAACCACGTCCGGCTATCCGTTTCCATAGTGGCTTAAACACTATCCTCGGCGGAAAATCCGCCGACAACTCTATTGGGAAATCTACTTTTATGCTAATCATTGATTATGCTTTTGGTGGAGATACATATAAGGATTCCGATGCTGCACATCATATTGGAAATCATCTTATTAAATTTGCTTTCAAGTTTGATGGTAAAATTCACTACTTTTCCAGAGACATCGTAAATCCCAACGATGTTAACATTTGCGATTCATCATATACTGTGCAGGAAACGATTCACTTAGAGGAATTTAAAGATTTCTTGTTTGAATCATATAGTATTAATTTGCTGTATATCACTTTCCGCGATGTCATTGGGCGCTACTTAAGAATATACGGCAAGGATAACCACTCAAGCACACGGCCACTGGACTCCTATCATGGAGAAAAAGCTGAATTTGCGATTACAGCATTAGAAAAGTTATTTAATGTATATTGGAAGATCGAAGAGTATAAAAATGCGGTAGCTAAAAAAGAAGAAATAAGAAAGACCTTCAATAAAGCGCGAAAGTTGGAATTCGTACCATTTTCAATTACAACACAAACTCAGTATAAGAAAAACGACACTGTAATTATGCAACTAAGAGATGAATTGTCGCGACTCATTGAGCAAACAGATCGGGAATTGTCAGCTGATGATTTAGCACATGCGGATGAGGCTTCTGAAATAAAGGGGAAAATTACAGCATTGAAAAGACAGCGTAGTCAGCTCAAGTCTCAATTAGAAATAGTAAACGTGAGTATTAGCGGTGACTTCACACATTCAGCCGCTGACTTAGCTGAACTGGCACAATTTTTTCCAAACGTAAATATGTCTAAATTAGCTGAAGTCGAAAGGTTTCATGTGAAAATGCAGAACATACTGAGCAGTGAATTGAACGATGAGGCACAGAGACTTCGGTTCCTCATTGATTCTTTGAGTAAAGAAATATTTGCTTTTGAGGATAAACAGCGCGCACTTGGAATTCCTACAAAGGTGCCAAAATCATTTTTGGATAATTACACCACAATTCAGCGCAGAATTTCCGACTTGGAGGATCAGAACAAGGCATTTGCTGATTCCAAGAATTTTGTTGCAGATGTAAAAATAGCAAAAGAAAATTTGTCTACGGCCCAGGAGAAAGAATTGCGTTTTATCGAAACTGCCATCAATGAGCAAATGGTACGTTTCAATGATATTATTTACGGCGGAAAAAGAAAAGCGCCTGTGATAGACCTTGTAGATGGAAGCAAATACACATTCTGGACACCAGATGATAGTGGTACAGGAACTTCCTACAAAAGCCTCATTGTCTTTGATCTAAGCATTCTTAAACTGACACCGCTTCCGGCTATAGCGCATGACTCTCTCATCTTTAAAAATATAGCTGATGAGCCAATTTCGAATATCATAAAACTGTACACCGAGTTCAACAAGCAGGTGTTCATTGCTTTTGATAAAGATGAAGCGTATTCAGTGGAGACAAGTAAAATTCTAAACAAAACGTCCGTTTTGCATTTGAACAGTAATGGTGATGAGTTATTTGGTTATTCATGGGGCGTAACAA
>CAZLHV010000358.1:0-1590 GCA_964559205.1 uncultured Bacteroidaceae bacterium
TCTCTTTAAATCAAAGATAACAACAACATTAGTCAAGTGTAACAAATAGTGACAATTATCATTGATGTGAAGATGATGATTCTGCCGAGTTTTGTAACACCATTATTGTTTTGGGTGAATAATCACAGTGAATTTTTTGGAAATGATGTTTGTACCTGTTTGCCTTCCGGTTTCCATTTGACTTACCAGTTTAGGCCGATTTCACTATCTTTGCATCATGGAAGTGTTTCTGATTGTCATAGCCAGTTTGTGGCTGTTTTCGTTTGTCATGCGGCGTTGGGTGGCGCCATGGCTGCTTCGTCGTTTTATCAGACGCATGCAGGAGCGAATGAACTCAGAAGCACATCGGCAAGCACGCAAAGAGGGCAGCGATATTCATATCTCACGAAAGCAGAAATCAGGGAATCACCGAACGTACAGTAACGCGGAGTATGTCGATTACGAAGAGGTGGACGACGAAAAATAATTTTGATTCTTCCGAACAATAAGCTTGTATTAGTAATACACAATAGATTGTATTACAAATACACATTAGCTTGTATTACTAGTACATAAATGTTTGTCTTTGTGGCATTCAAAAAGCCATCCCTGTATGGAAATGGCTGAAAGCGAAGAAATAATTTACTTGATTGTGACCAACATTTTAAGAGATATCAAATTACGCACTTTGTGTTACTCATGATGCGTAATGAACAAATCGTTTTGGATTACGTGAAAATTGGCGTTTGCAGAAAATGCCGAGAAAATTAAATCTGTATTAGTTCAGCAAACTTGTCGAAGACCAGCTTTTTCACTTTTTCTTCGTCTTGAGGGGTTCCGAGCTCTTTTTGCATCGAGGTCACTGCTTTGTCGGTGAAGCCACAAGGATTGATGTGTCCAAAATAGCTCAGGTCGGTGTTGATGTTGAGTGCGAAGCCATGCATGGTCACGTAGCGCGACACGCGAACGCCAATGGCGCAGATTTTACGGGCTTTCCCGGGCACTTGTCCGTCAATCCATACGCCGGTGGCACCTTCGAGGCGTTCGGTTTTGATGCCATATTCAGCCAAGGCCAGGATGATGGCCTCTTCCATAATATAAATGTATCGGCGCACCGAGAGATTCAGCTTTTCGAGATCAATGATTGGGTAACCCACAAACTGTCCGGGTCCGTGGTAGGTAATATCGCCGCCGCGGTTGGTGTGAATAAACTGTGCGTTGGCTGCCTGAAGCTGAATATAGTTTAACAGCAGGTTTTGTTCGTCGCCGCTTTTACCAAGCGTGTACACATGCGGATGTTCGACAGCAAGAAACCAGCCTGCAAAATCGTCTGATTCATATCCTTCTTGCTGTCTGCGTTCGATCAGCTGGTCCATAAGCGACTGCTGGTAGTCCCAGGCCGCCTGATATTCCATGTTGCCTAAATCCTGAAATTGTAGTTTCATATTCATAAAAAAAGTTGCCTTAGCAACCTTGTTGAGCCACTCATGGGACTCGAACCCACGACCTGCTCATTACGAGTGAGCTGCTCTACCGGCTGAGCTAAAGTGGCAATGGTCGGGATGACTGGACTCGAACCAGCGGCCTCTTCGTCCCGAACGAAGCACGCTA
>CAZLHV010000359.1:0-1553 GCA_964559205.1 uncultured Bacteroidaceae bacterium
TTTCTCCGCATCGTCGCCTGTGGCAAGTACTTCCCATTTTTCGTCGACCAGAATATTCCCGTCGAAATCAACACTTTTCGAAACAATATACTTGCCAGAAGTAAATACCATACTGATCTGACTGGCTGTTTGTTCTGAAATTGCAATAAAACGCTTTATATAAAACGGTTTGTAGCTCGGGAACATTTCAAAACAAACGTCCCACATCAGTTCTCCTTCAAGCGAAAACTTGGCTAATACGGCATGGGTGTACTGATAACCATCGAATACATTCACGGTATAGGTCGAGGTTGTTCCGTTGGGTCCAACCGTTGTTCTTGTCTCCTCACGATAGGTCGGGTAATAGGCTTCGCCAAGGAAAAGATAACCGTCATTGAGCACAATGATGTCGTGATCAGCTATGAAGTACTCGAGTGACATTTCCTTGCCTTGAGATTCTTTTTTAGCTTTTTTCTTTTCAATCTTCTCCTGTCGCCTTTCAGGCAGATAAGAAAGAAAATCTTTCAGATCCAGAAAGTTGTAATAGCGAATATAGTTTACAGTTCCATCTTCAACTTCTCCAAAAAATAAACCTTCAGACATCAGCCCAGATTTTGCATAAGTGCCCGTGATCACAAGTTTGTCATCTCCAATCCTGCATCCGGAAATGGAAACCAGACTGTTATCAGCGACTCCCTGAATTCTCACTGGCTTTTCGACATTGCCATCCTGATCGATTCTCGACATGTATAATTCAGATACTTTCTTTTTTACACTGGCTCGTGTAAATGTCAAAATTTCATACGATTTTTCAAGCATCTGATAATTTTCAACGTAGAGTTTCTTGGGATTATACGCACCAATATTCAAAGGGAAACTTGTGCCTTTACCATTTCCTAAATCAACTTTATACACAAAGCTTGCACTTTTTATACGCGCCATAAAATATGCGTTATCACCCAGAACCTTCATGCCTGTTAACATGGCTTTGGATGGCAGTTCTCCGTTTGTTTTTGTAACAGTAAGATCGCTCATTTTCACAGCCACGATGACAAACTCGCGTTGTTTGTTCGAATAGATATTATACACAAATTCATCGTTGTAATACACTTCGTCGAACTTCATTCCCCGAGGAATCAGAACTGTTTCGGTCTTTTTTAGTTCCAAATCGCCACTGTACAAATCATATTTTACTTCAGTCTGACCATCAACTTTATCATTTGCAGTCGATTCAAGAACAAATTATCCATTAGCCGATTCATAAATTGTTTCGCCTGAATAAACATTTCGGAGGTCAAAATCAAGACGGCTTTCATAATTAATTTGCGCTTGAAGAAAAGGTGCAAATAATAGAGCTGCAATACACAACAAAAAAAGCTTATTCATAATGTTTTGTTTAATATTGCAAAAATACACAAAATCATTCTTCCAAACCATTGTGCATAATTTAAATAAAATCAATATGATCAGTTATTATTACATATGCCGATCAAATCGTTTTCTTTGGCAATGCGAATGAAAAAAAAGCCCGCCCGCAGAGCGGACAGGCCGTTGAAGCTATGATGAAAAAGTGC
>CAZLHV010000360.1:0-1529 GCA_964559205.1 uncultured Bacteroidaceae bacterium
CTGGTGCTTACCCCGCATCTGGGCGCCTCGACCATGCCATAAGTAATTATGGTTGCATCAACACCTTCGCGCCTAATCCTGGCTTTCCCAAAAGGAACTTCAAACTCATCGGGAAGGGCTGTTGCTGCCACCGGGTGATTATATAACGCCTTTGGTTCAAGAAATAAAGTAGGGCCTTGCGATCGCATGGCAGTTCGTAGCAAGCCAGCCGCGTCATCGGCATATGAAGGATAAACCACCCGCATTCCCGGAAAAGAAGCAAGCACGCCTTCAGTACTCTGACTGTGATAGAGTCCCCCTCCAATATAACCACCGCTCGCCAAACGAATGACCACATTTGGAGCAAATTTTCCATTGTTTCGCCAGTATTCATGCGACATTTCAACATATTGCTCCATTGCTGGCCAAAAATAATCAGCAAACTCGGCACCTTCAATCACGATATGTATTTTTGGGTCAAAGCGGCTCATTCCATTTGCAGTGCCAACAATGAAATCTTCAGCGATGGGGGCATTGGAAACACGTTGCGATCCAAATTCCTGCTGCATACCTTTGCTCACATTAAAAACACCTCCCTTTTCCTTGTTTGCCATATCCTGCCCCCAGATAAATGTATCGGGATTATAGCGGAACTCTTCTTTCAGAGTACGGTTTATGGCATCGATCAGTTTGATCTTTTCACCAACAAAATTGTGTTGGCCCTCAGGAAATTTCACGGTCTTCCATTCGGGCGCATATAAATGCTGATAAATGTCTGCAGGGTCAGGATCAGCTGCCCTGATTGCAGACTGGTGTGCCTTTTTTAAGTCTGCTTCAGCACGACGGTCAATGGCTTCGATTTGCTGCAAAGTCATACGCTTGTATCGAATCAGCATCCGCTTGAACTTTTCTAGTGGATCGTTATCCGTAGCATACTTCATTTCATAATCATCGCGATACAACTCATGTCTGTCGCTATTGCTGTGACTGTGAATTCGCACACACGAAGCATGGACAATCACCGGTTCACTGTGTTCCAACGCATGCTGCTGAGCCTCCGCCATAGCATTCATGCTATCAAAGACATCCTTGCCGTTACAATAAATAATTCGCAGATGATTGAACCCGCGAAAATTATCTGCAACTTTTGCCTGAGCCGTCTGATGTGCTTTAGGGACACTAATGCCATAACCATTGTCTTGAAAAACGAAAATCACCGGAAGTTGCTCCTTGCTTGCTCCGTTAATGGCCTCGTATACATATCCTTCGCTGACTGACGACTCCCCTTGAGAAGAAATGGCCACAGCCTTTGATCCATAATATTTTATCGCTCTGGCGACACCGGTTGCATGCAAGGTATGATTTCCGGTTGAACTCGATACATTATGAATGTTCCATTCCTGCTTGGCAAAATGATTGCTCATGTGCCGGCCACCACTGGCCACATCTGAAGCCTTACTAATTCCATTCAAAATTATTTCTTCGGCACTCATTCCAGCCGATAAAACCGTAAGCATATCCCGGTAATAGGGGAAAAGGTGATCCAATTC
>CAZLHV010000361.1:0-1525 GCA_964559205.1 uncultured Bacteroidaceae bacterium
TGGCAGGACTGGTCTGTTGCTGCAGGGCAACCTGTTGTCTGATGGCTGCTGCCCGCAGGGACGAAAAGGTTTGGTCAATTAAAAACCTGTTCAGATGATCCGATTCGGAGAGTTGTTCGGTTTCAATTCGTATCGCAGTGGTGTCGAAAGCGGCAAATTGCCTTTTGAAAGCAGCGACCGATTTAATTTTTCGGTATGCGCCAATCTGAACAAATGCTTTATAAGGTTTGAACTCCATGCTGTCGAGTTTTTGCTCGAGATCTAACAGCTTTTCTTCAAAGGGTGTCAATGCAACGGTGTCAGGGGTCACCACTACCGTATCGGGTTCAATGACCACCACAGGTGTATCGGGCTGAACAATCAGGGGTTCCTGTTTCAGAATGCTGCCGCAATAGAGGTCAAAATTGCCGCTTTTGTTGCTGCTAAAGAAGAAAACGGAATCGTAAATCACCATATCGCGTACATCGCTGTGCAAAAAACTGTCGGGCAAAAATGTAAGGGCTTGGGTGTTCTGCCATTTCACTCCGTCGTAGCGGCTTTGAAATGGTTTGAAGCGACCATCACGGTTGCTGCTGAAAAGAAGTGTGCCGTCGTTCATAAAACGCACATCGAGTTCAAGCGAATCGCTGTTAACACCTTCGGCTGCGAGTACACCATACACCTTTGCGTTTTCATCAAACATTCCAAAATACAGATCAAAATCTCGATCCTGCGGGCTTCCGCCAGCCGAAAACACCAGCCACTGAGTCCATAAAGCGGCCGATTGCTCCATTCGTTGATCCAGATTGACATTCCGGCCTAAAGATTTGAAATGCCTGTTGCGCCCTTTATCACTTTGTCCGCTGCTTACAAACAGGTCGCCACCATTCCATGCGCGGTAAACAAAAACACGCTTCATATCAGACGAAGCGCCAGCCACTGCGCTGTGTTCGTCGTTGTTGTAGTAGTACGAGAATTTTACCTTGTTGTTTCTACTTCGGGTAACGTAAACATTATGATTTCCTGCCAAAGCCATTTCGCGGGTCACAGGATTCGTACGGTTCGATGTAAAAATGATTTCACCGGACGGCAGTTGCAGGGGCGCATAATCGTCGGCATCGCTGTTCAGCTCATCCATGGGCGCAATCCGAAGCATTCCGGCAGCGGCGATGCTGTCCCAATCGGCAACAGTGTTCTGGGCATCCAGCGCATTCAGCCGGACCAGCAATATGGTCATTAGCAAAACGCAATGTTTCATCAACGCGCCGGTTTTAATTCATTAAAAACTTTTCTGATGAAAATGCTGTGGCTAAGGCCTGCATAACTTGCGTTGTTGCTCACCACATCGGCAAATCCATACGAAAAGGCATAGCCAAAGCTGAAACTTTGTGCGGTAATGCCGGCATTTACGAGCAATGCCCCGTTACTGCGGTAGCCCAGTCCAGTCCAAAACATTTTTCTGTACTTAAAATCAACACCGGCCTGATAACTGAACAGATGCTGGCTTAATCCGGCAGAGGCCCATCCTTGAAGCGAAGCGTACTGG
>CAZLHV010000362.1:0-1509 GCA_964559205.1 uncultured Bacteroidaceae bacterium
CGCTGCTCTATGTGTACAGCTCATCATTTGCTCAGATTGTCAAAGGAATGAAAGTCTTTTTCATACCAAATACATTTCTGATGATTCTGACGCTGGCTTACAAATTTATTTTCATCCTTTCCAAAACCATCGAAGAAACCTATCTGGCACTCAGGTCGCGCCTGATTGGAAATGTGAAAGATGCTAATATCAGAAGCATTATTTCCGGAAGGATTTTCTTCATTTTTAAAAAATCAAAAAGCCAATACGAGCAGACCTACGCAGCCATGATTTCGCGTGGATATACCGGGAAAATCACGTTGCGTAAATCGAAGCAACTGAAATTGCGCGACATCGCCATTCTATCCGTCTCTGTGGCAGCCGGACTTGCCATCCTATTCATCCAACAGCATGGAAAACATTCTTGAGTTACAAAACATCGCTTATGCATACTTCGGCAAAACCGAAGCACTAAGAAACATTGATATTGAAGTCCGTAAGGGCGAATTGCTCTGCATCATGGGGCAGAACGGAAGCGGTAAATCAACGTTGCTAAATATCATGAACGGACTCATTTTTCCTGACAACGGCAAGGTGTTGTTTAAAGGAAAAGAAGTCAGCGAAAGAACACTGCGGGAAGCGGCTTTCAATGCAAACTTCCGGAAACAGACCGCATTTATTTTTCAAAATTCAGATGTTCAGCTTTTTTGCAGCACGGTTTTCGAAGAGCTGTTGTTTGCTCCGCTGCAGTTGGGGATTTCGCAGGAAGAAGCCGAAAAAAGAGCGCTTGCAATGCTTGCATCCATCGGCATTGAACATCTGAAGGACCGCTCCGTGATTAGTCTATCGGGTGGAGAGAAGAAAAAGGTTGCCATCGCCGCAGCACTGACAATCAATCCGGAAGTAATCATGGTCGACGAACCACTGGCGGGTCTCGATCCCAAATCTCAGACTTTTGTCATTGAATTGCTTTTATCATTACACCGCGCCGGAAAAACCGTTGTGTTTTCAACACATCACCTCGATCTGGTCGATCATCTGCAGCCACGAGTGGTAGTGCTTTCCGAATATCACACCATCAGTAAAACAGGCACGGCGGAAGAAATATTAAACGACGAGGAATTTCTGATCAGCGTCAACCTGATCCACGAACATACCCACAAACATGGCGACGAAATGCATAAACACTATCATTCGCACTACGTTTTTCATAAACATGGCGGACACTAAGCGGAAATTTCAGATTCTATCACTCGCCAGAAGTGGGTCAAAAAACATAGTTATGGCGAGTTATAGATATTAATAAGCAAACAAATCTTTTAATTCAATCTCACATTGTATAATTCCGGAATGAAGATTCTGAGCCAATCCTGATGATGACACAAAAGTGAGAAAAACCGATTTTTTTGTATTTGTTACACTCCTGAAAGTGCCGGATTTTGCGAGACTTGCAGAGCAGGTCAAATAATAATAGCGCGGCCTGCAAGGCCGGGCCAAAAAAATAGATAAAACGGACCTCGGAGAGGTCCA